>DAIDUA010000159.1 GCA_027456965.1 Alphaproteobacteria bacterium | reverse complement strand
GCGCAGGCCGCGGCCGCGGTGGGCGCCGAGATCGCCAGGTCGAGGGCCGCCGACAGCGCCGCCGCTCCGTCGATGTCGTTTTTGAGATCGAGCCCTTCGATGGTCTGGACGTCGACGCCATGCAGTTCGCGGGCGTGCGCGAGCTCGTCGGCGCAATCGCCGTATTGGAGATTGACGAAGCGGACGCCCGGCGTCTTGAGGATCGGTCCCCACATGTCCAGGGCGCTGTAGTATTTCGCGCGTTTGGTGTCGATCATCATCGACCGCCAGCAGATGCCGACATAGGGCCCCGGCCCGGCGGCCCGCAGCAGGTCGCGGAAATGCGCCACGCGTTCCGGATCGGGCTTCAGGAACGCTTCATGCGGGAAGTCCTCGATGCGCTTGCGAAACACGTGGAGCGGCGTGCCCATCGGGGCATAGAAATCCGGATCGCCTTTTTCGACCGCGAAGGGGATGAAGCGCACTTCCTTCTTTCCGTTCTGGTAGATCAGCAGACGGTCTTCGCAACAGCCGATTTCGGCCTCTGGAAATGACCTCTGGAACAAGGGGTGCAGTCTGCGATCGACGGCAATCTGCAATCTGCCTTTGGGGCCGACCGCGCGCTGCACATCGGGCAGAATATTGGCGAACATCAATTCATCGCCCAATCCCTGTTCACCCGTGATCAGGATTCGTTTGCCGTCCAGCGGCTCACCGCGCCACAGCGGCGCCTTTGTCATATGGTGGGCGTAGGCGCGGAAGCGATCGTCGTTGCGGATTTCGTATTCGCGGAAACCTTCCTCAAGCCGGCCCATGCCGATCAGGCAGATGCTGCGCGAATGTTTCGCTTCGATGCGTTCGGCCGGGTCGGTGACGTGCGTCAAGGCGCTGTCGTAGGCCTCGAGCGCCTCGGGCAGCTTTCCCAGATGCTGATAGGCGTAGCCGAGATTGTGATAGGGGCGGGCGAAATCCGGCTCGATCCTGATCGCCTCGTTATAGAATACCAGGCTTTCTTCGACGCGGCCTTCCTCGGCAAGCACGGTGGCGAGCGAATTCCACAGGATCGCTTCGTTCGGCATGCGATAGATGGCGGAACGGATCGTCTCGATCGCCGTTGTGGGCTTGCCCATGTCGCCCTGTACGCTGCCGAGGTTGTTGTAACCGAGCGGCGAGTCCGGGCGCGCGGCGATGTACAGTTCGAACATCTTGACCGCGGCGTCCCTCATTTTGAGGTTCCAGGCTGTCATGCCGAGATCAATCAGCATGTCCGGATCGTCGGGATCGAGTTTCAGGGCGTGTTCGTAGGTGACCAGCGCCTTGTGCAGATGCCCCATTCTTTCCAGGGCCATGGCCAGAATATGAAAAGCCTTGGCGTTGGTGTCGTCGGCCTCGGTCGCGACGAGCGCCAGCTTGCCGGCTCGGGGGATATTGCCGCGGCGCCAGGCTTTGACCGCCCGCTGCACGGCGCCATTCGACTTGCGGCGCGCCAGTAAGGCATCGACCTCTTCGGAGAGCGCTTCCAGCTTGGCGAGTGCTTCCTGCTTGGCGTCCATGCCGGCAAGCGTTTCTCTGCTGAGAGCGGCGACAATCCGTGCCATGTAGCTGTTTCCTCAACGATATGAGGCGCAATTAATGCCTCGCCATGCTTAATCCGGAGTGAACATGTTTGTTTTCAATGCGAGTATTTTGTTAACCGTCGCGCGCTAAGGTGCAGATGACCGATGGCCTTTGTTCGGACAGGGAGATGTCCATGCCGCTGAAACTGTCGCTGAAGCCGGGTGAAAAATTCGTGCTGAACGGCGCCGTTCTGACCAACGGCGACAAACGGATCAGCCTCGTCATCCAGAACAAGGCTTGCGTGTTGCGCGAGAAGGACATCATGCAGCCGGAAGAGGCGACGACCCCGGCGCGGCACATCTATCTGCCGATCATGATGATGTATCTCGATGCCGAAAACAGCGAACAATACTACAATGATTTTGCGTTGCGCATGACGGAGTTCATGGGCGCTATCCGGGACCGCGTGGCCTTGGCCACCTGTATCGAGATCAGCCGCGATGTGATGGGCGGCGCGTATTACAAGGCCCTGATGCTGTGCAGGAAGCTGTTTGAATTCGAACAGGAACGGTTGAACTATGACACTCAAAGCCTATCAGAATACGCAGCGAATTACTGAAGATCCGCGCCAGACCGAATATCGATTGTTCGGTCAGGTGACGGGCGCGCTGATCGACGTGCAGAAAGCTGGCAAGGGCGGCGGTCCGCTGGTCGAGGCCGTCGACTGGAATCGCCAGCTGTGGCGCGCGCTCGCGGCCGATTGCCTCGACGAGCGCAACCAGCTGCCGCAGGGCGTGCGGGCGCAGATCGTGTCGCTGTCTCTTTGGGTTACGAAGTATTCCAAGGACGTGACGCGCAAAGGCGCGTCGCTCGATCCGCTGATCGACATCAACCGCACCATCATGCAGGGCCTGCAGGGCGCGGCCTGAATTTCCTCGACTGGACTCCGAGGCGAAGGCCGGCTGCAAAGCCGGCCTTTCTTTTTTGCCGGGCGGCAAATTGTACCGCGTGGTGTCATTGTCTTCACCAAAAATAATTCAATAAAATCAACGTATTACGTGACGTCTCCGGCCGAATGACGTGGCACGGGCGTTGCGAAGCATCGACGGGGCATCGTGCCTCACGATGCGCAAAACGCCGTCAGCTGACCAGAATGGAAGTGGAGAACACACCATGCTTAGCGTGAATACGAATACTGGCGCCATGATGGCGTTGCAGTATCTCAACCAGACCCAGGCGCAGCTCGCGCAAACCCAAAGCGCGATCAATACGGGCCTGAAGGTTGCCACCGCGAAGGATGATGGCGCTATCTACGCCATCGCTCAGAACATGCGCGGTGACGTCGCCGGCTATGCGTCGGTGACAGACAGTATCAACCGCGGCATGTCCGCGGTGGATGTTGCCATGTCGGCCGGTCAGTCGATCTCCGATCTTCTGATCGAAATGAAGCAGAAGGCGCTCGCCGCGTCCGATACTTCGCTCGATACCGCGAGCCGCCAGGCCATGAACCAGGACTTCACCGCCCTGCGCGACCAGATCACGACGATCGTGAAGAACGCCGTGTTCAACGGCTTCAACCTGGTCGACGGTTCGACGACGAAGATCTCGGCTCTGGCTTCGGCCGACGGTGCGCGTCATATCACCGTCAGCGCGCAGAACTTGTCGCTGTCCGGCACGATTGTGACGATCAAGAGCACGGGGACGATCTCGACGGCCGCGAAAGCCTCGACGATGGTGGCAACGGTCCAGGCCTCGCTGACCAACGTCAACTCGGCCCTGGCGAAACTGTCTTCAGGCTCGAAGAAGTTCTCGATCCAGCTCACCTTTGCCCAGAAATTGTCCGATACGCTCACCGCTGGTATCGGCAACCTGGTCGACGCGAACATGGCGCAGGAAAGCGCGCAGTTGACGGCGCTGCAGACCAAGCAGCAGCTCGGCGTCCAGGCCTTGTCGATCGCCAACCAGTCGCCGCAGGTGATCTTGTCCCTGTTCAAATAAGAAACGACCGGGAAAAAGAGGGGAAAAGAGCGGCGCGGAGAATTTCTCCGCGCCGTTTTTGCGTCCGGCATAGGCAAAATTTGCCCTCTGCCCGGCATTATTTGCCGCCTTCTCGGTAAATCGTGCCGGGCAAAATTGGCCGCGGGGAAAATTACCGCCGCCGGATTTTCCCGATGCCGCTCACAAACGAGAGTGAAGGAAACCTTAAGTTCCACCGGCACGCGCATTGCCTATGGACTGGCAGGGGCAAAACGCTCCTGAGCAAAACGCTCACATCACCATGCCAGAACGGAGGCAATAATGCTTAGCGTAAACACCAATGTCGGCGCCATGACGGCGCTGCAGTACCTCAACCAGACCCAGGCGCAACTTGCGCAGACCCAGACCGCCATCAACACCGGCATGAAGGTCTCGTCCGCCAAGGACAACGGCGCGGTTTTCGCCATTGCCCAGAACATGCGCGGCGATGTCGCGGGTTACAACGCCGTCTCCGACAGCCTTAATCGCGGCATGTCCACGGTGGATGTCGCCATGTCGGCCGGTCAGTCGATTTCCGACTTGCTGATTCAGATGAAGCAGAGTGCGCTGGCGGCGTCCGATACTTCGCTGGACACGGCAAGCCGTCAGGCCATGAACCAGGACTTCATCGCCTTGCGCGACCAGATCACAACCATCGTGAAGAACGCCGTGTTCAACGGCTTCAATATGGTCAACGGCTCGACGACGAAGATCACGGCTCTGGCTTCGTCCGACGGAACGCGGCGCATCACGGTCAGCACGCAGAACATGTCGCTGTCCGGTTCGATCGTGACCCTCAAGGCAACGGGCACGATTTCCACGGCTGCGAAGGCCTCGACGATGGTTGCGACCATCCAGACCTCGCTGACCAACGTCAACTCGGCGCTTTCGAGACTGTCTGCCGGCTCGAAGAAGTTCTCGATCCAGCTCAGCTTCTCTCAGCAATTGTCCGACACTCTGACCGCCGGTATCGGCAGCCTGGTCGACGCGAACATGGCGCAGGAAAGCGCGATGCTGACGTCTCTGCAGACCAAGCAGCAGCTCGGCGTCCAGGCTCTGTCGATTGCCAATCAGGCACCGCAGTCCATCTTGGCGCTGTTCAGGTAAGCACTTTAAGGCGGCGGGCGTTCCGAACGTCCGCCGTCGCTTTCCGGAATGGCGGGTGCCGGTTCAATCGGCCCTTCCCCCGGGGCGTGGGTTTGGGGTATTCAAAAAAGAAGCGGCGGGCGGAAGCGACAGCTTCCGTCCGTTGCCATTTTCAAAGCGCCAGAATCTTCCGTATCGCGAGCACGGCGCGCTCGACATCCTCCACCGTCATCGAAGCGAAGAACGGCAGGCTGAGGCAGCGCGCATAATAGGCGTCGGCGCCGGGAAGCTCGGCGATGCCATAGCGCTCGGCATAGAAGCGCTGACGGTGCACCGGAAAATAGTGCACCTGACTGCCGATCCCCTCTTCGGCCAGACGCCGCGTGAACGCGGCGCGGGTTATGCCGAAGGACGGAAAATCGATCGTCACCGCATAAAGATGCCATGCCGGAAGACAGGTGCGATGCCGCGCAACCGGCCGAAGCCGTGGGGCATAAGGCGCAAGCAGCGCATCATAGGCCGCCGCCAGGGCGCGCCGGCGGACCAGAAAGCGGTCGAGCTTGGCCAGTTGCGAGCAGCCGAGCGCGCACTGGATGTCGTTGGCGCGCCAGTTGAAGCCCGGCTCCACCAGTTCGTAATACCAGGGGTTCGCCCGACCTTCGTCTTCGAAGGCATCCGCTCTGTTGGCGAATTCGCGCGCGTCGCGCGTCATGCCATGATTGCGCGTCCGCATCAGCGTCGCGGCGATGTCCGGATCGTTCGTCGTTACGGCGCCGCCTTCGCCCATGGCGATGGCCTTGACCGGGTGGAAGGAAAAAACGCTCAGATCGCTGAAGGCATTTTCGCCGATCAGGCTGCGCGAGCCGTCCCTGGCGATGGTGGCGGTGCCCAGCGCGTGGCAGGCGTCGTCGACGATCTTGAGGCCGCGGCCGCGCGCCAGCTCCGCGATTTCCTCCACCGCGCCGCACTGGCCGTTCAAATGAACGTTGAAGACGGCGTCTGCCTTCCCGGCCCGGTCGATGGCGTCGGCCAGATCCTGCGGACGCATCAGCCCGCTGTCGGGATCGACATCGGCGAAGACGATCCGCGCGCCGTTGAGATAGGGCGCGCTCGCCGTGGCGAGAAAGGTCAGCGACGGCACGATGATCGTGGTTCCGGGTCCCAGTCCGAGGGCGTGCGCCGCCATGTACAGAGCCGCGGTTCCGTTGGCGCAGACCACCGCGTGCTTGGCGTTGACGGTCTTCGCCAGAGCGGCCTCGAAGCGGCCGACCGCCGGTCCGGTCGTCAGATAGTCGCCGCGCAACACCTCGCAAACGGCCTCGACGTCGTCGTCCTCGATGACCTGGCGGCCATAGGGCAGAAAGGGCTTTGCCGTCTGCGGTGGTTTCTTCAGCGCGGGAGCGCTCACGCAAAGGCCTCTTGCAGCAGCAGTTGCAGGCCGCGGGCGTCGAGCATTTCCGCGTTCGAATCGCTCGAATAGCAGAAGCCTTCGCTGACGGGCTGGGCGCCGCGGTTGAGGTAGGCTTCGCGGCCCGCGGCGGCGAAGCTCGCCAGGATCACGAAGCGGTCGTCGAGCTCGACGGTCCAATGCGAATCGTCGGCCGGGATCATCGTCTCGTGTAGTTTCTCGCCGGGACGGATGCCGACGACCTTCTGGCCGAGTGTCGGTCCGATCAGGTCGGCTATGTCGGTGATCGTGGTGGAGGGAATCTTCGGCACGAAGATCTCGCCGCCGCGCGACATTTCCATGCTCGACAGCACGAAGTTCACGCCCTGGGTCAGCGTGATCCAGCAGCGCGTCATCCGCGGGTCGGTGATCGGCAGTTCGAGCGCGCCGTCGTCGGCGAGCTTCTTGAAGAAGGGAATGACGGAGCCGCGCGAGCCCGCGACGTTGCCGTAGCGCACGACCGCGAATCGCGTTCCGTCGGCGCAGGCGAGGTTGTTGGCGGCGACGAAGATCTTGTCGGAGGCCAGCTTGGAAGCGCCGTAGAGGTTGACCGGATTGGCCGCCTTGTCGGTCGACAGGGCGATCACCTTGCGCACATTGCGCCTCAGCGCCGCGTAAACGACATTCTCGGCGCCGAAGATGTTGGTGCGGATGCACTCGAAGGGATTGTATTCCGCGGTGGGAACCTGCTTCAGCGCCGCCGCATGGATCACGTAGTCGACGTCGCGCATGGCCATCTCAAGACGGTCGCGATCGCGCACATCGCCGATGAAATAGCGCATGAACGGATGCTGATCCATCGGGAAGATCTGCTGCATCTCGTACTGCTTGAGTTCGTCGCGCGAAAAGATGATCAGGCGGCGCGGCTTGTACTGGTTGATGACCGTGCGCACGAAGTGCTTGCCGAACGATCCCGTTCCTCCGGTGACCAGAACGGCCTTGTCGTTGAGGTCGAGCCAGGGTTGCGCGAAATCGCGCAGGACCGGAGCTGCAGGGTCGGCGAGGCTCTGGTTGGCCTCCGTTGCCAGATAGATTTTCTTCGCCCGCTGAGCCATGGATCTGCCACCCTTGTTGTCAGAGGTGATGGTTACAGAACACGGTTAACAATCACCTGACGGAAACGCCGCATTCACGCTAAAGCGAAAGCGCCGCGGGCCGTGGCGCAACGGCGTCGGCTTGCGCGTGTCGTCCAGTTCCAGTGCCGAAAGGGCCAATTGGCAGAACAGGCTGCCGCGGACGCGTCTGTGGGTCAAAAGGCCGAGAAGCGGCGCCGTGCAGCGGTCCACATCGATGCGCAGGCGGTGCCGGTTGTCGCCGATTTCCGCCCAGCCTTCCGTCATCGGCAGCCCGTTCGAAGCCGAAACCAGGAACGATACGGGCGCGCCGTGCTCGACCGTGCTGTCGGCGAGGTCAAAGGTTTCGCAATCCTTACCGCCATTGTGGGTCGTTAAGGAAAGCCCGTCCCAGTCGAAGGCGTCTGGCAGCAGGGTGAGGTGGCCTAGCCGCAGGCTGCCCTTGCCCCACTCCTCCCAATGGAAGGTGAGGTCGAAATCGATCCGCGGTTCGCGGGCATGGAAACGCAGCGTCTTCTCGATCAGGCCTTTGGGCGTGTCGATGCGCGCGAAGGCGAGCAGATCGTCGCCGTCGTTCCACAGATGGGCTCTGCACCATTCCAGATCGGTGACTTTGTGTTCGCCGGGCGCTTCGAACACGCTGTTGCCCGTGTACCAGTCCGCTTGCAGCGCAATGTCGTCGAAATGGCCGTGCGGCAGGGTACCGGCCAGCGGCATTTCGTGGCCGTCGAAATGGATCGAGGCCAGGGCAAGGCCGCGGCGGCGATCGAGGCGGGCGCGAACCATGGGCGTGACGATGTTGAGATGGCGTGCGGCGATCTCGGCGCCGCGCGGGCTCGGCATGGGCGAGGGCTCGGGCGGGCTCCAGCGGACCAGTGCGGTGCGCAGCCTTTGACAAAACTCGGACCAGCGCTTGTCGGTGATGTGGGTGCGGAAATCGCTCGACCACAAATAGCAGAGCTCCTTCCACGCCTCCGGACCGGCGTCGGCGGCGATCAGGCCGTGATGGATGCGTTCGCAGGCGGCGTTGATCGCAAGATCGTCGCGACCGGTCACCGCCCAGCGCGACAGATTGTATTTGCGCTGCTTCTTGACCGGAATCGGACAGTCGGGGGTTTCCAGCCGCAGCGGCTGCTGCTTCTTCGGCACATAGGTCAGCAGCTGCGACGGCAGCACCATTTCGCAGGACGGTTCCTGTGCAAGGCGCTGGAAGGCCTGTTCCAGCTTCGTCCACTCGCCGCCTCTGTTTTTCTCCTCGGTCTTGTAGCGGCCGGGGCGGAAATCGAAAATCTCCGCGTCGCTGGCATAGACGCACAGCGCGCGCGCCGCCGCGCCGCGCTGCGTGCGGACGTAATCGAGATAGTCGTCGAGACCGATGTCGTTGTGCGCGAAGCGCTGCAGCTTCTGGAAGGCGACGGTGTTGGTCCACAACAGGCCGATCGCGCGTCCGTCGGTGCCCACCGCGCGCTGTGCGCTGTAGCGCGCCTCGCCGGGCCACTGGTGATGCGATGACGGATTGTCCCAATCCATCAGCAGGGCGCGATAGCCGGCGTCGAGGTACAAGCCGACCAGTCCGCTCGAATAGGCCTGCTCGTTGACCAGCGCGAGGGTGGGCGTGACGCCCAGCAGGCGTTGATAGACGTCGCTGCCGATCGCAAGATTGGCTTCGGTGACGCGCGCCGGCACCAGGGGACCGATCATCTGCGTGTAGCCCGAGCCGATGAATTCCACGCGCCCCGATGCAATCAGCCTTTTTAAGGTGTCGATCCAGAAGGGATCGCGCTCGGCGATCTCTTCCAGCGTGTAGCCGGAGGCCTCGATGCCGATCGGTCCGCACTTCTCGGCGAGGCGCAGCAGCGGCCAGTAGCAGCAGGCGATCACTTCGTCGCGCTGCTCCTCCTCGATGGACGAGAAGGCGAGGTTGAGATGGAAAAAGGCGAACAACCTTAACGTGCCGGTGCGGACGTCAAACTGCTTGTTGGTGAGCGGCGCATTCATGCGGTTTGGATCCTGATGCAGGAGAGTGCGTCGTTGGCCGCCACAAGTGCGGCATCGCGGGTTTGTCCGGTGGCCAGCACCATGGCGGCAGACGGGCGCTTGTCGCCGGCCGGCGGAATGACGTCGCCGGGCTTGGCCGTGACGATGACGTCGGCGACGCCCGGCACCTTGCGCGCTTCGTCGGCGCCCGAAATCGAGACGACCTTGCCGGGCGCCGGAAACGCGTAGCGCTGGATCACCGGCGTGAAGAATTTCGGTTCGAGGTCCGCCGGGTCCACGGAATCGCCCAAGGCCACCTTGATGGCGTTGCCGAC
>DAIDUA010000158.1 GCA_027456965.1 Alphaproteobacteria bacterium | reverse complement strand
CTGTTCAAGAAGGCGGAGGCGGGGTCGTGACTCAAACTGCCTTCATCGCTTGCCCCCAATCGTTCTGGCCGGGCTCGCCCCGGCCATCCAGCCGCCGCGTGTCCACGCGGCGAATGAACCGGCCGTCAACTGGATGGCCCGCTTTTGCGGGCCATGACAGGGGGGAATAGCGGTGGGCGGCAGCAAACTCTTGTTTAGCGAAGCCGAATGGAACTTCGAGGCGCTGGACCGCACCTACAAGGCCATCGAGGAGATCGCGCTCGGCGATCTCAAGCTCGACGTCTATCCCAACCAGGTGGAGGTGATTTCCTCCGAGCAGATGCTGGATGCCTATTCCTCGCTCGGCATGCCGCTGATGTACAACCATTGGAGCTTCGGCAAGCTGTTTGCGCGGGAAGACACGCTCTATCGCGCCGGCTACACCGCGCTCGCCTACGAGATCGTCATCAATTCGAGCCCCTGCATCTCCTACCTGCTCGAAGAAAACACGATGACCATGCAGGCGCTGGTGATGGCGCACGCCGCGTTCGGGCACAATCATTTCTTCAAGAACAACTATCTCTTCCGGCAGTGGACCAACGCCGAAGGCATCCTCGATTATCTTGCCTTCGCCAAGCGCTATATTTCGGCCTGCGAGGAGCGTCACGGGCGCGAGGAAGTGGAAGCCGTCCTCGACGCCGCGCACGCCCTGATGGACCAGGGCGTATTCCGCTATCGCCGGCCGCCCAAGCCGTCGAAGGAACGGGTTCTGGAAAAGCGCCGCCGCCGCGCGGAGTACGAAGAGGAAGCCTACAACGAATTGTGGCGCACGCTTCCGGCAGGGGTCGAGCCGCCCGCCGCGCCGCCCATACCCGAGGACGACGACGGATTCGGCGGCGACATGAAGCTGCCCGAGGAAAATCTGCTCTATTTCCTGGAAAAGCATTCGCCGACGCTCAAGGCCTGGCAGCGCGAGACCCTGCGCATCGTGCGCAATCTGGCGCAGTATTTCTATCCGCAGCGCCAGACCAAGGTGATGAACGAGGGCTGCGCCACCTTCGTCCATCACGCGATCATGAACCTGATGTACGACCGCGGGCTGATCACCGAAGGCTCGCTGCTCGAATTTCTGCACAGCCACACCTCCGTGGTGTTCCAGCCAGAGTTCAGCGACAAGCGCTATTCCGGCATCAATCCCTACGCGCTGGGTTTTGCGATGATGACGGACATCCGCCGCATCGCCGAAGCGCCGACCGGCGAGGACCGCGACTGGTTCCCCCGGCTGGCGGGCTCCGGCGACTGGGTCGGCGCTTTGAAGGACGCCTGGGCGAACTATCGCGACGAAAGTTTCATCGAGCAGTTCCTGTCGCCCAAGCTGATGCGCGACTTTCGCCTGTTCGCGCTTTACGACAAGGCCGACGACGACGCCTACGCCGTGTCGGCCATCCACAACGAGGGCGGCTATCGCAAGGTCCGCAGTCTGCTCGCGCGCCAATACGACGCTGGAGCATCAGACCCCAACATCCAGGTCGTCGGTGCGAACTTGAAGGGCGACCGCAAACTCTTCCTGGAGCACCACATGCATCGCGGCGTCCCGCTGCATCATGCGACCAAGGACCTCGTTCTCACGCATATCGAGCGCCTGTGGGGCCACGAGGTCGCGTTCGAAGAAGTCGCGGACTAAACCAGGCTTACGAAGGCTGTCTTTCGCCTTTGACCGTCACATTTTCCTGGACGGGTTGCGTGACCGTCGCTTTCGCAGTCGGATAGTACATGTCGCTCTTATCAGGCGCCGGGGCAATCAGTGAGGTGTACAGCACGAACGCCACACCCGCGAACACGAGCAAAGTGAGGACACCCGCACCGATCGATTTGGCGCACGCCATGAACGCAGTCATGATCCTCTCCTTATCGCAGCCGGTGGCAGCTAGAAGAGGCCGCCATTAACCAGCAGCTTCCCTAAACATAGGGAGGCCACATTTCAGCCACAATGCTTTTAAGCAAGTATCCTCAGTATAGGGGGCATGCACCTGCGGCATGCGAACATACTGAAGAACATATCTTATCGGGCCGGCGGACAATCCCCGCAACATTATTGCCTTCGATTTTGTCCGACATTTCGCGGTCCGCCGTCGGAGAAGTTCGGCGGGCTTACGTAGCCCGCCGATTGCCGACCACCGTCACGATCTCGTTTGCCTGGGTGACTGTGTGCACCGCAGCATATTCCGGGACGGCCTTCGACTGGGCGTCGACCAGCGACAAGGTCAGAAACCCACCCACGGTGCCGAGGACGGCAAGGGTAAGCAGACCGGCGCTGACCTTTTTAAAAGACTCTCTCATGTCCCACTCCTGTTTTCGGGGCTGGCCGCGACACCCTTGTCGCGTCTTCAGCAGCGATGCGTGTCAAATAGGATGTCCTAGGGTAACGGCAATAGTTTTATGCTGCGCTGCAGCGGATGGGAGCCATGCAGAGGAAACATGCTCCGGAACCTTGAAAAATAGCCGGCGTCCACTACTGGTCACTTATCAATAGTGCGGACCAGACGCATTCTGCCGCATGGCCTCCGGTCCGCCGCAATCCTGCCCCTACGGCAGCGGAATTCGCTATGATGCTGTCGCCGATAATTCTTGGAGGGAGCGTCATGAAACGGGGTCTTCGCATCATGCGGACTTTGTGGCTGGTGATCGGCGCGGCGGCGCTGCTGGCGCTTGCCGGATGTCAGGACCAGGCCACCTCGCCGCAGACCGTGGTGGGGCCGCCCCCGCCGCCGGCGCCGGAGGCCATGGTCGAGACCGCGACGGTCGCGGGCGCGCCCGCTTACGCGAAGATGGCGATGATGCCGCCTCCGCCGCCGACCTATTGGCAGCCGTCCAACACCTCGAAATTCCCCGACGCCAAACCCAATCCCGTCAAGGTCACCGCCGAAGAGCCGGTGTCCACCTTCTCCATCGACGTCGACACCGCCTCCTACGGCGTGGTGCGCGATGCGCTGAACAGCGGCGCGCTGCCGCCGGCCGACGCCGTGCGCATCGAGGAGATGGTCAACTATTTCGATTACGCCTATCCCGGCCCGAAGGACCGCGCGACGCCGTTCGAGGCGAGCGTGCGCGTCTATCCGACGCCGTGGAACAAGGACACCAAGATCCTGCACATCGGCATCAAGGGCTTCGATCTGCCCAAGAAGGAGCGGCCGCGCGCCAATCTCGTGTTCCTGATCGACAATTCCGGCTCGATGGCCGAGCCCAACAAACTGCCGCTGCTGCTGCGCGCCTTCCATCTCCTGGTGGACCAGCTCAAGGCCGACGACCGTGTTGCCATCGTGACCTATGGCGGCGGCGTCACCGTGCCGCTGCAGCCGACGCCGGGTTCCGACAAGGTCAAGATCATGGCGGCGCTCAGTCAGGTTCGGGCCGGCGGCTTCACGCCGGGCGGCGAGGGTATCCGCGTCGCCTACGATCTCGCGAAAGCGGGCTTCGTCAAAGGTGCGGTCAACCGCGTGATCCTGGCGACCGACGGCGACTTCAATGTCGGCATCGTCGATCCGAAAGCGCTTGAGGATTTTGTCATCCGCGAGCGCGAGACGGGCATCTATCTCACCTGCATCGGCTTCGGCAACGACAATTATCAGGACGCCACAATGCAGAAGCTGGCGCAGGCGGGCAACGGCAATGCCGCCTTCATCGACAACATGAACGAGGCGCGCAAGGTCTTCGTCGACCAGATCTCCGGCACGCTGTTAACCATCGCCAACGACGTCAAGATTCAGGTGGAGTTCAATCCCGCCCGCGTCGCCGAATACCGCCTGATCGGTTACGAGACCCGGCTGCTCGACCGCACCGACTTCAACAACGACAAGGTGGATGCCGGCGACATCGGCTCCGGCGCCACGGTGACGGCGCTCTACGAGATCACGCCGGTGGGTTCCAAGGCGCAGATGTCCGATCCGCTGCGCTACGGCAAACCGGTCAAGGGCGATCCGAACGGCGAATATGCCTTCCTCAAGATTCGCTACAAGCTGCCGGGCGAGAAGGTCTCGAAGCTGATCGAACGGCCGGTCAACGATGCCGACGAAGCGGCGACCTTCGCCCAGGTTTCCGAAGACATGCGGTTCGCGGCCTCGGTGGTGGGCGCCGCGCAGCTTTTGCGTCACGATCCCTATATCAAGGATTTCGATTACGACCGCGCCATCGACATCGCCAACGCCGCGAAGGGCGGGGACGCGTTCGGCTACCGCGCCGAGTTCGTGCAGCTTCTCCGTCTGGCGAAAGTGGCCGCCAGCCAGAAGCCGCTGGATCGGCCCGGCGTGGAGTAAGGCAGGTAACGCAAACGTGTGATCCCGGACGCGCCGCGCTCCGGGAGGCGCTTTCAAAAGTTCGAATTCAAAGTAGAAGCCGGCGAGGCCTTCATCGGCATGGCTGTTTTTTGGCCTGGGCGCATACGGCCTCCGGATTGGGCGGCAGATGCGATATCCTTGGCCGATATGCAGGCGTAACATTGTCTGATTATGATGTCGGAAGGTTCTTCTGGGCGCGACATGAAATTTGACGGTTCCGGAGACATGACGGCAGAGACGCAGCCCCATGCGGGCGCGCGGATGCGCGTCGTCAGCTGGAATCTGCTGCGCCGCGTCGGAGCCGATGTGGAGGACGTCGCGGACCTTGTCCGGCGCCGCCGCCCCGACCTGCTTCTGCTGCAGGAGGCGACCGAAGACCTGACGGCCCTGCCGTCGCTCGTCGGCGGCCATTTCTTTCGCCATCCCATGCAGGGGCGCATCTACGGCTTGGCCGCCTGGAGCCCCCATCCGCTGCCGCCGACCACGGCCTTGCGTCTGCCCGCCTCCGCCTTGCCCGGCCGGGTGCCGCCGCGCGTCGCGCAGATCGTGCGGTTTCGCGGCGTCTCTTTCGCCAATGTTCATCTGTCGCACGGCCAGTTTCTGAATCGCTGGCAATTGCGTCACATCGCCGGCGCGCTTCGGGGGCCGGCCGCCATCATCGGCGATTTCAATGCCGTCGGTCCGATCCTGCTGCCGGAGTTCGAAGACGTCGGGCCGCGCCGCCGGACGCACAAGGCGCGCAACGTCATAGCGCTGCGCCTGGACCGCTGCATGGCGCGCGACCTGCGCTGCCTCCGCAAGGAGGTGCTGGAAAAAGGCCCTTCCGATCATCATCCGATCGTTCTGGATCTCGCCGTCGCCTCCGAAGCGCCGAGGCAGCAATCGCTGCAGGCGCCGCTGTCGCGCTTCGGCTTTTAATTCGGGGACATAATACTTAATTGACGCTCCGCCGCCGCGGCCCTATGCTCCCGGGATGGCAAGATTGGCGCGGGTCGTGGCGGCAGGCGTGCCGCATCATGTGACGCAGCGGGGCAACCGCCGTCAGCCTGTGTTCTTCGGCGACGAGGATTATGCGCTTTACAAGGCGCTGCTGGCGGAGGGCTGCCGCGCCGCCGGCACCGAGGTGTGGGCCTATTGCCTGATGCCCGATCACGTGCACCTCATTCTGCTGCCGGCGGACGAAGACGGGTTGCGCGCCGCGCTGGGCGAAGCGCATCGCCGCTACACGCGCGCCATCAATTCCCGCAAGGACTGGAGCGGCTATCTCTGGCAAGGCCGCTTCGCCTCGTTCCCGATGGACGAGGCTCATCTGATGGCCGCCGCGCGCTATGTCGAACTCAATCCGGTGCGGGCAAAGCGGGCGCGGCGGGCGCGCGACTGGAAGTGGGCGAGCGCGCGGGCGCATCTGGCGGGCAAGGATGACGGGCTGGTGCGCGTCAAGCCGCTGTTGGCGCTGGCGCCGGACTGGGCGGAATTCCTCGGCGAAGGTCTGGTCGAGGAATCGCTTCAGGCGATCCGCAGGAGCGAACGCACCGGCCGTCCGCTGGGCGCCGCCCCGTTTCTCAAAAAGTTGGAGAAGCGCCTCGGCCGGACGCTGGCCAAGCAGAAACCCGGACCGAAACCGAAAGCGAGCAAGGCAAGCGCGCGCAAAAAATAAGTATCGTGTTTCTGGAATTCCGCGCTTCGCCGCGCCTCTTGTGGGGCCAAAATGCCGCGGATAGGATTCCGTTGAGTTTGGTAGATAAGGGGACATAATACTTAATTCACCGCAAGAACGCGTCCAGAGTTGTGAATTGCGTATCATGTTCCCTTATATCCTGCGGCATTCGCGCTCAGCGTTCGTCCCCCTTGCCGATGGCGTTCAAGCGGGCGAGCGCCGCGTCCGGCAACGCCAGTTCCGCCGCCGCCAGATTTTCGCGCAGGTGGCCGATCGACGACGTTCCGGGGATCAGGACGATGTTGGGCGCGCGGTGCAGCAGCCAGGCGAGCGCCACCTGCATCGGCGTGGCGCCGCGTTCGGCCGCCACCTCCGACAGCGTAGAAGACTGCAGCGGCGTGAAGCCGCCGAGCGGGAAGAAGGGCACATAGGCGATGTCCGCGAACGCCTCGATCAGGGCGTCGTCGTCGCGATGGGCGACGTTGTAGAGGTTCTGCACGCACACCACCTCGGCGATGCCGCGCGCCTGCGCGACTTGCACCGGCGTCACGTTGCTGACGCCGAGATGGCGGATCAGACCTTGCCGCTGCAGCTCCGCCAGCGCCGTGAACGGCTCTTCGAGCGAGCCCTCGGCTGGCCCGTGAATCTTTCCCATGAGCCGCAGGTTGACGACGTCCAGCACGTCGACGCCGAGGTTTTTCAGATTGTCGTGGACGGCGCTTACAAGTTCGGCGGGCGCCATCGCCGGAAGCCACGAGGCGTCCTCGCCGCGCGCCGCGCCGACCTTGGTGACGATCACCAGATCGTCCGGGTACGGATGTAGCGCCTCGCGGATCAGCCGGTTGGTGACGTGCGGGCCGTAGAAATCGCTGGTGTCGATGTGATTGACGCCGCTGGCGACCGCTTCGCGCAAAACGGCGATCGCCGCGGCGGGGTCCTTGGGCGGCCCGAACACGCCCGGTCCGGCGAGCTGCATGGCGCCATAACCCATGCGGTTCACGGTACGGTCGCCCAGGGAAAATACGCTGGCGGCGGCAAGGTCGGTCATGTCGAATCTCCAGGATCGCAGAGCCGGAGCCCTTGGCGGCGCGCGAGAACCCCATAGCTGTTGCACGTGCGTTTTTCCAAGTCACGTCGTCGGGACAGAGCGGGCCGCGTGATCGCAATGCCGGACGTCGTCGTCACCCACCATGTCGCGCAAATCTCCGCGGTGCCCCGTTGCGACCGCTCCTAACGAACACTCTCATGGGTTGAGTGCGACAATTTGTGCAATCAAAATCGTTGAAATGCGGCGCCATGTTCCATATATGTTCTTTGTGGGTTGATGATGGAAAAGGAGGCCGATCAAGACACGGGGCC
>DAIDUA010000157.1 GCA_027456965.1 Alphaproteobacteria bacterium | reverse complement strand
CCTGCTCAACACATCTTTCGGCTGGGCGAAAATGTTCTCGATGAAGGTGGGCTGCACGATGCGCAGCGCCACTTCGCGATAGAGACCGCCGAAGGTCATGTAATCGAGCTGATAACCGAAAGGCGGAATGTCCGGCCGTTCGGTCGAATCCACGTCGACGGCCAGAAGATTGTCGCCGTCGAAATTCACGTAAGGCGTGAGGTCGAAGGAGAACGGCGTGTAGCCGCCTTTGTATTCGCCCAGGCGCCGGCCGTTGATCCAGACGGTGGACGCCGTCATCACGCCGTCGAAGTCGACAAAAATGCGATGGCCGCGCGCTTCCGCCGGCAAGCGGAATTTCCGGCGATAGAGCGAGACGAACTCGTAGTCCTTGTCGTCGAAAGCATGCCACGGCAGCGTCTTGTTGGTGTGCGGAATGACGACGCGATCGAAGTTGGAATCGTCGAACGCCGGATCGTGGCCGCCCGGCACCACGGACGGGCTGAAGCGCCAGCCGCGATTGATCGGCAGAACCAGACGTCCGTGCTTCTCCAGGCTGGCCGCCTGCGCCAGCGCGTTGTTGGACAGCGCCGCGCCCGCGATGAGCGTTCCGGTGGTCTTCATAAAGTCGCGTCGATCCATGATGTTCCCCGCCTGACGTTTTGTTTGCCGAGGGATTTGGCTCCCCGATCTTTAATCCGATAAATCATACTAAAGCGAACAGAGCTTGTCATTGCGGTTTTATACGCCCGCATCCGCAGATCGTTGGCGGGGTGGCACGCCATAGAGATAGTCCTCGGGCAATCCCAGCCGCAGGCAGGATTGCACAGCGGGGCTGCTGCGCAAGACGATCTTGTCGGCGAGGCTTCCGGCCAGCCGCACGACCGGCCGCTCCCACGAACGCAGGCCATGCTTCGGCGTCAAACCGAGCCGACGGCGCGCCCAATCGGGGGTTATCTCGACGGCGGCGCCGACCAGCAGCCGTTGCAGCGGCTGCAGCGGCGCGGGAAAGACGCGCGCCGTGCGCATGATCTTCAGGAATTCGAAAATGATCGGCGACGGTTCGAGCCGCTCGCGCATGGCGTCGAACAGCGCCAGCAGTTCGGCTTCCGATGTCGGCGCCTGGACGGCGCCGTAGAGCCGCGCGGCCGGTCCCGCTTCCGCATAGGCGCGGTTCCGCTCGTCATCGCCGAGCGGCCGGACATAGCGATGATAGGCTTCCGAGAAGCCGAAGCCGGCCGTCGCCTGCACCCAGGTCAGCAGCTCCACATCGTTGGCGCGATAGGATTCTCCGGCCGGGGTTTTGCCGCCGACCTTGCCGTGCAGACGCACCACGCCGGCGATCATGGTCTCCGCCTTGCTGCGCGCGCCGTAGACCGTGATCATCGCCGCCATGCCGGTGCGCTGCAGGCGCTTCACGGGGTCCGTTCGAAAGGACGAATGCTCCCAGACGCCGGTGCGCACGCGCGGCTCGGCCAGTTCCAGGATCACCGCCGCCACGCCGCCGATGAACAGCGACACCGGGTTCTTGAAGATGCGCCACGACACGGCGTCCGGCGGGACCAGCGATTGCTCGCCGCGCGGCTGCATGAAGTCCACCTCCGGCGCACCGGGGGGATTGAGCAAAGCAAAGGCAGCCGCGTCGAGGCGGCGCTGCAGCAGCAATGGAAGCGTAAGAGCCGACATCAACCTTCCCTGCGCTCACGCTTCATATGGAGCACAGGGCCGCGCGGGTCCAGCAGGCTTTCAGCCGAACTTGCCCGACTTCGCCCAACCCCTCGGCGGCAGACGTCCGGCCTGGGCGCGGGCACCTTTCCACTCCTTCAGCTCCGACGGCGTGAAGGTACGGTTGTTCTCATCGCGCAGGCCTTCTTTCCAGGTGAAGGTCACGGCGTCGAGCAGCCCGCCATCCTTGTAGCGTTGCAGGTAAACGCCCTGCCCGCGCGCCAGCTCCGGCACTTCGGAAAGGGGGAAGACGATCAGCTTGCGGTTCTCGCCGATGGCCGCGACGCTGTCGCCCTCCACGAAACGGCACACCACCGCCTCGCCCGGCGTTTTCACATTCATCACGCGCTTGCCGACCTTGGTCATCGCCACGGCGTCGTCTTCGCTGGTGATGAAGCCGTGGCCGCTGGTCGCCGCCAGCAGCAGCTTGCGGCCTTCCTGGTGCGCAAACATCACCACCAGATCGGATTCCGGCGGCAGATCGATGAAGGTACGGATGGCCTCGCCGTTGCCGCGCCCGCCCGGCAGCTTCGAGCAGTCGAGCGTGAAGAAGCGCCCGTCCGTCGAGAACATCATCAGCTTGTCGGTGGTCTCGGCGTGAATCCAGAAACGGCCGCGGTCGCCCTCGCGGTATTTGATGGCGTCGCTCGGCTCCTGATGGCCCTTGTAGCTGCGCAGCCAGCCCTTCTGCGAGTAGACGATGGTGATGGGTTCGCGCTCGACCTGCGTCTCGATGGCGACGGCTTCCTCGGCGGCGGCCTGGATTTTGGCCACCAGCTTGGCTTCCGCGATCTGGGTGCGGCGCTTGCCGAGCGTGGTTTTGAGCCCGAACTTGGCGTCGATGCCCTTCATCTCGTCGATCAGCCGCTCGGACATCAGTTTTTCGGAGCCGAGCAGCTTCTTCAGCTCCTTCTGCTCCTTGGTCAGCCCGTCGTGCTCGGCGCGGATTTCCATCTCCTCCAGCTTGCGCAAGCTGCGCAGCCGCATGTTGAGGATGGCTTCCGCCTGGTTCTCGGTGAGTTTGAAGGCCTTCATCAGGACGGGCTTGGGCTCGTCCTCGGTGCGGATGATCTTGATGACCTTGTCGAGATTGAGGAAGACGGCAAGATAGCCTTCGAGCACCTCCAGCCGGGCGGCGATCTTCTCCAGCCGGTATTTGGAGCGGCGGGTGAGCACCTCGCGGCGATGGTCGATGAAGGCCTGCAGAACCTCCTTCAGGGTCATCACGCGCGGCACGAGGCCCTTGTCGAGCACGTTCATGTTGAGCGGGATGCGGGACTCCAGGTCGGTCTGGCGGAACAGCTGCTCCATCAGCAGCTCCGGCTCGACCACCCGGCTCTTGGGCGTCAGCACCAGGCGGATGTCTTCGGCGGACTCGTCATGGACGTCGTCCAGCAGCGGCACCTTCTTCTGCTCGATCAGCTCGGCGATGCGCTCGATCAGCTTGGCCTTCTGGACCTGATAGGGAATCTGGTCGACGACGATCTGGTACATGCCGCGCGCGCCATCTTCCTTGTGCCAGCGGGCGCGTACGCGGAAGGAACCGCGGCCGGTCTTGTAGGCCTCGGCGATGGACTCCGGCTCGTCGACGATGATGCCGCCGGTCGGGAAGTCCGGCCCCTTCACATATTTGAGCAGCGTGGCATCGCGGGTGTTGGGATTCTCGATCAGCGCGACGGTCGCCGCGCACAGCTCGCCCAGATTGTGCGGCGGGATCGAGGTGGCCATGCCGACGGCGATGCCGTTCGAGCCGTTGGCCAGCAGATTGGGAAAGGCGGCGGGAAGAACGACGGGCTCTTCCTCGACGCCGTCATAGGTGGCGCGGAAGTCGACAGCGTCCTCGTCGAGGCCTTCAAGCAATGCTTGAGCAACCTCCGTTAAGCGGCTTTCGGTGTAACGCATCGCCGCCGCGTTATCGCCGTCGACATTGCCGAAATTGCCCTGGCCTTCCACCAGCGGATAGCGGACGGCGAAGTCCTGCGCCAAGCGCACCAACGCGTCGTACACCGCCTGGTCGCCATGCGGATGGTATTTGCCGATGACGTCGCCGACCACGCGGGCGCATTTCTTGAACCCGGCCGCCGGGTTGAGCCCGAGCAGGCGCATGGCGTGCAGCAGCCGGCGATGGACGGGTTTCAGTCCGTCGCGGGCGTCGGGCAGCGCGCGCTGGGTGATGGTGGAGAGGGCATAGGCGAGGTAGCGCTCGGAGAGAGCGCTCGCCAGTTGTTCGGGACGGATGTCGTCTTTGATCGGTGCGGTGGTCATGTGTCCTAGCTTTAGCGCGATTCGCCATCCTCATGCGCTACAAGAGCATCGAGGCGTAACCTCGCGGCCGGCATAGTTTTTCCGTGCGGACGCAGTACGCGCTCCAGCAAAAAATGGCCCGTCAACGCCAAACCATCCACAATGTCGGCGCTGCTCACTTCCGCGTTCTGCGAGCCGAGCAAAAAAGCTGGCAGTGCAAACAGCCGTCCGGCATAGGGCCCACCCGCTTCGCCCGACACGGCGCGTCCGGAACGCGGCGAGACATAGCGCAAATTATCCACAGAACCGGTCGCGGCGCAGTGCGTCAGATCGAGTCCGAAGCCGAGCGCTTCCAGCAGGCCTGCCTCCCAGCGCACATAGAGCGCGCCCCAATGCGCGACGCCGTCTTCGGTCATGGCATCGAGCAGAATGGTGGCGACTTCGTAGACTGGCTCATGCGCTTCGCGTTCGGGCAGCGCCGCACTGGCGACGGCAGTGAGGGCGTTCAATCCCACCAGCGAGGCGCGACCGTCCATCAGATCGCCCGCACGGGCGTGATCGAGTTCGGCGGTGAAACTTCCCAGATGCTCGGAGAGCCGCGCCCGCCACTGCACGCGCACCGTATTGCCGGGCTGAAGCGTCGGTTTGGAGCGGCGCGAGGCGCCGCCGCGCACCAATCCCAGATGGCGGCCAGGGGCGCGCGTCAACGCTTCCAGGATCGCGCCGCTCTCGCCAAGGGTGCGGACGGACAGAACGAGCGCATCGTCGCTCCACTCCAAACGCCCTACTCCTCCGGAAACTCCAGTCCCATTTCCTTGTAATGCTCGCGCTTGTCGGCCCAGTCCTCGCGGACCTTGACGAACAGGAAGAGGTGCACGCGGCGGCCGAAAATCTCTTCCAGCTCCTTGCGAGCAAGTTCGCCGATCTTCTTGATCGTCGCCCCGCCCTTGCCCAGCACGATCGCCTTCTGGCCGTCCCGCTGGACATAGATCACCTGGTCGATCTTCACCGAGCCGTCCTTGCGCTCTTCCCACTTCTCGGTTTCCACGGCCGTGGCGTAGGGCAGCTCGTCGTGCAGACGCAGATAGATCTTCTCGCGGGTGATCTCCGCCGCCAGCAGGCGCGAGGGGATATCGGCTGCCTGATCCTCGGGATAGAGCCACGGCCCTTCCGGCATCTTGGAGGCGCACCAGTCCGCCAGATCGGCCAGTCCGTCGCCCTTCAACGCCGAGATCATGAACACCTGCTCGAAGACGCCCGTGGCATTCAGCTTTTCGGCCAAGGGCAGCAACTCGGCGTGCTTCATGGCGTCGATCTTGTTGAGCGCCAGCGCGGCCTTGCGGTTCGAGGTCTTCAGTCCCTCGACGATCGCATCGGTGTCGCGCGCCGCGTGGCCTTGGGGGTTCTCTGCAAGGTCGGCCGCATCCACGAGCAGCACCACCGCGTCGGCATCTCCGGCGCCCGACCAGGCGGCCGCCACCATGGCTTTGTCGAGACGGCGGCGCGGCTTGAAAATGCCCGGCGTGTCGACCAGCACGATCTGCGTCTCGCCTTTGATCGCCACGCCGCGCACATTCATCCGCGTGGTCTGCACTTTGGGGCTGACAATGGCGACTTTCGAGCCCACCACGGCGTTGACGAGCGTCGATTTGCCAGCATTCGGCGCCCCGATGATGGCGGCAAAGCCGCAGCGCGTGCTCATGGCAGCTTTCCCAACTTCTCCAGCATATGTCTGGCAGCGTCCTGTTCGGCCTCGCGTTTGGAGCCGCCCACGCCCGTCTCCGGCGGTTTTCCCGCGACACTTACTTCCACGGAAAAACGCGGCGCGTGGTCGGGACCTTCCTGCGCGATCAGTTTGTAGACCGGCGCATCATTGCCCCATTTGCTCCCGCCGCGCGATTGCGCCCATTCCTGCAGCACGGTCTTGGGATCGCGCATGTCAGAGTTGAGCGAGGCAAACGCGTCCGTGAAGTACAGGTCCACGAAATGCCGCGCGGCATCCATCCCGCCATCGAGATAGAGCGCCGCAATCACCGCCTCGCAAGCACCCGACAGGATGGCGACCTTGCGCCGGCCGCCACTGCCCGCTTCGGCCTTCGCCAGGATGAGATGCGGAGCAATCCCGGCCGCTTCGGCTGCGGCGGCGCAGGTCTCCCGCCGCGCGAGGGCGTTGAATTTGAGCGCCAGCGCCCCTTCGGCATCCTTGGGATACAGCGCGTGCAGCCGCTCGGCGCAGATCAACCCGAGCACACGATCGCCGAGGAACTCCAGGCGCTCGTTGGAGAGCTTGGCATTCAAGCTGGCATGCGTCAGTGCGCGCTTGAGTAGCCCCTCGTCTTGGAAGGTATGACCGAGACGGCCTTCAAGCTCAATCAATGAAGGTGAAGAGCCGGTCGTAACGAACCGCCCACGGCCATGTCCAGAACTGCCACCAGTGCGTTTTGCTGTCATCGATCGAGAAGAATTTGAACTCGGCCTTGCCGACGAGGTTTTCCGCCGGAAGATAGCCGACGATGCCCCGGCTGTCGTCCGAATCATCGCGGTTGTCGCCCATCATGAAGTAATGCCCGGGCGGCACGGTATAGACCGGGGTGTCGTCGTTCGGCCCGTCCGGGATGCTGTCGAGCACGTAGTACGATTTGCCGTTCGGCAGGGTCTCGCGATAGCGCGCGATATGGTGCTCGTAGCCGTTCTCGTCGTCCACGAAATCGCTGACCCGCACCTTGGGCACGGGCTTGTCGTTGATATAGAGCACGCCGCCGATCATCTGGATGCGGTCACCGGGCCGGCCAATCAACCGCTTGATGAACACCACCGACGGATCGGACGGCAACGCGAACACCACGACGTCGCCGCGATGGGGCTGGCTGAAGAAAACCCGGCCGAAGGACGGCAGGAATCGTCCGAAGGGAAAAGAGTATTTGCTGTATCCGTAAGCGAATTTTTCGACAAAGAGGTAGTCGCCAACCAGCAGCGTGCTTTCCATCGAGCCGGAGGGAATATTGTAGGGCTGGAAGAAGAACGTCCGCACGAACAGCGCGATGAGCAGCGCATAAAAGAGTGTCTTGGCCAATTCCCACCAAGAGTCACCCTCTTCCACGGCGTCGGCCTTTGGTGCCGGCTGGGCGGGCTCGGCGGGTTCCGCCGGGTCGGATGTCGGCGCGTCGATGAGGGCGGTGGCGCGGTCCAGGCTGGAATCGTTCTGAACACCGGTGCCGTCAGCCGGGGTGGCCGCGGCCGGTGACGAATCCGGCGTCTGGAGGGAGTCACTCATCGGGGCGGGAGGGAACCGGATGGAGGGTGGCGCGTCAAGGCAAATACGGGCTTAACCATGATCTATGCAACACCCCAGTTCGGCTGCGACGCCGGCACGGCAGATATAATGACAATCGCCTGCGCCAGCGGGAAGTCGTCGGTAATCGTCAGATCGATGACGGCCATGTGCCCGGCCGGGGTCATTTCGCGCAGGCGCGCCAGAGCGCCATTGGTCAGGCGCATGGTCGGCTTGCCACCCGGCAGATTGACCACGCCCATGTCGCGCCAGAACACACCCCGCCTGAGGCCCGTACCCAGCGCCTTGGAGCAGGCCTCCTTGGCTGCGAAGCGCTTGGCGTAGCTGGCGGCGCGGTTGGCGCGCCTGTCCGACTTGACCCGCTCGGTCTCGGTGAAGATGCGGTCGAGGAAACGGTCGCCAAAGCGGTCGATGCTCTTCTCGACGCGGCGTATGTCGATGAGATCGGAGCCCAGACCGAGAATCATATGCGCGCCTCGTCCATCAGCACCCGCATGCGGCGGATCGAGGCTTCGAGGCCGACGAAGATCGCCTCGCCGATGAGGTAATGCCCGATATTGAGTTCGCGGATTTCCGGGATCGCGGCGATGGGCTTCCCGTTCTCGTAGGTCAGGCCGTGGCCGGCATGGATTTCGAGGCCGACGGCCGCGCCGTACGCCGCCGCCTCGCGGATTTTTTCCAGCAGACGCTCCTGCTCGGCGCCGCGTGCTTCGCTGTAGGCACCGGTATGCAGTTCCACCACCGGCGCGCCGAGCGATTTGGAGGCATCTAGGTGCCGTTTGTCCGGTTCGATGAACATCGAGACGCGGATGCCCGCGTCCACCAGCGCCCGCACGATGGGGGCAAGGCGGTTGTGCTGCCCCGCCGCGTCGATGCCGCCTTCCGTCGTGCGCTCTTCGCGCTTCTCCGTAACGATGCAGCAGGCGTGCGGGATGTGCTTCAGGGCGATGGCCGCCATCTCCTCGGTGGCCGCCATTTCCAGATTGAGCGGGATATACAGTTCCAGCCGCAGCCTTTCGATGTCCCTGTCGGAGATATGCCGGCGGTCTTCGCGCAGATGGGCCGTGATGCCGTCGGCGCCGGCATCCGCCGCCAGCATCGCCGCGCGGCCGGGGTCGGGAAACGCGCCGCCGCGGGCATTCCGGATGGTCGCGACATGGTCGATATTCACACCGAGGCGGAGCTTGTTCATGTCCCAGTGCTTCTCAGTTGAGGTCGCGCGACAGGATCAGCTTCAGCACCATGTTATCCGAAGCCGGCGTCATGCCAAAGCCGATACCG
Organism: Alphaproteobacteria bacterium; assembly: GCA_027456965.1. Taxonomy (GTDB): domain Bacteria; phylum Pseudomonadota; class Alphaproteobacteria; order Micropepsales; family Micropepsaceae; genus Rhizomicrobium. The sequence continues at coordinate 14,525 of DAIDUA010000157.1, read as the reverse complement.
GTTTCCACGGTTACCGGATCGCCATTGTAGTCGACGACCGCGAAAAGCTGATGCGACTGCTGGCTGCTGGAATAAAAATGCCGCAGCGGACCAAAGTCGTCATATTCCTCCAGCGCCACGGCCCAGTCGTTCGACACGTGGTAGGCCACGCGCGTGGACGGCGCGAAATCGAGGCGCGAGACCCCCTCGTAGGAATTGTCGAGGATCGGATTGAAGATCAGGTCCACCCTGCCCAGATGCCAGCCGATGATCGGCCGGATCTCGGACGTGAAACGCTTCCGGTCCCAATCGGTCGAATTGTAGCTGAACTCGAAATTGATGCCGTAGAAGAAGCTGCGGTCCGCGGCGTGCGGCGAGACGAACAGCGCCCGCAGTTTCACGCCGTTGAATTTCACGTTGCCGTCGCTCTCGATGCTGTATAGCGGTGCATAAAGGCCCGCCTCGAACCAATCCGTCACGCCAAAGGCCCATTCCGGAACGCCGTTGAGCGTGTGATCGGGAACGAGACCGCCCGCGAAATCCGGCACCTTGCGGCCCGACGGCGTGTAGTTGTCGTGTAAAGTCAGATTGACGACGCCGGGCTTGGCGATGGTGGCGTCGTAAACCTGGATTTCATCCGTTTGCGCCTGCGCGACGGCAGGCCACAAGCCCGCCGCGGCGACGAGCAATCCCAACCATTTTTTCACGCCAGTCCTCTGCTGCCCGGTTTCACGGCCGGGGTCCCGCGCAGATGTGGCGGGAGTTTGTCAGCTTCCCATGCCGGGACTTTGAGCGACGCCAACGATACGAGTTTGACGCCGACCTTCGCCTTGCCGCCGGAGCGGTCGATCAGGCACGCCGCCGCCACGGGCTTGCCGCCCGCCGCGCGGATGGCGTCCAGGCATTCGCGTGACGACAAGCCCGTCGTCACGATGTCTTCCACCATCAACACCGGCTGGTTCTTGGCGAGGGCGAAGCCCCGGCGCAGTTGGAAGGCACCATCCTGCCGTTCGACATACATCGCGGGGAGGCCCAACTGCCGGCCCATTTCATAGCCCGGCACGATGCCGCCGACCGCCGGCGAGACGATGGCGGTGAACTCGGCGGTCACCTCTTCACGCACCTTGGCGGCCAGCGCCTTGCAGAGCTTGGCCGTGCGGCGCGCGTCCTGGAAGACCAGCGCCTTCTGCAGGAAGGTATCGGAATGCAGCCCGCTCGAAAGAATGAAATGGCCCTTGAGCAGAGCGCCGGCTTTTTCGAATTCGGAAAGAACTTGATCTGGTGTCATGACATCCCTACCGCTCATGCATCGACAGGCTCAGCATGAGGGAAACAACAAGCCTTCACCCCGAGCTTGTCGAAGGGTGAGAGCGCTCTTCCGGCCCGCGCACACGATCGACCGATTCGACCGCGGCCGTTACGCGTAGCGCACCCAGGATATTCTGCAAGTGCGCCACGTCCCGCACTTCGATGTCGACCTGGAATTCGAAATAGAGCGGATTGCGGTTGGTCGTCTTCATATTGAAGATGTTGCCGCCGCTGTTGCCGATGGCGGTCATGGCCGCCCCCAGCGAGCCCGGCGCGTTCTTCACCCGCACCTCCAGGCGCGCCACCGACGGCCCCATTTCCGCGGCGTGATGGCCCCAGGCGACGTCCAGCCAGTCGTCCATGGTGGACTGCGCTTTTTCCAGCTCCGCACAGTCGATGGTGTGGATCACCGCGCCATCGCCCGGCACCATCAGCCCGACGATGCGGTCGCCGGGCAGCGGGTGGCAGCAGGCGCCGAGCCGGTAGGCAATGCCTTCGGTCAGGCCGCGAATGGAAATCGCCTTGGGCTTGCCCGGAGGCTCGGCCAGCACGGCCTGCTTGCGCCGCTCGGGATCGCGCTTGAGTTCGGGATAGACCCCCTCCAGCACCTCATGGCCGCGCAAAACGCCCCGTCCGACTTCCGCGAACACGTCATCCGCCTTGGCGAAGCGCAGCTTCTTGGCCACGCCGTCCACCGCCTTGTCCGTGAGCTCGTAGCCCTCGTCGGTGAAGACCCTTTCGAGAATCTTGCGGCCGAAGCTGATGTGCTCGCCGCGCTGGGCCTGTCGAAGGAACCGGCGGATTTCGATGCGCGCGCGTCCGGTGACGACGAACTGCTCCCACAGCGGCGACGGTGTCTGCTCCTTGGACGAAATGATCTCCACCTGGTCGCCGTTGCGCAGCGGCGTGTAGAGCGGAACATGCGTGCCGTTGACCTTGGCGCCGACCGTGTGGTGTCCGAGGTCGGTGTGCACCTGATAGGCGAAGTCGATCGGCGTCGCGCCGCGCGGCAGCGGGATCAGATCGCCCTTCGGCGTGAAGCAGAAGACCTGGTCCTGATACAGATTAAGACGGGAGTGCTCGAAGAACTCTTCCGGCGAATTGCCGCGTTCCAGCAACTCGACCATCTCGCGCAGCCAGCCATAGGCGCGGTTCTCATGGCCTTCGCCCGGCTGGGCCGCGATGTCCCGATAGCGCCAATGCGCCGCCACACCGCGCTCGGCGATGTCGTGCATCTCCTGGGTGCGCAGCTGGACTTCGACGCGCTGCTTCTCCGGCCCGATGACAGTGGTGTGGAGCGACTGGTAGCCGTTCTGCTTGGGCGTCGAGATGAAGTCCTTGAAGCGGGCGGGCACCGCCTGCCAGGTGGTGTGCATAACGCCCAGGGCCCGATAGCAGTCGTCCTTCGTCCCGACGATCACGCGGAAGCCGAAGATGTCGGAGAGCTGCTCGAAGTTGATCTGCTTGTCCTGCAGCTTGCGCCAGATGGAAAACGGACGCTTGGAGCGGCCATAGACCCAGGCCTCGATGCCGTGCTCGGCGAGCTTGCGCTTCAACTGGTCGGCGATGCGGTCGATCAGCTTGCCGCTCGATGCGTCGAGCCGGGCCAGCCTGGTGACGATCGAGTTGCGCGCCTCGGTGTGGAGTTCGGCGAATGCCAGGTCCTCCAGCTCCTCGCGCATGTGCTGCATGCCGATGCGCCCGGCCAGCGGCGCATAGATGTCGAAGGTCTCCTGCGCGATGCGGCGGCGCTTCTCCGGTTCCTTGATGAAGGAGAGCGTGCGCATGTTGTGGGCGCGGTCGGCGAGCTTCACCAGCAGCACGCGGATGTCGTTCGACATGGCGAGCATCAGCTTGCGGAAATTCTCCGCCTGCTTGGTGCGCTCCGAGAACAGTTCCAGGGCCGACAGCTTGGTAACGCCGTCAACCAGATCGGCGATCTCCTGGCCGAAGTTCGCCTTGATGTCGTCATAGGTGGCGAGCGTGTCCTCGATCGTGTCGTGCAGCAGCGCGGTGGCGATGGTCGCTTCGTCGAGCTTGAGATCGGTGAGGATGGCCGCCACTTCCAACGGATGGGCGAAATAAGGATCGCCGGAGGCGCGAAACTGCTTGCCGTGCGCCTTCATCGCGTAAACGTAAGCCTTGTTGAGCAGGGCTTCGTTGGCGTCGGGATCGTAAGCCTTGACGCGGTCCACCAACTCCGTCTGGCGCATGAGCTTACGCCGGCCCCGTGGGCGCGGCGGCGCAAGGGGCACCACATTCGCCTTGTCGGCGGACTGGGGTGTTGGGACTGTCATACGCCTATTATATAGGCGCGGACTGGCGAAATCGGAAATCCGTCCTCCGAGGCTCGCGCCTCAGGACGACGCGCAACTACTCGTCGTAATCGACTTCCGGTTCCGGCTGCGGCTCGGCGCGGCGCTGGGCCTCGCTGGTGAGGGCGCGCAACAGCTCTTCCTCGGTTACCGCACGATATTGCGGATCTTCCCGCGCATCGTCGGTGTCGGGACGTGCCTCCTCCGGCTCGTCGACCTCGGCGTGCTTCTGCAGGGACTTGATGTGATCTTCCTTCAGATCCTCGGGCTTCAGTTCCTTGGCCGCGATTTCGCGCAGCGCCACGACCGGATTTTTGTCGCGGTCGCGGTCGACCAGCGTCTCCGCGCCGCCCGAAAGCTGGCGCGCGCGGTACGAGGCCGCCAGAACCAGATCGAAACGGTTGGGAATCTTGTCGACGCAGTCTTCGACGGTAACGCGGGCCATGGCTAATCCTTGGGGGATTTCGGGAAGCGGCGGAACCTATCGGAAACGCCCCCGCCCGGCAAGAAGTTATTCGGCGGCCGGTTTGGCCAGCCGGACGGCCCTTTCGGCCATCAAAGGCCTTGTACGGCGCCAGATTTCCCAGGCCTGGGCCGAAACCAGGGCCAGCAGGAACAACAGGCCGGCGTCGGTATAAAGGGCGATCTGGCCACTATGCGCCATCAGCTTGTCCGGCGCCTGCCCGCCGCCGACCATCACCTTGAAGGCGTAACGGGCCAAGAACAGGAGGATGAACAGGATGACGCCGATCGGCGAGGTCTTGCTGATGATCTTGTGGCTGACCGGATCCAGCGTGAGTTCCTGGTGACGGGCCAGCAGATATCCCGAACCTGCCCCGGCGACGGCGGCGACCGCATACAAGGAGAGCCCGAATAAATCCGGCAGCCGCGCGGATGCCAGCATCAGCACCATCAAAACCGCGATCAGCGCAGGCCTGATCCAGAGCTGCCATGGCTTCACCGCACGGCCTTTCATGGCGCCGCTCATCCGCCACGCCAGCACGGCAACGATAATCAGTGTTCCGATATAGGGTGCAATCTGCTTCAACATGGCTTTGGCCCGGCAATGATGCGGTTTGGAAAAGCCGAGCTTAGCGGAATTGATGTCAGAAGGAACCGCAGGCCTGATATTCCAAAATCAGGACAGAGTCCTGACGGAAGCGTCGTTTATAGGCCTCGCGGATCGCAGCCAGTTTGGCCTGCGCGACGGCAGAACCCGGCAGGACGATCGTGAGATGCTTGGATGCCTCGTGCGCGACGGCGCCATCCGCGCTCTTCCATTGCCCGGACGCATCTTCCACCGTCAGGCCGTCGGGAAAGCGCGGCGTGATTTCTTCGTCGAGAAACCGCTGCCAGTCCTGATCGCCGACGCCCGGACGGCCCGCGATATCCCTGCCAAAATACAGCTCGGCCTTTGTCATGGGCTGCAATCCCACAGCGCAAGACGGCGGCGAGAGCCCCGCGCATCCCGCCAGGAACAGCGACATTACGACGGCAAGCTCCCTCGCCAGCATGGTTTCCTCCGACCGCTGACCTCATCCTACAAAGACGCTATCGTGGGCGAAAGGCAGGGGAACCAAATGGCCAAGAAACGCACGCTTGCTGTCCTGCTCGTGCTGACGGGCATCGGCACGCTTCTCTACTGGGCGAATTACTTTGCGGCCGGCGACCTGCGCGTGCTGCCCGAGCGCTGGTATATCGCCTTCGAGAACAGCTTTCCGGTTGCCGATGGCTGGATGGCGCTCACCGCCATCTTCGCGGGTCTCGGGTTGTGGCGGGGCACGCCGTCGGGTGCGCGCGCGGGACTGCTTGCCGGCAGCGCGCTGATCTTCCTCGCCGCGATGGACATCACCTTCAACGTCGAGAACGGGCTTTACCGGCTGGCGCTTTCCTCCACGCCCATGCAGTTCGAGGTCGTCGTCAATATCTGGACGCTCGGTCTCGGCATTGCCGCGCCCGCAAGCAGCTGGACCGCCGCGCATCGTCGCGCGTTTTTCTGAATTATCTCGTCTTTTTGGATGCTTCTTCTTAGTCAATCATTAAACACGACAACAAAAACTCGTTCTTCTCACGACCGATAAGTTCTCCAAACGCCTTGTACGCAGGGCAGAACAAGGAGGACTTGCGATGGGACGCGATGGAAGAAGTCCATTCGTTCAGGTCATCGGACCCGCCGGCGCCGCGCTCACGTTAGCGGACCTTCCGGCACGCGATACCAAGCGATGGGTGATCCGCAGAAAGGCGGAAGTCGTCGCTGCCGTCGACGGTGGCCTGCTCAGCCTCGACGAGGCCTGCACACGCTACAGCCTCTCGGTAGAGGAGTTCCTCAGTTGGGAACGCGCGATCCGCCGCTACGGCCTGTCCGGGCTGCGCGCGACGCGCGCCCAGCACCACCGGGCGGCACGACGCTGAACGAGCCTGTGGCGAGCGGAGGTTACTTCCGCTCGCTCAGCGCCTTCGCCGCCTCCACAAACTCGCTCGGCATCATCACCACCGTCATGGTGTTCTGCTCGGCGCCGATCTCGGTCAGCATCTGCATGCGGCGAAGTTCCAGGGACGCCGGCGTCTTCATGATCTCGTCGGCGGCCTCGCGCAATTTGAGCGCCGCTTCGTGCTCGGCTTCCGCCTTGATGATGCGGGCGCGCTTCTCGCGCAGCGCCTCGGCCTCCTGCGCCATGGCGCGCTGCATCGAGGCCGGAATCTCGACATTCTTCATCTCGACGGCCTGGACTTCGACGCCCCAGGCTTCGGTGACCTGATCGACGCGCTCCTTGACCAGCTTACCCATCTTCTCGCGCTCCTTCAGCACGTCATCGAGCGAATGCTGGCCGATGACGTTGCGCAGCGTGGTGAGCGCCACTTGGATGATCGCGTTGCGGACGTTCTGCACTTCGATGATGGCGCGGTCGGGTCTCACGATGCGATACCAGATCACCGCATTGGCCTGGACGGGAACATTGTCCTTGGTCATGGCTTCCTGCTGCTCGACGCCGTCGGTGAAGACGCGCATGTCCACCTTCACCGCGCGTTCGATACCGAGCGGGATGATCCAGAACAGGCCGGGTCCGCGCGTGATGGTGTAGCGGCCGAAGCGGAAGACGAGCGCGCGCTCATATTGCTGGGCGACGCGGAACCCGGTGAGAAGAATGAACGCAATGATGAGGACGACGATCAGTAAGGCAGGCATGGCCTTATCCCTCCCTGTTGCCCTGACGAGAGGTAAGCATTCCAGGCCGCTTAAAAAAGGGACGTTATTTTGTCAGCGCGATTGGGTACTTACCGGCCGCACCGCGTTTTGGCGTAAGATGTCCACATGAGAAGGCTTCGGGCGATTCTCCGTATCGGCAGGATGACGGGTGTTTTGTGCAGCGCGCTGCTGCTTCCCGGATGGACCGGAACTCAGGCCGCCACGCCGCCTGCGGGACAATCGCCGGGCCATGCGGGGTCGGGCTTCACGCTTTCGGTTCCGCCCGGTTGGAAGGTCGACGGGACCTACGCCTACCGGAGCTTCGGTCCGGGCCATCCGATCCACGGCGTGCTGTTCCACATTCCGCCCGAGCTGGCACGCGGCACGAACCTGTCCCCCGATCTCACCGGCATCAGTGTGGAAAGCGTGCCTGGTCCGGGAAGATGCGAAGCCAGCCGGTTTCTTCCCAGTCCGGTGAATCAGCGAGCGCTCGTCGAGAACAGAACGACCTACTCCGTCGCCGAAGGTCATGATGCGGGAGCCGGCAACTTCTACGACGAGATCGTCTATGCCGTGATGGGCTCGGCGCCGTGTATCGCCGTTCGATACTTCATTCACTCCACGAACATCGCCAATTACGATCCGGGAACGGTCCGCGCGTTCGACCGCCCGGCCTTGATCGCCGAATTCGACCGCATCAGGCGGACGCTGGTCTTACGGCCGCGCGCTCCGGCTCCGGCAGAGCCGCGATAAGCTGCTCGACGGTCAGCCCGCTCACCGGATGGCGCCAGCCCGGCGCGACATCGGCCAGCGGAATCAGAACAAATGCGCGTTGCGACAGGCGCGGATGCGGCAATGCCGGCGGCCCGCCCTCGATGCGTCCATCGACATCGATCAGATCGACATCGAGGGTTCGCGGCGCATTCTTCGCGCTCCGCGTGCGTCCGTACAGGGATTCAATTTCATGCAGCAATGCCATGATCGCATCAGGTGAAAGGCTTGTTTCAACGCGGATGACAGCGTTTACAAATTGCGGGTCCGCAGGATCCGGCCAGGCCGGCGTTGCATAAAACCTCGACTTTGCCGTGGTTTTGATGCCGCGCCGCGAAATCTCTGCGATCGCTTCTGCGATCGTCTCTGCAGGCGCGCCCGCGGATGACGGCAGATTTGCGCCAAGTGCAATCAGGATCATGTAAGTATTCCGGCCTTGCACGACTGCGTCGAATGTTTAGAACGGGGTACGGGCCATCGGGGGAATTTGCCCGAACGGTCATGAATTTTTTTGATGGAGATCATTATGCTGTTCTATCCGCAGGAGAAACTGGCGCTTTTTATCGACGGTGCGAATTTATACGGTGCGGCCAAAGGCCTTCAATTCGACATCGACTATAAGCGGCTTCTTGAACTCTTCGCACGCAAAGGTGTTCTGGTGCGCGCGTTCTACTATACGGCGGTCGCCGAGGATCAGGAATTCTCGCCGCTGCGTCCGCTGGTCGACTGGCTCGACTACAACGGCTTTTCGGTGGTGACCAAGCCGCTCAAGGAATTCACGGATTCCCAGGGCCGTCGGCGCGTCAAGGGCAACATGGACATCGAACTTGCCATCGACGTGATGGAGATGGCCGATCAGGTCGATCACATCGTTATCTTCTCGGGCGACGGCGACTTCCGCCGTCTGGTGGAAGCGGCGCAGCGCAAGGGACGGCGCGTGAGCGTGGTCTCGACGATCCGCACCCAGCCACCGATGGTCTCCGACGACCTTCGCCGGCAGGCCGACAACTTCATCGAGCTCGAAGAATTGAAGCCGATGATCATGCGCGAAGGCGGCGCGCGTCCGAACAACGTCGGCACGAACGAACAGGCGGCGCAGTAACCGCTTTGGCCACCGGCGAACCGCCGTGCGATTGTTCGCTCTGCCCTCGCCTTGCGGATTTCCGCGCGACGAACGCAAAGAAATATCCGGAATTTTTCAACGCGCCGGTTCCGGCTTTCGGCGCCGGCGACCCGCGCCTGCTGATTGGCGGCCTGGCGCCCGGCCTCAAGGGCGCCAACCGTACCGGACGCCCGTTCACCGGCGACTGGGCGGGCGATCTGCTGTTCGCGACGCTGCTGAAGCACGGGCTGGCGCACGGCACCTATCGCGAGCATGCGGACGACGGCCTGACGCTGGCGGAATGCGCCATCACCAACGCCGTGCGCTGCGTCCCTCCCGAGAACAAGCCGACGCCGACCGAGATCAAGACCTGCCGCAAATTCCTCACCGCGCAGATTTCCGCGATGCCGCATCTGCGGGCGATCTTCGCTTTGGGCAAGATCGCCCACGACAGTGTCTGCGACGCGCTGGGGGCGAAGAAATCCGCCCACCCGTTCAAGCACGGCGTCGCCTACAAGCTGGAGCGTCTGACGCTGATCTCCAGCTACCACTGCTCGCGCTACAACACGAACACCGGCGTGCTGACCGAAGCGATGTTCGACGCCGTGGTGAAACAGGCGAAGCTTCTGGCAATGCCGCAGATCTGACCGCTACGCCGTCGCGTTCTTCGCCACGTACTGGTCGTAGGCTTCCACCGCCTGCGCCGCATACATGGCGGCCGGACCGGCGCCCATGTAGATCGCCATGCCGACCGTCTCCATGACTTCGTCGCGCGTCGCGCCGTGCTTGCGCGCGGACTCGGCATGGAAAGAGATGCAGGGATCGCAGCGCACCGCCACCGAGATGGCGAGCGCGATTAGCTCCTTGGTTTTCGTGTCGAGCGCCTTCGCCTGCGTCGCGGCCTGCGCCAACGCGGAGAACGCCTTCATGGTATCGGGCGCGCCGCCGCGCAATTGCTTGACCAGGCCGCTCAGCTCGGTCGCGATATTCGGCCAATCTTTGTACATGGATGAAACTCCCGTTGCGGTTTCGCCGCCGGGCAAGCGGCGTGTGAATTGCCCCGATTCATAGCGGAGCGAATTTACAACACATATACGGGGAATTTCGTACTTGGCGTCGTGCGTTACGCCGCAGGGTCAGGAATACCGTTCTTCTTTCCAGGGATCGCCTTCGTTGTGATAGCCGCGGGTTTCCCAGAAGCCCGGCTGATCGACGGCGACGAAATCGAGGCGGTTCACCCACTTGGCGCTTTTCCAGAAATACCAGTCGGGGATCACCACGCGCACCGGCCCGCCGTGCTCGCGCGGGATCGGCTGGCCTTCCCAGGAATGGACAAGCAGCACATTGGATTCCGCGAAGACCGACAGCTTCACATTGGTCGTGTAGCCGTCATAGGAATGAAAGACGACATGCCCGGCCTCGGGCTTTGGTTTCACCAGATCGAGCAGCACCTTCGACGACACGCCCTGCCAGTGATTGTCGAAGCGGCTCCACGCCGTCACGCAATGTATGTCGCTGAGGAATTCCTCCTGCGGCAGCGCGTGGAACTGGGGCAGCGTCCAGACCAGCGGATTTTCCACCAGCCCGGTGATGCGCAAGTGCCACTTCTCAGGCTTCACGTCGGGCTGGGCGCCGAGATCGAGTACCGGCCAGTTCTTCACTTCCTTCTGGCCTGGCGGCAGGCGGTTCACATGGCCGAGATCGGGCCGGCCGGTGATAAAACGCCCCTCTTCCGCCCCTTTCTCCTTGGTGCGGACAAGCTTGTCCTTGATCTGGCCGATCAGGTCCGGCTTTTCATCGTCGCTCATGGAGGAATTCTAAATTGGCGAATAGCGAATGGCGAGTAGCGAATAGTTCTCTATTCGCCATTTCGCTGCGCGCTATTCGTCCTTTTACCCCTTGTCCCGCATCAGCCGTGCCTTGTCGCGCTGCCAGTCGCGGGCCTTCTCGGTCTCGCGCTTGTCGTGGGTTTTCTTGCCCTTGGCTATGCCGAGTTCCAGCTTGGCGATCCCCTTGGGCGTGAAATAGAGCTTCAGCGGGATCAGCGTCATGCCTTCGCGCTGCATGGCGATGGAGAGCTTCGCGACTTCCCGCTTGTGGACCAGCAGCTTGCGCACGCGCCGCGGTTCGTGGCCGAAGCGGTTCGCCTGGGTGTATTCCGGGATGTAGGCGTTCACGAGGAATATTTCGCCGTCCTTGGCATGCGCATAGGACTCGCCGATGGTCGCCTTGCCGGTGCGCAGCGACTTTACCTCGGAGCCGGTCAGCATGATGCCGGCCTCCAGCGAGGATTCGATGAAGTAGGAGAAGCGGGCCTTGCGGTTGTCGGCGACGATCTTGCGGTCGTCGTCTTTCTTTTTTGCCATGTCAGGCCTTGACGACTCCCGCCGCTTCCATCGCCGCCCGCACCGTCGCGCGCGCCTTGTCGGTGGCGGAGACCAGCGGCATGCGCACTTCGTCGGTGCAGAGGCCGAGCTGCGAGACGGCGAATTTCACCGGCGCCGGGCTGGGTTCGCAGAACATGGCATCGTGCAGCGGCATCAGGCGGGTCTGCAGCGCCAGCGCGGCGGCATAATCGCGTTTCAGGCAGGCGTTCTGGAAATCGGCGCAGAGCTTGGGTGCGACATTGGCCGTCACCGAGATGCAGCCCTGCCCGCCCTGGACCATGTAGGCCAGCGTGGTGCCGTCCTCGCCGGAAAGCTGGACCCAGTCCTTGCCGCACATCGCGCGCTCGCGCAGCGGCCGCGCCAGATTGGCGGTGGCGTCCTTGACGCCGACGATGTTGGGGATCTTCGACAGCCGCCCCATGGTCTCGACGGACACCTCCACGATGGTGCGCCCCGGAACGATGTAGACGATGATCGGGATGTCCACCGCCTCGGCAATGGCGGCGTAGTGCCGGTACATCCCCTCCTGCGACGGCTTGTTGTAGTAGCCGGTTACCGACAGGACCGCGTCCGCGCCGACCGCCTTGGCGTGCTTGGTGAGCGCGATGGCTTCCACGGTCGAATTCGAGCCGGCTCCGGCGATCACCGGCACGCGCCCTTTTGCTTCCTCGACGCAGATTTCCACAACGCGCTTGTGTTCTTCATGGCTCAGCGTCGGCGACTCGCCGGTTGTGCCGCACGGCACCAGCCCATGGCTGCCCTGCGCGATCTGCCATGCGACAAACTTTCGGAACCCGGCCTCGTCCACCGCGCCGTTCTTCATCGGCGTGATAAGAGCGGGAAAGGAACCTTTAAGGCTATCGCGCGCGAACGGCATGATCGGTACTCTTTTGGTTTCGGCCAAAATACAGTCCACAGCCGCCAGAGCAAGGCACCCGTTCGCAAACCCGGTTTGTGTGGCGCGCGCGACGGTGCGCCGCTATTGTGATTTTCCTCCGCGTATTGCTGCGGAAGCGAACCCGAGCCCCACGATGCCCTACCGCCACCCCCTGCTGCTGGTGACTGCGACGCTGTTGGGGGTCATTGCGGCTCAGGCGCAGACCACACCGTTGCCCGAAGGTCTGCAGCGACAGGGTGGCGTCATCATGATGCAGCCGATCCCCGATTTCGATCGGCCGTCGGACGCCGAACCGGCCGGCCCCATGGAACATCGGGAGGGCACGAGCCACGTGCTCAGCCCCTCCGATCATGATCTGTACATCAGAGCCTTCGAGGCCGCGGACCGTGGCGACTGGCCGGCGGCGCGCCGCCTAGCGGACCAGGGTCACGACGCGATGGCGACCAAGCTGGTTCAGTGGCGCTATCTGCTCGACAGGAACAGCGGCGCGTCCTTCGCCGAGATCGACGCCTTCCTCAAGGCCAATCCGGATTGGCCGCTGCACACCAGCCTGCTGGCCCGCTAAGAGGCGATCGATCCCGCGACCAGTCCGGCGGCGGTCATCGCCTGGTTCGCCGGGCGCAATCCGGTCAGCGCCCTCGGCAAGATTCGTCTTGGCGATGCGATGATCGCGACCGGCAAGGTGGCCGAAGGGCGGGCGCTGGCGCGCCAGGGCTGGGTGGAAGGCAGTTTCCCGCGCGATCAGGAACTCGCCATCGTCCAGAAGGACGGCAGCTATTTCACGCCGGAGACGGACCGCGACCGGTTGGACAGCCTGCTGTGGCGCGGCGACATCGACGGCGCAAAACGGCAGATGGCGCGCGTCGACGACACGGCGCAGAGACTGGCCAAGGCTCGCATCGCCCTGAGCATGAATCCGCAGAAAGCGCCGAAGATCGTTTCAGAACTCTCCGCCGATCTGGCCTCGAACCCCGTGTTGCTGTTCGACCGCGCCCGTGCGGCACGTCTCATGGGCGACAACGATCGCGCGGAAGCACTGCTGCTGCGCGCGCCGCTTAAGGTGCTGACAAAGCTTCACCCCCGTCGCGTCTGGGGGGAAATCAATATCGACGCGCGCCAGGCCCTGCAGGACGGCAAGAGCAAGGTCGCCTACGACCTGGTGTCGGGCACCGCTCTGACGTCCGACCTCCCCTTCGCCGAGTCCCAGTTCCTGTCGGGCTGGATCGCGCTGCGCTTTCTGAAGGACCCCCAGACGGCGCTGGTTCATTTCAAGAGGCTGGAAGACGGCGTGTCCCGGCCCATCAGCTTGGCGCGGGCCCATTACTGGCAGGGGCGCGCCTACGAACAGCTCGGCAACATTCCCGACGCATGGCAGCAGTACCACGCCGCCTCCAGGGAGCCCGAGACGTTCTACGGTCAGCTCGCGCTCGCCCGCATCGAAGCGCAGCCGGTGCTGCATGTGCGCAGCACGGCGGCCGACGATCCGCCGCGCGCCGTCTTCGAGAAGGATGATCTGGTCCGCGCCATGCGCGTCCTGGCCGATCTCGGGGCGCAGAATTATCTGCGCTACTTCGCCATTCGCTATCAGGAGCTGCATCCAGACCCCGGGCATGTAAAACAGCTCGCCCAGGCGCTGACCGAGATGGGCTTCCGCGACGTGGCGCTGCGCGTGGCAAAGATCGCGGGCTACGACGACATCGTGCTCCAGCGCTACGCCTATCCGGTGATCTCCATCCCGGCCTATCGCGGACCAGGCAACCCGCCGGAGCCGGCCCTGGTGCTAGGCCTCATCCGCCAGGAAACCGAATTCGATCCGGAGTCGATCAGCAGCGCGGGCGCCCGCGGCCTGATGCAGGTCATGCCGGCCACCGCCCGGAGGAATTCGCGGCTGGCGCATCTGCCCTACCGGCCAAACAACCTGACGACCGACATCGACTACAACATGCAGCTCGGGATGACGGAATTCTCCGGCTATCTCGACGACTGGGGAAATTCGCTGATCCTGGCGGCGGCGGCCTACAATGCCGGTCCGACCAATGCGAGGCGATGGATCGAGGCGTTTGGCGATCCGCGCAGCCCGAATGTCGACCCCATCGACTGGATCGAGCAGATCCCGTTCGGCGAGACCAGGAACTACGTTATGCGGGTGATCGAAAACACGGAAATCTATCGTAACCGGCTTGCCGGCCATGACCTGCCGCTGCGCATCCTGTCGGACGTCTATGGGACGAACCCGGCGCCCAAGCCGCTGGTCTATACGCCTCCGCCGTCCGCGCCGGGGGGTCCCGTGCCGGTGCCTTCGCCCAGACCCGGCGAGGCCCCGTCAAAAGCCCATTATGATCAGCGGAAGATCGAGAGCCATTCCCGCGCCAGCCGTTGCGCCTCGGCGATCTGCGCCGGAACCATCTCGCGGGAGATCTGCGCCCGCCAGCTCTTCGCCTCTTCGCTGCCTCTCATGGCCGCGAGGTTGAACCATTTGTGCGCTGCGACGAAGTCGACGCCCACGCCCTGGCCCGTGGAATAAGCCAATCCCAGATTATACAGCGCGTCCGCACGCCCCTGTTTTGCGGCGTTCTCG
>DAIDUA010000156.1 GCA_027456965.1 Alphaproteobacteria bacterium | reverse complement strand
GTCGGGGCGGCGCTGGCGCGCGGGGCCGGGCATGCCGAAATAGCCGCCCATCCACTCCACGATCTGGCGCGGCGTGGCGAACGGATCGACGTTGAACTCCTGCGGGCTCAGCCCGATCAGCCGCCGGGCCTCGCGGTAGTCCTTGACCGCATCGACGCCGAATATCTCGATCGTGCCGGAGGTCGGCGTGGCGATGCCGGTGACGCAATGGATGGTCGTCGATTTGCCGGCGCCGTTCGGCCCGAGAAAGCCGAAGAAATCGCCCGGCTCGATGGTCATGGAAAGGTCGTTCACCGCAACGGTGCCGCCGCGGTAGACCTTGCGCAGATTGGTGATGGACAAGGCTGGCGTCATGAACCGCATCGAGTATCATGGCCGGCCAGGTTTTGGAAACGGCCATGCAAATTATACGCGTTGGAATACTCGGGGCGGCGCGCATCGCTCCCAAGGCAGTAATCGACCCTGCACGAGACAATCCCGAATTCCAGATAGTGGCGGTGGCGGCCCGTGACAAGAGCCGCGCCAAGGTCTTTGCGGCCCAAAACCATATTCCTTGCGTTGCGGATGGCTATTCCGCGCTGGTCGCGCGCGAGGATGTCGACCTCGTCTATGTGGCTCTGCCGCACGCCGCGCACATGGAATGGTCCATTGCAGCGCTCAAGGCCGGCAAGGCCGTGCTGTGCGAAAAGCCCTTCGCGATGAACGCGGCCGGTGCACGCACCATGGCCGCCGCAGCCAAAGAGACGGGACGGCCGCTGATCGAAGCCTTCCACAACCGCTTCCACCGGGTGATGCGCCGCGCGTTGGAGATCGTGGCGTCAGGGGAGCTGGGCCGGCTGATCGAGGCCGACGCGGTGTTCGACGTCGAGATACCCTATACGCCGGGCGAGTTGCGCTGGATTCCGGCCCAGGGCGGCGGCGCGCTGATGGATCTGGGCTGCTATTGCGTGCACGCCCTGCGCACGATTGCCGGATGCGAACCGACCATCGCCTCAGCCAAGTGTACTGTCGTACGCGGCGTGGACGAGACGACGGTGGCCGAGCTCCGTTTCCCGAACGGGCTTCGCGCCAGGCTGCATACCTCGATGAAGTCACCGAGATTCACGGCAACGCTGACACTCAAGGGCGAACAGGGATCGCTCGACATCTCCAATTTCCTCGCCCCGCAGATGGGATGCCGGTTCACAGTGGAGGTTGGCGGCCGGACGCGCGAAGAACCGACCGACGGGCCCTCAACCTATGCGGCGCAACTTGCGCATGTCGCCGACGTGATGCTGCGCGGGGCCAAGCCTCTTACCGGCGGCGCCGACGCCATCGCCAATATGGAATGCATCGACGCCATCTACGCAGCGGCAGGCTACACCAGGCCCAGGGAAGGATAGCGTTCCGGCTTTCGCCGGAAGCGGACCCAGGCCGGCGCGACCTTAGGCGCCCTTCGTCCGGATGATCGGTGCACCCCACTTATGTGAAGGCGGGATGTCGGCAGCTTCGCGCCCCGGCGCGATCGGCCGTCCGGGATAACCGCCGAGGCTGATCAGCCGGTCGTACAGAACGATGGCGCCCGCCATGCCGACATTGATCGAGAAGCGCGTGGGGATTTTGACGACGAACTCGCAGCGTTTCAGCACCGGCTCGGACAGCGACGTCCGCTCGCCGCCGAAGACATAGGCCGCGCGCTGCGGATGACGGAAGCGCGGCAGTTCCGTGGCGTCATCGGTGATCTCCACGCCGACCAGCCGGCAACCGATCGGCAGGCGAAGCTCATCAGCGGTGGGAAACGTATACACCGGCACCGTCTGCTGGGTGCGGGAGGTGTCGGACTGCGCGTCGGACAGCTTAACCTGGGCGTTGACCGTGAAGAAGAAACTTGCGTCGAAGGCGTGGGCAATGCGCATGAGATTGCCGAGATTCATCGGTTTTGAAATGCCGTCCACACCCACTGCGAAATAGCCGCGCATTGTGGTCCCGCCACTTGCAATTGCCCCTCATGCTTCGACATGGTCGGCACGAGAGAGCATAGATAAGCCCTCGTCCCGAGCTTGTCGAAGGATGAGAGGCATGGAGAGCGGCATGCCCAATCCCATCCTCGTCGAAGTGACGCGTGCCGATCTGGTGGAAAGCATCCATCGCGGTTCCATCGCCATCGCCGATGCCGACGGAACGATTCGCTTCGCGCTCGGCGATATCGAGACGCCGATCTATCCCCGCTCCTCGCTGAAACCGATCCAAGCCCTGCCTCTGATCGAATCAGGCGCCGCGGAGGCATTCGGCCTGAGCGACGAGGAAGTGGCCCTAGCCTGCGCCTCCCATTCCGGCGAACCGATGCACACCGAACGCGTCGCGGCCTGGCTGGCGCGCATCGGCCTGAGCGAAGCGGATCTGGCGTGCGGACCACAGGCACCTCGCTACGAACCTGCTTTAGAAGCGATGTTAAGAGTCGGCGGGAAGCCTTCGAGACTTCAGAACAATTGCTCCGGCAAACATGCCGGATTCCTGACCCTCGCGCGGCACTGGAACGTGGCGACAGCGGGATACGAACGCGTCGATCATCCCGTCCAGCAGGCGGTGGCAACATCTCTGCGGGCATTGTCCGGCGTGAAGGACCTGCCCTGGGGCGTTGATGGATGCACGGCACCCAACTTCGCCCTGCCGCTGGCAGGCTTCGCCCGCGCGCTGGCCAAGCTGGCCGGCAACAAGACGCCCGGCGCAGCGCGAATCGCGCGTTGCATGATTGCCCATCCGGAACTGGTCGCCGGAAGCGGACGGGCCTGCACCGCCCTGATGCGTTCAAGCGGCGGCCGCGCGGCCGTGAAAATCGGCGCGGAAGGCGTCTATGCCGGCATCCTCCCCGAGCGCGGCCTGGGCGTCGCGCTCAAAATCGACGACGGCGCGGCGCGCGCAGCCGAGACCGCGATCGCCGCGATTCTCGACAAACTCGGCGTGCTGGGCGACGGCGCGCGCGGCCTCCTATACGCACCCGTGCTCAACACGCGCGATGTAACCGTCGGCGAACGCCGGCCCGCACCTGCTCTGGCGGAAATTACCCTGCGCTAATCCGAATGCTGGTGTCGCTTGGCTTCAAGCGCTGCCTTGTAGGCCTTCTCCATTGCCGGCGTATAGCGCTCGACCTTAGTGACCCAGCAGACGTCCTGTCCGATGGCACCGCCGCCGCGCATGACGATCTTGTCCCCGCGCTCGACGCAGGTTTCGCCGCCGACGGGCGACTTGATGCCGGCAGCGAAGGCGTAATTCAAGTCGTTGCAGAGGCCCGCCAAGCTGACCAGATATTTGCGTCCGAAGCTGTCGTTGACAACCATCGCGTGATCGCCGTGCGCGCCCCATCCATCCACATAACGATGCATCAGGCAGGCATCATCGCCTTTGGCGAACGCCGGTGTCGACGCCGCGGCCAGAAGCAGTGCGGCGGAAACAAAAAACAAGTACCTCATTGGCTCCCATTCCTTTTCAAAGACTTGGTCGCCCCTCACACTCACATCATACAACGGCCGAGAAACGATTGCGACTCTTGGCGCGGGTCAGGCGCGCGCTTATGCTCCTTCCGTCGCTTGCAGGAAGGGAAACTTTCATGAAAGCAATGTTATGCGAAACCTATGGACCGCCGGAGACGATGCGGCTCGCCGAGCTGCCGCCGCTGAAGCCCGGTCCGGGTCAGGTCGTCATCTCCGTGAAGGCCTGCGGCGTGAACTTCCCCGACGTGCTGATGATCCAGGACAAGTACCAGTTCAAGTCCGCCCTGCCCTTTGCGCCGGGCGGCGAAGTCGCCGGCATCGTGAAGGAAACCGGCGAAGGCGTGCACACGCTGAAGGCCGGAGACCGCGTGGCCGCCGCCATCCGCACCGGCGGGTTTGCCGAAGAAGCGGTGGCCGAAGCGCAGCGCTGCGTGCACATCCCGAAAGGCGTCGACTGCGAAGTCGCCGCCTCCTTCATCGTGGCATACGGTACCTCCTATCACGCATTGAAGGATCGCGCGCATCTGCAACCGGGCGAAAACCTCGTCGTGTTGGGCGCGGCCGGAGGTGTCGGGAACGCGGCGGTGGAGCTTGGCGCTGTGATGGGCGCGCGCGTGATCGCGGGCGCCTCGACGAAGGAAAAATTGGAGTTCGCCAAGACGTGCGGCGCGGTCGACGGATTCGTCTACCCGCCGGTGCCGCTGTCGAAGGATCAGCAGAAGGCATTGTCGGACGAGATCAAGCGGCTGACCGGCGGCGAAGGTGCGGATGTCCTCTACGATCCCGTGGGCGACGACTACACCGAACCCGCCCTGCGCGCGATGGCATGGCAGGGACGCTACCTTGTCGTCGGGTTTGCGGCAGGCGGTGTCCCGCGCGTGCCGTTGAATCTCGCCCTGCTGAAGGGTTGCGACATCGTCGGTGTGTTCTGGGGCGTCGCGACGGCGCGCAATCCGGAACGCGCGTTCGCGGACCTTGACCTGCTGGCGCGCTGGATCGCCGAAGGAAAACTCAAGCCGCAAGTCACGGAGAGGTTCTCCCTGGCACATGCCGGCAGAGCCATCCGCCTGCTGATGGACCGCAAGGCTCTGGGAAAAGTCGTCGTGACGATGTAACGAGCGCGGCCGGGTACAAAACAGCCGTTCGGTTTGTGGCAGCGCCAAACCGGCCGCCGAAGCGTTACCCGCGACTTTCTTGCGCGAAGAGATGGAGACGCCGCGGAAACTTGGGGCTTGCATGGACAGACCGCCATGCCCATCTGTCAGGTGATCTTTGGAGGGGTAACCAATGTCCATTCTCGGTTGGATCGTTTTCGGACTGATTACCGGCTTCATCGCCTCGAAAATCGTCAACGATCGGGGCGAAGGCTGTTTCCTCAACATCGCGCTGGGCGTCGCCGGAGCCGTGGTCGGCGGAGCGATGTTCTCATTCCTGGGCCAACCGGTGTTCTTCCACTTCAGCCTGTGGTCGATGTTCGTCGCCGTACTCGGCGCGGTGATCGTCCTTTACATCTATCACGCGGCGACCGGCAGAAAGACGCTGCGCTAGCCGTGCAGATCGCCCTTGGCAGGCGCGTAGGGCGCGATGTGCGTCACGACGCAGCTTTCCACATGACCGTCGACCGTCGTAGCGACCACGGGATCACCCAATCCGATACAGGTGAAGCTTGAACTCAACCCGATGCCGATGGCCGGATCGAGGTTCAGGCAGCTGGTGGTCAACCGCAAGGCCGGGCGGGGCTTGCCGATCGCGTTCCGGACATAGATTTCATGCTGGTTGAGCGAACGCGCGTTGTAGCCGAAATGCGGATTGATGCAGACCTTGCCCCCATCGGCCTGAGACATCTGATCCGCCGCCATGGAGGCAGGTGCGAGAGCAAGCAGAAATGAAGCGAGGATTATAGCGCGTTTCATGGTCTTCCTCCGTAAGCGGTTGCCGGAGCACCGCGGAGAACGGAATACTCCACCTTGCGGCAGCTTGTATGATCTTCAAGCTGAACCGGCGATGAATGAATGGGGCGATGCCGACGACGGCTGTCGTGGAGATTCAATTTTCCTTGCTTGTCCGGCACGGCCGGCAATGCAATATTCCCAACAGTCATAAAGCCACTTGGTTAGGAGAGTTCAGATGTTTAAATTCGCCGTCGCCGCATTGTGTGCCGCCGCATTCGTGATGCAGGCCGACGCGGCGCCCACGAACGACTGGACGGAAGTTTCGAAAACGCTGGACGGCATTCCGACGGCGGCGAACGAAACCCTGAGCAAGCGCATCGAGCATTGCGGCATCACCGTCGAGAGGCAGACCTCATGGGTCGAACTGCTCACGGCTGACAGTCCCGAATACGGCGCGAAGGCGGGCCAAACCGTTCTGCGGCTGCAACTGGATATTCCCGGCGGGAAAGGCGATGGCGGCCCGGCGCCGAAACAGCCCCCGGAGAAAAACCAGGCGGCGGTATGGATCATCGACCACGGCAAGGCGACGCCGCTCAGCACCTGGGCGACGTCGCTGCAGAGCCGCCCGGTGCCGCTGGGCTACGATTCCTGGATGAATTGCTGACCGCTTACTCCGCCGCGGTCTTCGGCAGATAGATTTCCCCGCCGTGGTCGCGGAATTCGGCGGCCTTCTTCGCCATCGCAGCGCGGATTTCGGCTGTCGACAGCGTGTCGTTCTGACCTTTCGCCGCGTCGCGCACTTCCTGGCTGATTTTCATCGAGCAGAATTTCGGTCCGCACATCGAACAGAAATGCGCCACATTGGCGCCGTCGGCCGGCAAGGTCTCGTCGTGGAAGGCCTGCGCCGTCTCGGGATCGAGGGCGAGCGCGAACTGGTCGTGCCAGCGGAATTCGAAGCGCGCCTTCGACATCGCATCGTCCCAGAGGCGCGCCGCGGGATGCCCCTTCGCCAAATCGGCCGCGTGCGCGGCGATACGATAGGCGATGACACCCGCCTTCACGTCGTCACGGTCCGGCAGGCCGAGATGTTCCTTCGGCGTGACGTAGCAAAGCATCGCGCAACCGAACCAGCCGATCATCGCCGCGCCGATGGCCGAGGTAATGTGGTCGTAGCCCGGCGCCACGTCGGTGGTCAGCGGCCCCAGCGTATAGAACGGCGCCTCGTCGCAGGCGGCGAGCTGGCGATCCATGTTCTCCTTGATCTTGTGCATCGGCACGTGCCCGGGGCCTTCGATCATCACCTGGACATCGTGCTTCTGGGCGATCTTGTTCAGCTCACCGAGCGTTTCCAATTCGGCGAATTGCGCGGCGTCGTTGGCGTCTGCCGTCGAGCCCGGACGCAAGCCGTCGCCCAGCGAGAACGACACATCGTACCGCGCCAGCAGTTCGCAAATTTCCTCGAAATGCGTGTAGAGAAAATTCTCCTTATGATGCGCCAGACACCACTTCGCCAGGATCGAGCCGCCGCGCGAGACGATGCCCGTGACGCGATCCGCCGTCAGCGGGATGTGCGCCAGGCGCACCCCGGCGTGCACGGTGAAGTAATCGACGCCCTGCTCGCACTGCTCGACCAGCGTGTCGCGGTAAAGTTCCCAGGTCAGGTCCTCGGCGACGCCGCCGACTTTCTCCAGGGCCTGGTAGATCGGCACCGTGCCGATCGGCACCGGCGAATTGCGCACGATCCATTCGCGGATGGTGTGGATGTGGCGGCCGGTGGACAGGTCCATCACCGTGTCGGCGCCCCAGCGGATCGACCACACCATCTTTTCCACCTCCTCGGCCACGCCGGAGGTGACGATGGAATTGCCGATATTGGCGTTGACCTTGGTGAGGAAGTTGCGGCCGATGATCATCGGCTCGGTTTCGGGATGGTTGATGTTGGACGGAATGATGGCACGGCCGCGGGCGATCTCGCTGCGCACGAATTCCGCCGTGATCTGCGCGGGGATCGCGGCCCCGAAGGAATTGCCGTCGGCCAGCGCCGACCGGCCGAGATTCTCGCGGGCCGCGATGTATTTCATCTCTTCCGTGATGATGCCCTGGCGGGCGTAGTGAAGCTGGGTGACGTTCCTGCCCGGCTTGGCGCGCAGCGGTTTGCGTCCGGCACGGTCGAATTGCGGCACGGAAAGAAGCTCACCGGGCTTCAGTCCGTCATCCTGCGGCTTGCGGGCACGGCCGTCATATTCCCCAACGTCGCCACGAGCCAGAATCCAGTCGCGCCGCAGCGCGGCAAGTCCCTTCTCGATGTCGACGACCGCTGTATCATCCGTATACGGACCGGATGTGTCGTAGAGGCGCACCGGCGGCTCGCCGCCCGACAGAGGCACTTCGCGGAACGGCACGCCGTCCACCAGCAGCTTGCGCGAACCGGGCAGCGCCCCGCGCGAAATCGTCACGGATTGCGGATTGAGAATGGGCTTGTTCATCGTGCCTCTCCCTACGCCGGTACTGACCGGATCAGGTTCTAAGGGACTCGCCGGATTGCGATCTCAGCCCGTATTCCCGCATCTGTTTTATGGGATACAAGCGCCCCTGGGATGAGCCGGATCATCCGCCGAACGGCGACCGTGTCAAGACGCCGCCCGGGATAGTCAGGGCCGCGATCGGCGGGCATATTGCGGCCGGTCAAGCGGAGAGCACATGGCGCAGTACGAAATCGATCCGTGGGACGACACCATACCCAGAGAATTGAAGGGCATTGGCGGATGGCTTCTGCTCCCGCTGCTCCAGCTGGTCGCCACACCCTTGCTTATCATCGCATCGCTCTCCGGACGTCTGAAGGCGCACCCTCCGGCGGCGGCCTTCCACGCCATGGCGGGCCATCCCCTGTTTCTTGCGCTGACAAGCGTGGTTTTCGTTCTGATGCTGGCCCAATTGCTGTTCGGACTGTTCTGCCTGGTTCAACTCTTCCGGAAGAAGGCAAAGCTGCCGCGCCTGATGACGATCTGGTATGGGCTCGGCATCGCGGCAAGCATATTTGCGGCGATCCAATTCGCGCTCGATCCGGATATGTTCGGCAAGGTTGTCGACGCAACGGCCACGTCGGGAGGATTGAAGCTCTCGACGACTCTGCTCCTCCTGTGGAACGGATTCTTCATCGTCTATTTCGATGTCTCCAAACGCGTGAAGAACACCTTCGTGCGCTAGGACGCCGCGAACTGCCGGAACTCGGCGATCACGCCCTTCACCGCCGCCGTTACAATCTTCTCGCCGGCCTCAGGCGTCGCCTGCGATGGATCGGAGCCGATACGTCCGTCGGGGAAGCGGCGGCGGTAATCCTCGGCGTCGTAGATCGGCCCCGTCGGCGCGATCTTGGGCGCCATCGCCACGTGCTTGATCGCCTCGGGATAACCGAAATAGGTGACGGAGACTTCCGACGGCGTGGCGTGACTGCCCTCGCCCACCGGGAAAAGCTGCTTGCAGAGGTCCGTCACCCCGGCAAGCTCCCACCAGTTGCGCAGCACGCAGCGCAACGGCGGGCGGTTCGAGCCTTCCGGACCGAACGTTACGCCATGATAGATTTCGGAGAACGCGGCATTGATTGTGGCGATGTTGCCGCCGTGACCATTCAGCCAGTAGATGCGCTCAAAGCCGTGACGCGACAGGCTTTGCGCCCAATCCAGCATCGCCGCGATCATGGTGGACGGCCGGAGCGTGATCGTGCCGGGAAACGCCATGTGGTGCTGCGCCTGGCCGACATTGAAGGTAGGTCCGACCAGAATGCCGGACTCGTCGCCGGCGCGCCGCGCGATGATCTCGGGGCACAGCGCGTCGGTGCCCAGCAGGCCGTTGGGCCCGTGCTGCTCCGTCGAGCCGATGGGGATGAGGATAGCCTTAGATGACGTAAGGTAATCTTCTATTTCGGGCCAGGAGGAGAGATGAAGCTGCATACCGGTTTTCTCGGACCTCCGGCCCTAACGGTCAAGTCCGTCCTGCCTTGAAGACCAAGTCCCGCCCCGCCACAATCGCCGCAAAACAACATATCGGCACCAGAGGAACTCATGAGTGAAACGACATTGCCCGTACCGAAGGAATGGCGCGAACGCGCCTTCATCAATTCCGGCAAGTACGAGGAGATGTACGCGCGCTCGGTCAACGATCCGGAAGGCTTCTGGCGCGAACAGGCGGCAAGGCTGGACTGGAGCAAGCCCTTCACCAAGGTGAAGAACGTATCCTGGAATCCCGACAATCTCTACATCAAATGGTTCGAGGACGGCGCGCTGAACGTCACGGTCAACTGCATCGACCGTCACCTGCCCGCTCACGCCGACCGCGTCGCGATCATCTGGGAAGGCGACGACCCCAGCGAATCCAAGACGATCACCTACCAGCAGCTTCACGACGAGGTCTGCCGCTTTGCCAATGTGCTGCGCCGCCACGGCGTCAAGAAGGGGGACCGCGTCACCATTTACCTGCCGATGATCCCGGAAGCGGCCTACGCCATGCTGGCCTGCGCCCGCATCGGGGCGGTGCATTCGGTGGTGTTCGCCGGTTTCTCGCCGGACAGTTTGGCGAACCGAATCCTTGACTGCGCCAGCACCGTCGTCATCACGGCGGACGAAGGGCTGCGCGGCGGCAAACCCGTACCGCTGAAGGTCAACACCGATCTGGCGCTCACCCAATGTCCGGACGTGCGCCATGTCATCGTGGTGCGCCGCACCGGCAAGCACGAACTGAAGCATCCCGGCCGCGACGTCTGGTATCACGACGCAGCGGCGCAAGTGCCCGCCGATTGCGCACCGGTGGAAATGAACGCCGAGGACCCGCTATTCATCCTCTACACGTCGGGCTCGACCGGGAAGCCCAAGGGCGTGTTGCACACGACAGCGGGTTATCTGCTGTACACCGCGTTCACCCACCAGGCCGTCTTCGATTACCACCCGGGCGACATCTACTGGTGCACGGCCGACGTCGGCTGGGTGACGGGCCACAGCTACATCGTCTACGGGCCGCTGGCGAACGGCGCCACGACGGTGATGTTCGAGGGCGTGCCGAACTATCCCAGCACCTCCCGTTTCTGGGAGGTGATCGACAAGCACAAGGTCAACATCTTCTATACCGCGCCGACCGCCATCCGCGCCCTGATGCGCGACGGCGAAGCGCCGGTGAAGAGGACCTCGCGCGCCTCACTGCGCCTGCTGGGTTCCGTGGGCGAGCCGATCAATCCGGAAGCCTGGCTATGGTACCACCGCGTGGTCGGCGACGGCCGCTGTCCCATCGTCGACACCTGGTGGCAGACCGAGACCGGCGGCATCCTCATTTCGCCGCTTCCAGGCGCTACGGATCTGAAGCCTGGTTCAGCGACCAAGCCACTGTTCGGCATCCGGCCGCAACTTGTCGACGCCGAAGGAACGCCGCTGGAAGGCGCCGTCAGCGGCAATCTCGTGCTGCTGGATTCCTGGCCGGGGCAGATGCGCACGGTCTACGGCGATCACGAGCGCTTCGTGAATACCTATTTCCGAACCTATCGTGGCAAGTATTTCACCGGCGACGGCTGCCGGCGCGACGAGGACGGCTACTACTGGATCACCGGACGCGTCGACGACGTGATCAATGTCTCGGGCCACCGCCTGGGGACGGCGGAAGTGGAGTCCGCGCTGGTGGAAAACACCAAGGTCGCCGAAGCCGCCGTGGTCGGGTGTCCGCACGAACTGAAGGGCCAGGGTATCTACGCCTTCGTGACGCTCAAAGCGGGCGAAGTGCCGACGAATGCGCTCAACGAAGAGCTGAAGAAGTTCGTCAGCGAGCATCTGTCGCCGATCGCCAGGCCGGACGTCATCCAGTTCGCGCCGAGCCTGCCGAAGACCCGCTCAGGCAAGATCATGCGGCGCATCCTGCGCAAGATCGCCGAGGGCGACACCTCCAATCTGGGCGATACGTCGACTTTGGCCGACCCGGCGGTGGTGAACGACCTGATCGCGCACGCAAAGCGCTGAGGATAGCGATACGCGAAGACAAGTCGGCTTTGCGCATCGTGATCCCGGTCATCCCTTGCGGTGAATACCGCCGGCGTGGTCACTGGCGCCGCGCGTACTCCTCCATCGCCTTCGCCATCTCGATGTCCTTTTCGGTCACGCCGCCGGCATCGTGCGTCGAAAGTGTCACGTCGATCTTGTTGTAGACATTGAACCATTCGGGATGGTGGTCGAGCTTTTCAGCCAGCAGCGCCACCCGCGTCATGAAGGCGAACGCCTCGCTGAAATCCGTGAAGGTAAACTGCCGCGTGATGGCGTCGCGGCCTTTCACCTCATGCCAGCCCAAAAGTCCCCTCAGAGCGGCGGCGCGGGCGGCATGGTCGAGCTTTTTCATGATATGAACTCCTCCGGAGACTTTATCCTAGCAGCCGTCATGGACTGGACGAACATCGAAGCACCGTCGCTCGACGAGATCGAGAGGCTTTCGCGCGCCGCCTACGCCTCGCTCCCGGAGCACTTTCGCAGCCTTTGCGGCGATATCCTGTTCATGGTCCAGGAATTCCCGGACGAAGAGGTAATGCGGGACCTGGATCTGGAAACGGAATTCGACATCCTGGGTCTCTTCCAAGGTTCCACCCTCGCCGAACGGACCAGCAACGCCGGTCGGCCAGAGCCGACGGCCATCTTCCTCTACCGGCGGCCGATCCTCGATTATTGGGCGGAGCACCATGGCACGCTGGGCGCCATCGTCCGCCACGTGATCGTGCACGAGATCGGCCACCATTTCGGCCTCTCGGACGACGACATGGCAACGATCGAGGAAGGAAACTAGCACTCAGCCGAGCCGATAGGATTTTTCCGCCCGATAGAAGCTGCCGTTGGCCGTGAGATGGCTGGAATAGAGGATGAAGTTTTCGACGGTGAAGGGCGAACTGGCATATAGCGCATGATCGGCCAGGAAATCGATCACCCGTCCGGTTTGTGTTCCCTTGAGCTTGGCAAGCGTGACATGCGGGGTGTATTTGCGGCCGTCCGCTTCCAGACCGATACGCTGCAACGCGCTCTCGATCTTGCGCTGCAGGCAGTGAAGCGCCTCGTTGGCGATCACACCCGCCCACAGGGCGCGGGGATGCTTGCCGCCGAACGCGCCGACGCCTTTCAGTTCCCCTGAAAAAGCCGGCGCGGAAGTCGACGCCAGCGCGTCGTCGATGACGGCGGCGTCGCGGCCGTCGACCTCGCCGATGAAGCGCAGCGTAAGATGAAGCTGATCGCGCGTCTGCCAGCGCGCGCCCGGCACACCGGCCTGCAGTACGGTCAGCGATTGCGCGACGTCGTCGGGAAGCGCGATAGCCACAAACAAACGCATTATTTCTTTCTCGTAAACCGCTTGAGCGGCAGACGGTTCCGGAAAGCCAAGACAGTCAGAAAATAGAAGATGCCGGCAACAAGAACGGTCAACACCAGCATCGCAACGTCATGCAGCAGCCCGGGATGCAGCGCCAGCCTGTCGCCCAGCGTCGCGCCGGTAAGCGCACCTGCCCCGGCTGCAAGCGCCGCCAACAATGTTGGGCCGAAAGCGCGCGTAAAGATGCTGTCGAGAGAAAGCAGCGAGCGCGAGCGCGCCATCCAGACCAACATGGAAACGTTCGCCCAGGCACCGAGCGCCGTGCCGAGCGCAATGCCGACTGCTCCAAGATGTGCGCCCCACACCAGGATGAATTTGAGCGTGATGTTGACGGCCACCGCAACCAGCGTCGCGCGCACCGGGGTCGCCGTGTCGTCGCGCGCGTAGAAGGTTGCCGCCACAATGCGCACCAGCACGAAAGCGGGAAGGCCGATGCCATACGCCGTCAGCGCCGCGGCCGAGACGCTGGCCGCGCTCAGGTTGAAGGCGCCGTGTGCGAACAATCCGCGCATGATCGTCATCGGCACGGTGCAATAGGCGGCGACAAAGGGCAGCGTCAGCATCAGGCCGATCGCGGCGGCGCGATTTTGCGCGGCGTGCGCACCGGCGACGTCGTTCTTGGCCAGCCGGTTCGCCATCTCGGGCAGCAACACGGTACCCATGGCGATGCCGAGCGTACCCATCGGCAGCTGGTTGATGCGGTCGGCGTAATAGAGTGCCGTGAGATCGCCCGACGGAAGGAAGCTGGCGATCAGATTGTCGATGAAAAGGCTGATCTGAACACTGGCCGAACCGATGGTCGCGGCGCCAAGCGCCAGCAGGAACTCCTTCATCTCCGGCGTCCAGCGCGGCCAGTGGACATGCAGATGCAGATGGCTCTTGGCCGCCGCCCAGACGATGAACACGAGCTGCAGCACGCCCGCCAGGAACACACCCCAGGCAGCCGCATAGGCTGCGTTCGGAAACCAATGAGCCGCAAGCAGCGTCGTGATCATCGCGATATTCAGAAAGACGGACCATGCCGCGGCGGCAGCGAACTTCTCGATCGCATTCAGCATCGCCGAAAGCTGGACCGCCACTACCGTCATGATCAGATAGGGAAACGCGATGCGCGCCAGATCGGTCGCCAGATGCATCTGGCCAGGGCGCGCGCTGAATCCGGGCGCCATCGCCATAATGACGTAGCGCATCGCCGCAAGGGCTGCGATCAGCAGCACCAACTGAAAAGCCATCTGCCAGGAAAAGACACGGTCGGCGAAGCGCGCCGCCGCGTCGTGGCCGTCGCGGGTCCGCATCTTGGCGAAACGCGGCAGGAAGGCCGCGTTGAAAGCGCCCTCACCAAAGATCGCCCTGAAATTGTTGGGCAGCCGGAAGGCGACAAGGAAGGCGTCCGACATCGGCCCCGCGCCCATGACATAAGCCATGATGATGTCGCGCATAAACCCTGTCACGCGCGAGAGCGCGGTGTAGCCGGCAACGGTGAGAAGGCGCTTGAACATGGAATTTTTGTTAGGGAACGGTCGAAGATTTGCCCGATTCAGGCATGGACAATCCCGCACAACCCGACTTTTTGGAAGCCTTGCGCCTTGATCATGGGGCTCCCAAGCACGATATTAGGGGTCGGCGCGGCTTTTTGGGGCCGGCAAGGAAGGATTCTCATGGCTGACTACGACAATCGGATCATACGTGGCCAGGCTGGCGTCGAGGCCGGCGCCATCGATGCGGGGCTGCGCGCCTACATGCTGCGCGTGTACAACTACATGCTGGTGGGTTTGGTCCTGACAGGCCTGACCTCCTACAGCTTCTATTCGATGTCCGTGACGACCGACCCGGCTGGGGCGGCAATGACGCTGCGCAACGGCGTGATGCTGACAAGCTTCGGCGTGACGCTGTTCGCCTCACCGCTGCAATGGCTGTTCATGCTGGCGCCGCTCGGCGCCGTCCTGTTCATCAATTTCCGGCTGCAAAAGATGAGTGTCGGCGGCGCACAGCTGGCGTTCTGGGTATTTGCCGGCCTGATGGGCGTCTCTCTTTCGACCATCTTCATGGTCTATGCGGGCGGCAGCATCGCCGAGGTGTTCTTCATCACCGCGGCGGCCTTCGGCGGCCTCAGCCTCTACGGCTACACGACGCAGCGCGATCTTTCGGCCATGGGTTCCTTCCTGATCATGGGCGTCTGGGGCCTTTTCATCGCCATGATCGTAAACATGTTCATGCAGTCGCCGATGATCATGTGGATCGTCTCGGTGCTCGGCGTGGGCATCTTCGCCGGCCTCACCGCTTATGACACGCAGCGAATCAAGGAGATGTATTCCGCCAACGACGACGGAACGTTGTCCGGAAAGAAGGCCATCATGGGCGCCTTGGCGCTCTATCTGGACTTCATCAACATGTTCATCTTTCTGCTGCAGCTCGTCGGCAATCGCCGCTAAGCGCCGCTCGGCACTCATACGAAAGGCCCCGATGGTCGCCATCGGGGCCTTTCCTTTTTCCCGGCCAGACATGTCGAGAGTGCATTGCAGGTGCGCAGGTTGTCGCAGCCTTGAATCTCTTAAATCTTTTTCAGAAATCGTCACGAAAGCGCCACGATTGGACCACCGCTTAGCCGCTTTCGGCAACGATGTTCACCTGTGTCGGCTGTTCCGAGTTGACGGACCGCCTAGCGACGAATCAAGCCCCCCAGCCCCCAGTCCGGGCGGTCTCGATCGGACAGCCGACCTCTTCCTTCCCTCTTAAAATCCCAGCTTGCGCATGATCGCGGCTATCTGGCCGAAGGCTCCACCCACACCGCCGGTGAGGATGGATATGCCCGTACCGATGGCCATCATCGACGCCGGCGTTTCGCCCAGCAAAATGGAAAGCGCGAGAGCCGGGACGACACATAACCCGCCGGCAATCGTCCCGCCCAACGCGCTGACGGCATAGCCCCGGCCGAAATCCATCCCGTAGAGGTAGCCGGCCGTCGCCGAGATCATCATGCGGCCGAACATGAAAAGGTTGTCCGCCACCCAGGGGAAAAAGTGGCCAATCAGGGCCAACGCGACCTGGAGTATCGTCCCCACGATCGCGGCGCGCTGCAGGATACGGGCGTCGATCATGGGAAACCCTTTCGGTCCAGCAAGTGATGTCGCATTCGTAACCTTTCCGGGGTTGCGAGTGAATGACGTTTTCTCTAAGGGATTCCTCTGTCCAACCCGCCGAATGCTCTCATGATCGAGATTGAAGGACTAACCAAACGGTTTGGCGCCGTCGCGGCGGTGTCCGGTTTAAGCCTCAAAGTCGGCAAAGGCGAGGTCTTGGGCTTTCTCGGCCCGAACGGGGCGGGCAAATCCACGACCATGAAGATGGTCACCGGCTATCTCGCGCCCACTGAGGGCAGGATTCGCGTTTGCGGCCATGATGTGGAGACCTCCACGATCGGCGCGCAGGCCGCCATCGGCTATCTGCCCGAAGGCGCGCCCGCCTATGGCGACATGACGGCACGCCAGTTCCTCATGTTCATAGCCGAGGTACGCGGATTTACCGGCGCGGAGGCGAAGGCGCGCGTTGCGAGCGTCGTGGAGAAAACCGA
Organism: Alphaproteobacteria bacterium; assembly: GCA_027456965.1. Taxonomy (GTDB): domain Bacteria; phylum Pseudomonadota; class Alphaproteobacteria; order Micropepsales; family Micropepsaceae; genus Rhizomicrobium. The sequence continues at coordinate 12,271 of DAIDUA010000156.1, read as the reverse complement.
GCTTGCGCCGGTTCTCGACCAGCCGATCGAAACCCTGTCGAAAGGCTTCAAGCGGCGCGTCGGCCTGGCGCAGGCGATTCTGCACGATCCGCCGGTGCTCATCATGGACGAGCCGACCGACGGACTCGATCCCAACCAGAAGCATTCCGTACGGACGCTGATCCGCGCCATGGCCGCACAGAAAGCCATCATTGTGTCAACGCATCTGCTCGAGGAAGTGGAAGCGATCTGCACGAGAGTGGTCATCATCGACCGCGGCACCATCGTCGCGGACGGCACACCGGCGCAGCTTTTGGCGCGCTCGCGCTACCACAATGCCGTGACCTTGCTGCTGCCCCAGGGCGAGGCGGCAGAGGCCGAAAAGAAGCTAAAGTCGCTGGGCGCCGTGGCGGGCATCGAAAAGAGCGCGCGCGACGACGGCACAGTCCAGATGACCGCCTTTCCCAAGAGCGGCGCTTTGCTGATCGAGGCCGTGGGTGCGCTAGCCATGAGCGAAAACTGGAACGTCAAGGAGATGTACGCCGAGGCTGGACGTCTCGACGAGGTCTTCCGCGCCATCACCACCCGCGACACCGATCGAGCGAAAGCGGCGCGCACATGAAATATGTCTGGCCCATCTTCAAGCGCGAATTCGCGGCCTATTTCGCGACGCCGCTGGCCTATGTCTTCATCGTGATCTTCTTGTTCTCGATGGGCGCCTTCACCTTCTATGTCGGCCATTTCTACGACAACGGCATCGCCGACCTATCCGTGTTCTTCGGCTTCCATCCATGGCTCTACCTGTTTCTCGTGCCCGCGATCTCGATGCGGCTATGGGCGGAAGAAAGGCGCAGCGGCACGATGGAGCTTCTGCTCACCCTGCCCGTGCCCATCTGGGCGACCGTCGTCGCCAAGCATCTGGCGGCGTGGGCCTTCACCGGCATCGCACTCCTGCTCACCTTCCCGATATGGCTGACCGTCAATTTCCTGGGCCAGCCGGACAACGGCGTGATCCTCGCGAGCTATGTGGGCAGTTTCCTCATGGCGGGCGGTTACCTGGCCATCGGCTCCTGCATTTCGGCGACAACGAACAACCAGGTCATCGCTTTCGTGGTGAGCGTCGCGGTGTGTTTCCTGTTCACCATTTCGGGAGCGCCGCTGGTGCTGGATTTCTTCCAGGCCTGGGCGCCCCTGACGCTGATCGACGCGATTTCCTCGTTCAGCTTCCTCACCCATTTCACCGCGATCACGGCAGGCGTGATCGATCTGCGCGATATCGTCTTTTTTGTCACGCTGATCGCGCTGTTCCTGGCCGCCAACGTCGTGGTCGTCGATCTCAAGAAGAGCGCGTGATCCGATGAAACCGCTCTCCCGCCGCTTTTATGCCCTTGGCGTCATCGCGCTGGCCGCCGTTATTTTCGTCGGCGTGAACATTGCCGTCGATGCGACGTTCACCACGGACCGAATCGATCTCACAGAAAACGGCCTCTTCACGCTCTCGCAAGGCACCCGCGACATCATTGCAAACCTTAAAGAGCCGATCACGCTGAAGTTCTTCTACTCCAAGAAGGGCGCCGCCGATTACGCGCAGACCCGCGCCTATGCCAGCCAAGTCCGCGACCTGCTCCAGGAATACGTGGCGCTGAGCCACGGCAAGATCGTTCTGGAGGAGATCGACCCGGAGCAGTACACGCCGCAAGAGGACGAAGCCACGGCGGACGGCATGACCGCCGCCCCCACGGACTCCGGCGATGTTGTGTATTTCGGCCTCTACGGCACCAACAGCATCGACGGCAGCGCGTCGATCCCGTACTTCTCTCCGGATCGCGAGGCCTTCCTCGAATACGACCTCTCTTCGCTGGTCTACCGGCTGTCGACTCCGAAGAAGCCCAAGCTCGCGATCATTTCGAGCCTGCCGTTGGATACCGGCTATGGCGGCATGCAGGCGATGGCGCAGGGCGCCTCGCAACCTTTCACCATCTACCAGGAGCTGTCGCAGACATACGACACGCAGATGCTCGCCCCGAATTTCACGAGCATCCCGAATGGCACCGACGTGCTGATGATCGCGCAGCCCGGTCCGCTGAACGACCAGCAGAACTATGCCGTCGATCAGTTCGTGATGAGGGGGGGGCGCGCGCTCGTCTTCGTCGATCCCAATTCCGAGCTGGCCGCCGCCGGCAACGCCAATCAGGGCATGAGCGGGCCGGCCTCCTCGTCTCTGCCCCGGCTGTTCCAGGCATGGGGCGTCGGCTTCAACGTCAGCAAAGAGCTCGGCGACCTGGAGCTGGCGCAACGCGTCCAGACCTCTGGCGATCCCCGCAATCCGGTTTCGACCTACCCGATCTGGCTGCATTTGACGCACGACCAGTTCGACGCCCGCGACCCGATAACCGCGAACCTGCAGGTGCTCAATCTGGCAAGCGTCGGCGCGCTGTATCGGCGCAAGGACGCCACGACGCATTTTGCGCCGCTTGTGGTCTCCTCCAACAGGGCCGCGCTGCTCGATACGGAACAGGTCAGCCTGACCCAGCGCCCGCAGGACCTGGCGTCCTTGATCACTCCGACCGGCAAGCAGTACGTCATCGCGGCGCGGATCTCCGGTCCGGCGAAGACGGCGTTCCCGGACGGCCCGCCAGCGGGCGACGCGCAACCTGAAGTCAAGAGCGCGAAGGACATCAACGTCGTCGTCATGGCCGATACCGACATCCTGGACGATAGATTCTGGGTTCGGGTAGGCAATCTCTACGGCAGACAGATCGCTGCGCCGTTCGCCGACAATGGCGCCTTCGTCGAGAACGCCGTCGAAAATTTGATGGGTTCCGCCGATTTGATCTCGCTGCGCACGCGCGCGACGAACGACAGGCCCTTCACGGTGGTGCAGAATCTGCAGGCCCAGGCTCAGGCGGAGTATCAGGAGGAGGCGCAGGCCCTGCAGCAGCGTCTCACCGACACGCAGCAACGGCTCCATGATCTGCAGCAGGGTCAGGGCACGCAGGGCCAGAACGTTGCCATAACGCCGAAACAGCGTGACGAAATCGAGCGCTTCAAGCGCGAACTGATCAACACCCGATCCCAATTGCGCGACGTGCAGCATAATCTGCGCAAGGATATCGACGCCCTGGGCGAGTTCCTCGCCTTTGTGAACATCGTGCTGGTGCCGTTGCTGGTTGCCTGCTTCGCGCTCGCGCTGGCATGGCTACGCCGCCGGCGTCGCGCGCGCGCGATCCAGATGTGAGGCCGCGATGAACCTGACGATGTTCCTATCCGATCCGCGGCTGCGCAATCTTGCGGCATTCGCCGCGCTGGCATTGGTGAGCGTCGTGCTGGCGCTGTTCGCGCTGAACGAACGGGCGGCCGAAGTGGCGCCGAAATACACGCCTCAGACATTTTTCCCGGGTCTCGCAGGCGAGTTGAGCCAGGCAACGCACATCCATATCGAGTCCAAAAAGAGCGGCACCTTCGACGTCACGTTCAAGCCGGAGAAAGGCTGGGTGCTGCCCGGCCGCAGCAATTATCCGGCTTCGTTCGAGGAGGTCCGCAAGACACTGGTCGGGCTCGCGGCGCTGCAGACCATCGAGCCAAAGACCACGCGTCCCGACTGGTTCCACTATGTCGATCTCGACGCACCGCCCAAAGGCAACGGCATCCTGATCACGGTCAGCGACGATCACAACCATACGTTGGCATCGCTCATCGTCGGCAAGAGCGAGGACACAGGCGACGCTTCCGACACCGTCGAACTCTTCGTTCGCAAACCGGACAACAACCAGAGCTGGCTGGTCAAAAGCCCATTCCAACCGCACACCAGCGAGGCGGACTGGATGAACAAGAAGGTCGTGGACGTCGACGCCAGCCGCATCCAGGAGGCCGACGTCCGTCCTCTGTCCGGGCCGGCTTATACGGTAAGACGCGACAAGCCGAGCGACACAGACTTCACGCTGTCGCCGATCCCGCACGGCCGCCAGATCGCCGACCCCGGCGGGCCGGACGACGTCGCCGACGCGCTCGCCGGCTTCTCGTTCGACGATGTCGAACCCTCCGGAAATTTCGACTTCGACACGCAAAGCTCGCGCGTCATCACCCGAACTTTCGACGGGCTGATCGTGAGCGTGGACGTCATCAAGCAGGGTGGAAATTACTGGGCCCGGGTCTTTGCAGATGCCGTTCCGGGCAAGCCGGATGTCGCCAAGGAAGCCCACGAAATCAACGTCCACGCGGCCGGCTGGGCATATAAGCTGCCGGCCTACAAGGGCGCCCAATTCCTGACCTCCCTCGACAGCCTGCTAAAACCTGTCGGAACGGGCAAAGGCGCCAAATAGGGCTCTCGGGAACCGGCAATATCGACAATGCCCCCTGCCCGCGTTAATCCCTGAAGCCGCCGCCTCATTCCGGGGCAAAAAGGGCAGTTGCCGCCATGGCCGAGGACCTTTTCCTTCGCGACCTTTGGTATCTGGGTGCGCGTTCCGCGACGCTCAAGCCCGGCGCAATGCGTCGCGAGACGCTGCTCGGCGAGCCGATGTTGATTGGGCGCGCCAGGGACGGAACCGCCTTCGCCTTGCGCGATATCTGTCCGCACCGCGGGGTGCCGCTGTCGGCCGGCAAGATGCTGCCCGAGGGCACGGTGGAATGCCCCTACCACGGCTGGCGGTTCAAGACCGACGGCGTCTGCGCGCACATCCCTTCGCTTGTCCCAGGACAGGACATGGACCCGGCAAGAATTCGGGTGCGGTCCTTTCCGGTGCGGGAGCGCGACGGGCTGATCTGGGTCTATATGCCTGCGTCCGGCCACGAGAACGCCCCGCCACGGTGCGAGGCGCCGGAAATCCCCCTCAAAGGCGCCACACCACGCTGGGTGGAAAGCCAGACATTTCGCTGCGGTATCGACCACGCTGTGATCGGCCTGATGGACCCCGCACATGCGCCGTTCGTCCACGGCCGCTGGTGGTGGCGCGTCAAGATTCGTGAAAAGGCCAAGAATTACGCGCCATTGCCGAACGGCTTCGTAATGACCCGGCACAAGCCCACCAAGCAGGCGTACAAGATGCTCGGCGGCGATGTGACCACCGAAATCACCTTCGAGCTGCCCAGCACCCGCTTCGAGAACATCTCGGGCACGATCGCCGGCAAGCGCCTGGACGTGATCGGGCTGACGGTCTGCACGCCGCGCGATGCCGAGACGACCGAAGTGACGCAGATATTCTTCTGGCCCGCCTGGCTCGGCTTCATCAAGCCATTCTTCATGGCACTCGGGCCGACCTTCCTGGGCGACGATCGCCGGATGGTGGAACTCCAGCGCGAGGGACTGAAGTTCAACCCCAACCTGATGCTCATCCAGGACGCCGACCAGCCGGCGATCTGGTACCATCGCCTCAAGAAGGCATGGTCCGAGTCGGTGGAGAGCGGCGCGCCGTTCGCCAACCCGGTCCAGGAGCGAACGCTGCGCTGGCGAAGTTAGCCATCGCGGACCTGTGATCGGGTTATTGGCTGTGCATCGGACGCAGCTGTGGAGGCTTACCGGTACCGCATATTGATGACCGAAAAGACGCTGCGCCGAACAACCTCGTGTCCCCGGGGAAAACAGGGGTTGCGGTCGACGGTGTCCCCCTCTAAACAATCCACTTAGCCCAAATTTCCGGCGTTGAAGGTCGTGCAGCCGCGCGCCCTGCCGCCTGCCTGCGAGACCAGATGCCCAAGCGTAACGACATCCACACTGTCCTGATCATCGGCGCCGGGCCTATCGTCATCGGCCAGGCTTGCGAATTCGACTATTCCGGAGCCCAGGCCTGCAAGGCGCTGCGAGCCGAGGGCTACCGCGTCGTCCTGGTGAACTCGAACCCGGCGACGATCATGACCGATCCGGGGCTGGCCGACGCCACCTACATCGAACCGATCACGCCGTCCTTCGTGGAAAAGATCATCATACGCGAAAAGGCCAATGTGCCGCCCGGCAAGGTCTTTGCGCTGCTGCCCACCATGGGCGGCCAGACGGCACTCAACACGGCGCTGAGCCTGCGCAAACGCGGCGTGCTGGAGAAGTACGACATCGAACTGATCGGCGCCTCGGCCGAGGCCATCGACAAGGCCGAAGACCGCGAACTGTTCCGCCAGGCGATGATGAAGATCGGGCTCGACGTCCCGCGCGGCATCACGCTCAAGGGTTATCTGCGCCACAAGAAGGATTCCGCCGGGAATTTCCTCTACGACGACTCCAACAACCCGGTGATGGAACTTTCGCCGGAAGCCTTCACGCACGCGCTGCAGGCGCTTGACCAAGTCGGCCTGCCCGCTGTGATCCGGCCGTCGTTCACCCTTGGCGGCACCGGCGGTGGCATCGCCTACAACCGCGAGGAATTCTTCGAGATCGTGGAACGCGGGCTGGATGCTTCGCCGACCAACGAAGTGCTGATCGAAGAATCCGTTCTCGGCTGGAAAGAATTCGAGATGGAGGTCGTCCGCGACAAGGCGGATAACGCCATCATTATCTGCTCCATCGAGAACGTCGACTCGATGGGCGTCCATACCGGCGACTCGATCACGGTCGCGCCGGCACTGACCCTCACCGACAAGGAATACCAGCGCATGCGCAGCGCTTCGATCGCCGTGCTGCGCGAAATCGGGGTGGAGACCGGCGGTTCGAACGTGCAGTTCGCGATCAACCCGGCGGACGGGCGCATGGTTCTGATCGAGATGAACCCACGCGTCTCGCGGTCCTCCGCACTGGCTTCGAAGGCGACCGGGTTCCCCATCGCCAAGATCGCGGCGAAATTGGCCGTCGGCTACACGCTCGATGAACTGACCAACGATATCACCAAGGTCACACCGGCGTCCTTCGAGCCGACCATCGATTATGTCGTAACCAAGATCCCGCGCTTCGCATTCGAGAAGTTTCCCGGCGCAGAGCCCCTATTGACCACGTCCATGAAGTCCGTCGGCGAGGCGATGGCCATCGGCCGCACCTTTGCGGAGTCACTGCAGAAGGCCTTGCGTTCGATGGAAACCGGCCTTACCGGCCTGGACGAAATCCCGATCGAAAACGACAAGAATACGATCCGCGCCGCCCTGGCGCGCGCTACGCCCGACCGCCTCCGCCTCACCGCACAGGCCATGCGCTATGGCTTTCCGTTCGATGAGATAGCGGCGATCACCAAATACGATCCTTGGTTTCTGCGGGAAATCGAGGCGATCCTGACCGTTGAAGCCGACGTGCGGGCGCGCGGCCTGCCAGACGACACCGATGGAATGCGCCGTCTCAAGGCGATGGGCTTTTCCGACGCGCGCCTTGCCGCACTTAGCGGGAAAAAGGAAAAAGACGTCCGCGCCATGCGGCAGAAAATCGGCGTGCGCCCCGTCTTCAAGCGAATCGACACCTGCGCGGCGGAATTCGCGGCGCTGACGCCCTACATGTATTCCACGTACGAAACACCTGTCGCCGGTACGGCCGAATGCGAAAGCAGGCCGACGGACGCCAAGAAGATCATCATCCTGGGCGGCGGTCCCAACCGCATCGGCCAAGGCATCGAATTCGACTATTGCTGCTGTCATGCGGCGTTCGCGCTCTCGGAACGAGGGTTCGAGACGATCATGATCAACTGCAATCCGGAAACAGTCTCGACCGACTACGATACCTCCGACAGGCTTTATTTCGAGCCGCTCACCGCGGAAGACGTCCTGGAAATCGTCGCCTTGGAGCAATCCAAAGGAACGCTGGCGGGCGTGATCGTGCAGTTCGGCGGCCAGACGCCGCTCAAACTGGCGAACACGCTGGTGGAAGCCGGCGTTCCGCTGCTCGGCACCTCGGCCGACGCCATCGATCTGGCCGAAGACCGCAAGCGCTTTCAGGTTTTGCTGAACAATCTCGCCCTCAAGCAGCCGCACAACGCCACGGCGATGACGGCAGAAGAAGCGATCGCGGCCGCACGCGACATCGGTTATCCGGTAATCCTGCGGCCCTCCTACGTGCTGGGCGGACGCGGGATGGTCGTCGTCGGCGACGAGGCGGACCTTAAGGCCACGCTCCAATCCGGCGAGTTGTTTCGCATCTCCGGCGACAATCCGGTGCTGATCGACGGGTTCCTCAACCGTGCCATCGAGATCGATGTGGACGCCATCGCCGACGATGCCGGCGACGTCTTCATTGCCGGCATCATGGAGCATATCGAGGAAGCCGGCGTGCATTCCGGCGACTCGGCCTGCGCCATCCCGCCCCACTCGCTCAAGAAGGACGTGATCGCCGAAATCGAACGCCAGACAGTCGCGCTCGCGAGGGCACTGAACGTCCGTGGATTGATGAATGTACAATACGCGGTGCAGGGTCAGGACATTTTTGTGCTGGAGGTCAACACGCGCGCCAGCCGCACGGTACCGTTCGTCGCCAAGGCGATCGGGCGTCCGGTCGCCGCAATCGCCGCGCGGGTCATGGCCGGCGAGAAGCTCAAATCCTTCAAGCTGACGGCGCGCAAACCGAACTATGTCTGCGTCAAGGAAGCAGTGATGCCTTTCGCACGCTTTCCCGGCATCGACACCATCCTCGGCCCGGAAATGCGTTCGACCGGCGAAGTCATGGGACTCGACGAAAGTTTTGGCCGCGCCTTCGCCAAAAGCCAGATCGGCGCCGGTCTGAAGCTGCCGCTTTCCGGCCACGTCTTCATTTCGGTTCGCGACGCGGACAAGGAAGATGCCGTGAAGCCGGCGCGCGCCCTGATCGCCATGGGCTTCGACATCGTGGCCACGCGCGGCACGGCCAGGGCGCTCGAAGCGGCGGGCCTCAAGGTCAAGACGATCAACAAAGTACTGGAAGGCCGCCCGCACGTGGTCGACGCCCTAAAGAACGGCGAGGTCCAGCTTGTCTTCAACACCACGGATGGCGCGCGCGCGCTGGCCGATTCGACCTCTATCCGGCGTACGGCGCTGACGATGAAGGTCCCCTATTACACAACCATGGCCGGGGCGGCTGCAGCGACCGAGGCCATCGCAGCCTTGCGCGCGGGCTCTCTTGAAGTTGCCCCACTCCAGTCTTACAGTTTGTCTGTGCCCGCCTCTCAGTGAGGATGGAAAATCCAGTCATGACAAGGATTTAGGGCCGACCTTCGCGACTTCCGCATCTGGCCGGGTTGCCTGCGCGAGGCGGGAGGGTGCGATTGTGCGATTAACGGGATTATTGGTGACATGGAACGAATACCCATGACCGCGTCGGGCTACAAAGCCCTGGAAGACGAGATCAACCTGCTCAAGACGGTCGAGCGGCCAGCGGTCATCAGGATGATCACCGAAGCGCGGGCGCACGGCGATCTTTCGGAGAATGCGGAATATCACGCGGCCAAAGAGCGTCAGGCCTTCATCGAAGGCCGCGTCATCGAACTCGAAGACAAGATCGGCCGCGCCGACGTTATCGACGTTTCCAAACTGTCCGGTGCGACGGTGAAGTTCGGCGCCACGGTCACGCTGGCCGACGAGGACACGAACGAAAAGCGCAAATACCAGATCGTGGGCGACCTCGAAGCCGACGCCAAGAATGGCCGCATCTCCATCTCGTCGCCCATCGCGCGGGCCCTCATCGGCAAGGGCAAGGGCGACACGGTGGAAGTCGCGGCTCCGGGCGGCGCACGCTCCTACGAGGTCATCAAGGTCGAGTGGATTTGAGCGGCTCGACGGTTCGCTTGTCGCGGACTCTGTTACATTCCGTCTTCATGCCTAGGCAGCAGTTTTTCGATGGCATCGAGATAAGCGACAAAGGCGCTGCGCCCCTTGTCGGTCAGCACGATGCGCGTTAACGGCTTCCGTCCGGCGAAGGTCTTAGAAATTGCAACATAGCCTGCCTCTTCGAGTTTGCGCAGGTGCACCGACAGATTGCCGTCGCTCGCCTGAAGCCGGGCTTTCAACTCGTTGAAGTCCGCGGTGCCGCCGCCGGACAGGTAAGCCATGACCCCGAGGCGTAATCGCCCGTGAATGACGTCGTCGATCGCCGCAATGTCGAAATCGTCCGTCATTGACGTTCGTCTTCGACCATAAGCCGGAATCCCGGCACGGTCAGCAGAAGCAGCAGAGCCACGCCCATCATCGGCGTCTGCAGCCGGTTCTCTGCCAGAGCCGCCATGATAAACGCGAAGGCAAAGGACGCGGCCGCCGCCGCAAACATCCAGGACCGTCGGGCCATGGCGGCGCTCGAGAACCAAGCCACGCCATAGAACGCGAAGATCATCGGGACGTATGCGTTCAATACAATTGGCGCCTTGACAACGGCGGCAACGATTTCTGTCGCGGCAAACGCCACCAAGACACCCACTCCGCAGCTGCTCCAAGCCACGCCGAACGCGGCGTTGGAGGCGCTGCTCACCGAACCCGCGCGGGCGCGCAACCGGAAAAACAGAGCAAACCAGACCAAGGCAAATACGCCGAAGGCTCCGAGCCACAAATAGAGGAGCCCCCAGCCTGAAATCGGCAGCAAGCCGTCCTGCCCGGCCCACTGCACAAAGCACGTACCGCCGAACACAACGCCGGCCGCGGCAAGAAATGTTCCGCCGAGGATGGGACCCCGGCGGCCCTGCTCGGCAAGACGGCGCATGTAGGAAATGTCGTCTTTCACGTCGGCCATGCTGCGAATCTCCAAAATGCCGCGTATTTCTGCACCAAATACTTTGTTTTGTAAAGTACTTTATTATTACGAAATGTGACTCGATGCGCCGTTTGGCGCCTCCATGCCAAGGTTTTGAACGCAAAGCATCTTTCGAATCCCGCCGGCCATGTCACTCTCGTCCCGGCGATTCAAGCGAGAGGGCCTGTGAGCACCCCATCCGGCACCAAGCGCGTCACCGAAATGACGATCCGCGGTCTCATCCTCGGCATCCTCATCACGCTCGTATTTACTGCGGCGAACGTTTATCTAGGCCTCAAGGTCGGCCTCACCTTCGCCACCTCCATTCCCGCGGCCGTGATTTCGATGGCCGTCCTATCCGCCTTCAAGGACGCGTCCATTCTGGAAAACAACCTCGTGCCGACGGTCGCCTCGGCGGCGGGCACGCTGTCCGCGATCATCTTCGTGCTGCCGGGCCTGGTAATCGTGGGCTGGTGGACGGGCTTCCCGTTCTGGACGTCGTTCTGGGTGTGCGCGTCGGGCGGCGTGCTGGGCGTGCTGTTCACCATCCCGTTGCGACGGGCGATGGTGACGACGTCCGACCTGCCCTATCCCGAGGGCGGGGCGGCCGCGGAAGTCCTCGAAGTGGGCACACAGGCGCGCGAGGGCTCGGCAGAGTCGCGCGAAGGCCTGCTTGCCGTGGTCTACGGCTCGATTGCCTCGGCCGGCATGGCGATTTTAGCCGCGACGCGCGTGGCAGCCGGCGAAGTAGCCGGCTTCTTTCGCCTCGGATTCGGCGTGAGCGGCTATGACATGTCTTTTTCCCTGGCGCTCCTGGGCGTCGGCTATCTCGTCGGCCTTTCCGTCGGCGTCGCGATGCTGGTCGGCCTCCTGATCTCCTGGGCCGGGGCGGTTCCGATCCTGACCGCGCTGTCTCCCGCACCTGCGCTTTCGCCAAGTCAGCACGCGATATCCGTGTGGACATTGCAAGTGCGTTTCATCGGCGCAGGCACAATCGGCGTGGCCGCGATCTGGACATTGACCAAGCTCGTGGGGCCGGTCGTGCGCGGCGTGATTTCGACCATGTCGGCGTCGCGCGCCGCGAAGGACGCGACCGATACGCGTGACGTTGATCTTTCCCCCGCCTGGATCGGCCTCCTCGCGGTCGTATGCCTCGTCGTCATAGCGTACCTGCTGAAACTCTTCCTCGGCACAACGCCACTGGTAAACGAGACTTGGCAATTGGTCGTCGCCATGGTGCCGTTCATCTTCATCGGCGGCTTTATCGTGGCGGCGATCACGGGCTACATGGCCGGACTGATCGGCGCCTCCAACAGCCCGATCTCCGGCGTGGGCATCCTGGCGATCATCATCTGCGCCACGCTGTTGATCGCCGTGGCGCAGCCGGCGGCCGTCGAAAAAAGCGCCATTGTCGCCTATGCCCTGTTCGCCACGGCAATCGTCTTCGCCATCGCCACGATATCCAACAACAACCTCCAGGACCTGAAGACCGGGCAGCTCGTCGGCGCCACGCCACGCGCACAGCAATGGGCGCTGATCATCGGCGTCATTGCGGGCGCCGCCGTCATTCCGCCCGTCCTGAATCTGCTCAACCAGGCCTACGGCTTCGCCGGAGCACCGCGGCTGGCCACCGCCGTCGCCCAGCCCCTGCCCGCCCCGCAAGCGAGCCTGATATCGGCGCTGGCCCAGGGCGTGATC
>DAIDUA010000155.1 GCA_027456965.1 Alphaproteobacteria bacterium | reverse complement strand
TTTATCGGGCATCTGTACGACCTTTGGGCGGCCCGCGCGAAGTCTCCGGAACACGCCAAACGACTCGCGGTGCTGGTCTCTTCCGGCATGATTGTGGGCGAGAGCCTGTTCGGCGTCGTGCTCGCGGGATTGATCGTGGCGCTGTCGACCGACGCGCCTCTGGGGCTGGTGCCCGCCAATTTTGCGCCCGCACCGTATGTCGGCCTGGCCGCGTTCGTGGCTCTGATCGTGCTGCTCTACGGCTGGATAATGCGCCGGGCGTCCGCCTGATCAGCGCCACCGCACGATCAAGGCGGCTGGGTAGGAGAGCCGATACCGCGCATAAAACGGCATGATCGTGCGGCATCGATGCGAGTCGAAGGCCGAGACGGCGCCGGGCCTGTTCGGTTTCACCTCCGGTGGTTGGGATTTCTGCCGTATGGTCTTATAGTATATGGGCTATCTCGGGCAGGACCCATGGCAAACATCGCGCTTGTAGACGACGACAAGAACATTCTGGCTTCGGTCTCCATGTTGCTGGAGCAGGAAGGTTATCATGTCCGCACCTTCACCGATGGCGCATCGGCGTTGACGGCACTTAGCGCCACGCCGCCGGACCTCGCCATCCTCGACATCAAGATGCCGCGCATGGACGGACTGGAGTTGCTGCGGCGGTTGCGGCAGGGCGCTGATCTGCCGGTGATCTTTCTCACCTCGAAAGACGAGGAGATCGATGAGCTGATGGGTCTCAATGCCGGCGCCGACGACTATATTCGCAAGCCTTTTTCGCAGCGGCTGCTGCTGGAACGAGTGAAGGCCGTGTTGCGCCGCGCCGAGGCGCACAAGGGAGGCGCCCCGGGGCCAGAAGGCAAAAAGGAAGCGCTGGTGCGCGGCAAGCTGGCCCTCGATCCGCAACGCCACGAATGCACCTGGGAAGGCAAGCCCGTGCGGCTGACCGTCACGGAATTTCTTATCCTGCAGGCCCTGGCACAACGTCCCGGTTTCGTCAAAAGCCGAGACAGCCTGATGGATGCCGCCTACGATGATCAAGTCTATGTCGACGACCGCACAATCGACAGCCACATCAAGCGCCTCCGCAAGAAGTTCAAGCAGGTTGACGACAATTTCGAGTCGATCGAGACGCTCTACGGAGTCGGCTACCGCTATCGCGAGACCTGACGTGCAGCAGCCGTGGGCATGACCATATTCGACTACACGCGGCCGACGCGGCATTCCAGGCTTCGGCGGCTTATTATCGTCATCAACGTCGTCACATTCCTGCTGTTGATCGCCGGCGTGTTCGCCGTGCAGTCCAGCCGCGAGGGTTTGGTCGACGAGCGGCTCACAGGCGTCGAGGAGCAGGCCCGCATTGTCGCCAACACCCTGGCGGAATACGCGACCGTCAGCGACACGCTGTCTATCAACGTTGATGACGCGGCACCGCTGCTGCGCGAACTGCTGGCGCCGACGCGACTGCGCGGGCGCCTGTACGACAACGACGGGCAACTCCTTATCGACACCCGCAACCTGCTTGCTCGCAACATCGTACAAGTCACCGAGCTCCCCCCCATTGACGACTGGAGCCGGTTCAAGCGTGCAGTTGCCCATCTTTACGACAACATCATGGGCGTCCGTCCGTTCGTCAAACTGGCCCCATATTTCGAAGCGGGCAAGAACGGAAAAGTTTACAGCGAGGTCGACCAGGCGCTCGAAGGCGCCACAGGCACGGCCGAACGCGTCGACGAACAGAACAAACTCGTCCTTTCCGTGGCCGTTCCCATTCAACGTTTCCGGACCATCTACGGCGTGCTGTTCGTTTCCACCGAAGGCGGCGATATCGATGATATCCTGCGCCAGGAGCGCGCGACGCTGATCATGTATTTCCTCCTGGCGTTCACCGTGATGCTGGTGTCCGGCTTCATCCTGTCCGGCACGATCGCCGAGCCGATGCGCAAACTCGCCGAAGCGGCCGACCGCGTGCGGCGGGGCCGCGCCGGGCGGGAAACGCTTCCCGACATGTCGGACCGCAACGACGAGATCGGCGATCTTTCGCAAAGTCTTTCGGCGATGACACGGGCGCTTTACGACCGCATCGACGCGATCGAGAGTTTCGCGGCCGACGTCGCGCACGAGCTGAAGAATCCGCTCACCTCGCTCAAGAGCGCGGTGGAGATGTTCTCTCGCGCCACCGACGACAAATCACGGTCTCGCCTGCTGGAGATCATACGCACCGACGTCAAGCGTATCGACAGGCTGATCACGGATATTTCCGCCGCGTCGCGCCTCGACGCAGAACTGAGCCGCGAGGCGAGCGAGCCCGTCGACCTCGCACGGTTACTCGAGACGATCGTAGAAGTCTACAACGTGACGCAGATTCCGCGAGGGGTAAAACTGTCGTTGAACCTGCGCCTGCCGCCGGAAGCGATCGTCATCGGCCGCAGCGAAAGGCTCGGGCAAATTGTCCGTAATCTGATCGACAATGCCTTGTCGTTCAGCCCGGACGGAGGAACAGTCACGATCTCGGCCCAGGCGGAAGGCCTTCTCGCGCGCATCAAGGTGGAAGACGAAGGCCCGGGCATTCCGCCGGACAACCTCGAAACCGTATTCGAGCGCTTCTATACCGAACGCCCGGCAGAACAGGATTTCGGCAAGAACTCCGGTCTCGGCCTTTCGATCGCCCGGCAGATTGCGAACGGGCTCGGCGGCCGCATATGGGCTGAGAATCGCGAACAGGGCGGAGCGCGGTTCATCGTCGAGCTACCGTTGACACGTCTGACATGACAACAAAGGCGACCCTCAATATCCATGCAACCTGTGTTCGCCTGGACGGTGCCGCTACGGCATTCGGCGCGCCGGGGGATGCGGGCGTCCTGCTGCTCGGCAAGAGTGGTAGCGGCAAATCCGACCTTGCCCTCAGGTTGATCGCCGCGGGCGCTACGCTTGTCGCCGACGACCGGTGTGAGTTGTTTATGTCCCGCGGGAGACTGTTTGCGCGCGCCACGGCGAGACTTGCCGGGTTGATCGAGGTGCGCGGTGTCGGCATCCTTGAGTTTCCCCATGCGCCCCGAGCCCGCATTGCCCTGGTCGTCGAACTCGGACCGGACGCCCCACGCCTTCCGGACCACCGTCGGTTCCGACCTCCGGCCGCGCTGCTCTTACCCGCGAAATTGGCCCCGCCGGTGGTCAGACTCGCCCCTTTCGAGGCCTCCGCGCCCGCCAAAATCGTTGCCGCAGCGGCGGCTTACGCGCGTGACCTGCATCGCGAAAATGTCAACCCCATTTAACCCTTCCCTCAGGCTGCGGGATTGATAAGGTTCGCCCCCCAAACGGAAACCCTCATGATTGGCATCGTACTCGTAACCCACGGCCGTCTGGCACAGGAATTCATCTCGGCAATGGAGCATATGGTCGGCCCGCAGACGCATCTGCGCGCCGTCTGCATCGGTCCGGAAGACGACATCGAGCGCCGCCAGCGCGAGATTGCGGCGGCCGTGAAGTCGGTCGATCTCGGCAAGGGCGTCGTGGTCGCCACGGACATGTTCGGCGGCACGCCGTGCAATCTGGCGCTGACACTGCTGGAAAAAGGCAAGATCGAAGTGCTGGCGGGTGTGAATCTGCCGAGCCTCATAAAACTGGTCGACGCACGCACCAAGATGCCCCTGGAACAGGCGGTCAAGGAAGCGATCGACGCCGGGCGCAAGTATATGCGCGCCGGCTCTGCGGACCTGGTTGGCGGCGGGGTCTGACAGCGATGTCCGAGGGAGCGCGGCTTTGCGCCGTCGCCAGAATCACCAACAAACGGGGCTTGCATGCGCGCGCTTCCGCCAAGCTGGTCGAAGCCGCCGCCCGCTTTCAGTCGCACATCACTGTCAGCAAAGACGGCCAGACGGTCGACGCGCGCTCGATCATGGGGCTCATGCTGCTGGCGGCGTGCTTGGGCAGCACGGTTGAGATATGCGCTGCCGGCGAGGACGCACAACCGGCACTGACCGCGATCCTCGCTCTGATCGAAGCCAAGTTCGGCGAAGAGTAAGGACCCGCCCTAGAGAAGAGAAGAAGCCGAATCCGTGCGACAGCACGAACCCGGCTTCCGCCGATGGACCGTCCCGGCCCCGCTAGGAATGCTACTTCACATTGTCGGTCGCCTTGATGAACGCCACGGCGTTGTCGTGGAGCTGTTTCAACGACGCCTCGTTCGCATAGACCATGTGGCCCGACTGGTAATAGTGGTATTCGATGTTTCCCTGCAGGCTGGGCGGGATCGGCAGGTGGTGCATCTCGTACCAGCCTTCGTAGTACGGCGTCGCCAGATCGAAATAGCCGCCGTTGAGCATGATCTTGAGATCTGGGTTTTGTTTCATCGCGTTCGCCAGATCGGGCATGACGTTAAGGCGCATGTCCCGCTTGCGGTCGGAATTGGGCTGCGCGTGCTTGTAATCCCAGCTCTGATAGATATCGATGAGCGGCTTGTAGGTCATGCCCATGCCGTACTTCAGGTCCGTGCGAACATAATTGTTGAACGCCGAGACATAGGCGGAGCTGATTGCGGAGGATTGCGGATCGTACTCGGATTCCTTGCTCAAGGGATCGAGCGTGGGGCCGAGGAACCGCGTGTCGAGACGGCCGGTCGTGAGGTCCGCGGAACCGTCCAGATTTTTCTCGAATTCCCCGCCGTCGATGCGCAAATTGGCCTTCAGGATGTAGGACACCGGCAGCCCGGTGTAGTCATGCAGCTTGTTGGCAATCGCCATGCGACGCTTGGGGTCCAGGCTGTTGCCGATCTCCAGCGCACGCGCGTAGTCGGTCATGGCAAAATGCTCGACCTGGTGCACGAAGGCGACCATATCCGTGGGCGGCGTGCCGGGCAATTTATGATGATACCAGGCTGTCGCGGCATAGGTCGGTAGCGCCAGCTCATAGGGCAGATCCATACCCGGATTGCCTTCCGGACCATCGATGCTGAGATCGAAATTCAGGATCTGCGACAGCAGCATAACGCCGTTGAAGTCGATGGAGTCATCGTTTTCCAGCTCATTCACCAGGACGGCGGAACGCGGCGTGCCGTAGCTTTCGCCGAAGAGGTATTTCGGCGAATTCCAGCGACCGTATTTCGAGAGGAATTGCTGGATGAACGACGCGAAGGCGTGCGCGTCCTGATCGACGCCGTAGAACTCCTTTTCCTTGTCCTTTCCCGCGATCCGGCTGAAGCCGGTTCCCGGAGCGTCGATGAAGACCAGATCGCTGGCATCGAGCAGGCTGTCCTGGTTATCCACCAGCTTGTAGGGCGCCGCCGGTGTGTGCGTGTCGTTGTTGGTTATGACGCGCTTTGGCCCGAAGGCCCCCATGTGCAGCCACACGGTCGAAGATCCCGGACCGCCGTTGTAGATGAAGGTAATCGGACGCGTGCTCGGATCGACCCCTTTGCGAAAATAGGCGACATAAAACATCGAGGCTTCGGCTGTCGGATTCTTGGTTCCGGCGCCTTTGTCCTTATCCTTGGACTCGCCGGCGGCGTCGTCCCAACCCTTGGGGTGGACAATCAGTGTGCCAGCTACGGCATTATAAGAAATGGAGCTCCAGCCGATCCTTACGGTACCGCTGGTTTTGACCTCGCTGGGCTGGAAATAGTCGGTCTTGGCGGCCGGCTTGTCGGTACCTTTATCTTTGTCGCCGTCAGCGGCAAACGCCGCCGCGCCGACCAGCAACACCGCGGCAATCAGCAAAGTGGCGTATTTCATATATTCCCCCTAGGACGTCTTGGCTCCCGGCGCAGGCGGCGCCGGCCGGAGCGGATTCGGCTTGTCGAATGCTCGCACATCCTTGCCATGCAGCAAATCGCATTGCTCAGGCTCGCCGGTCATATATACGTGAGCGGGTCGTGCGGCGCTGGGGCTTGCGGCACCGCAAAGGAACACGGAAAGTAACCTTTCACGCGTGAGAATTGGGCATGACATCGAAGTCGGTGAGCACGAGGGGCCGCGACAAGAAACGGACGATCGCGACGATCTATGACGTCGCCCGCCGTGCCCGTGTTTCCAAAACGACGGTTTCGCGCGTGGTCAACGGCGAGGCAAACGTGCGCGAGGAGACGCGCGACGCGGTCCACAAAGCCATACAGGCGCTGCAGTTCAGGCCTAACAAGGCCGCGCGCAGCCTGGCGAGTGCCGCAGAGGCACGCGTCGGATTGGTCTACTGCAACCCCTCCGTCGCCTATTTCAACGAACTGCTCATCGGTGCGCTCGACGGCAGCGGCCGCAACGGCATGCAACTGGTCGTCGACAAATGCGAGATCGGCAATCCGGAAGCCGCCGTCGCCGCCGTGCGCCATCTGGTCAAGGGCGGCCTGAACGGCATGGTACTCACGGCGCCGATCAGCGAATCGCGGAAATTGATTTCAGAGCTGCTCAAGGCCGGCGTGTCCGTGGTTTCCGTAGCGACAGGAGGATTTCGCGGCGAGGTGACCTGCGTGGGGATCGACGACTGCAAGGCCGCCTACGAGATGACCAACTACCTTCTCAAACTGGGCCATCGGCGCATCGGGTTCATCAAGGGCCATCCGAGCCACACATCGAGCACGCAGCGCTTCAAGGGATTCGAGCAGGCTCTGCACGACACCGACTACAAGATCAAGGAACCGATGGTAGCGCAGGGCTATTTCAGCTACCGGTCCGGTCTGGAAGCCGCCGAGCAGCTTTTGTCGGGCCGCAAGGTTCCCACGGCGATCTTCGCCAGCAACGACGAAATGGCTTCCGCCGTCATGTCGGTGGCGCATCGCAAGGGCCTGGACGTGCCGCGCGACATTTCCATCGTCGGCTTCGACGACACGATCGCTGGCTCGGTCTGGCCGCAACTGACGACCATTCGCCAACCTATCTACGAAATCGCGTCGACGGCCATCGACATCATCGCCGACAACATCCGCAACCTGAAGGCGGGAACACGGCCCAAGCCGAGCAACCGCCTGGTGCCGCATACGCTCATTGAACGCGAATCCACCGCACCCCCGCCGCGCGAACGCTGAGGGCATCTCAACGCCGACACCGTCAAACTGTTTTCAGTCCGTGCCCGACAAAAATGGCCTTGACCGTGGCGACAAGCGCGGCGGAGGGCGGCTGTTTTTCTTGCAGCGTATAGGGGAGTTTGAGCGTCCCCCACTTGCTCTCGCCCATTTTGTGGAATGGCAGAACTTCCACCTTCGCCATGCCCATATCTTTCGCGTAAGCCGCCAATTTGTCGATTGAGGCGAGATCGTCGGTCAGCCCCGGGACGAGCACGTAGCGCAGCCAGGTCGGCTTGCCCATCGCCGCAAGCCGCTCTGCGAAACGTAGCGTCGGGGCGAGACTGCCCCCCGTCAGCCGCTTATAGACCACGGGATCGAAGGACTTGATGTCGAGCAGCACGAGATCGGTTGCGGCCAAAAGCGCGTCGGTGGCGTTCGCGCCGAGGAAGCCGGATGTATCCAGCGCGGTGTGGAGATCAAGCGCCTTGCAACCCTGGAACAGGGCCGTGATGAAGTCCGGTTGCGCGAGAGGCTCGCCGCCGGTCGCCGTCACGCCGCCGCCGGTGCGCCGCAGGAAATCGCGGTATTCGGCGATCTCGTTGAGCAGGGATGCCACGCCGATCTTCTTGCCGTCCGGCATATGCCACGTGTCGGGGTTGTGGCAATAGAGACAACGCAACGCGCATCCCGTCAGGAACACGACGAAACGCAGACCCGGGCCGTCGACCGCTCCGCCGGTTTCCACGGAATGGATATAACCCTCCACATTGACATTCATGCCGTGCACGCTCGCCCTCCTATACCTGGTCGTGGAAGGTCCGGTTGACGACATCCAGCTGTTGTTCGCGCGTCAGCTTGATGAAGTTGACGGCATAGCCCGACACGCGAATGGTGAGCTGCGGATACTTCTCGGGATGATCCATCGCATCCAGCAGCATTTAGCGGTCGAACACATTGACGTTGAGGTGAAAGCCCGCTTTCGAAAAATAGCCGTCGAGCAAGCCCGTCAGATTCTCCTTGCGGCCGTGGCGCGTCTTGCCGAGCGCGCCTGGCACGATGGAGAAGGTGTTGGAAATTCCATCTTGCGCATACTCATAGGGCAGCTTTGCCACCGAGCTGAGCGACGCCAAAGCGCCTTTCTTGTCGCGGCCATGCATCGGATTGGCGCCTGGCGCGAACGGCTCGCCGGCTTTGCGGCCGTCCGGCGTGTCGCCGGTCTTCTTGCCATAGACCACGTTGGACGTGATCGTCAGGACCGATTGCGTCGGCACCGCATTGCGATAGGTCTTCTTGGTCTTCAGCTTTCGCATGAAGCACTCGACCAGATCGACGGCGATCGAATCCACCCGGTCGTCGTTGTTGCCGTAACAGGGGAACTCGCCCTTGATCTCGAACTTGGTGGCCAGGCCGTGCTCGTCGCGGATCGCACGTACCCTGGCGAACTTGATCGCTGACAGCGAATCGGCCGCGATGGACAGCCCCGCGATGCCGCATGCCATGGTGCGCAGAATATCGCGGTCGTGCAGCGCCATCTCGAGGCGCTCATAGCAATACTTGTCGTGCATGTAATGGATGATATTGAGCGCATCCATGTAAGTGCCGGCCAGCCAGTCCATCATCGTATCCAGACGGGCCAGAACGTCGCCGTAATCCAGTACATCACTGGCGACCGGCGCAAAACACGGCCCGATCTGTTCGCCGGTGGTTTCGTCCCGCCCCCCGTTGATTGCGTAGAGCAGCGTCTTGGCGAGATTGGCGCGGGCCCCGAAGAACTGCATCTGCTTGCCGATCCGCATGGCGGAGACGCAGCAGTCGATGCCGTAATCGTCACCCCAGTATGGACGCATCAGATCGTCGTTCTCATACTGGATCGAGCTGGTCTCGATCGACATCTGCGCGCAGTACCGCTTGAACGCCTCCGGCAGCTTCTCCGACCACAATACTGTCAAGTTCGGTTCCGGCGCCGGACCGAGGTTGGACAGCGTATGCAGAAAGCGGAACGTGGTCTTGGTGACCAGGGGACGTCCATCCATGCTCATGCCGCCCAGTACCTCGGTTACCCAGGTCGGGTCTCCGGAGAACAGGCCGTTGTATTCCGGCGTGCGGGCGAAACGCACCATGCGCAGCTTCATCACCAGATGATCGATGATTTCCTGCGCCTCGGATTCGCGGAGAACACCAGTCTTGAGATCACGTTCGAAATAGATGTCGAGGAAGCTGGCGACGCGGCCGAGCGACATGGCGGCGCCGTTCTGCTCCTTCACCGCGCCGAGATAGGCGAAATAGGTCCACTGTACGGCTTCACGCGCGTTCAATGCCGGACGCGAAATGTCGAAGCCATAGGACTTCGCCATCGCCTTCAGTTCCTTGAGAGCCTTGATCTGCTCGGCCAACTCCTCGCGCAGGCGGATGGTTTCCTCGTTGATAACGGTATCGAGCTGATTGAACTGGTCCTTGCGGTCGGCGATCAGACGGTCGACGCCGTACAGCGCGACACGGCGATAATCGCCGATGATGCGCCCGCGGCCGTAGCCGTCCGGCAGGCCGGTGATAATCCCGGCTTTGCGCGCCTTCTTGACCTGATCGGTATAGACGTCGAACACGCCGTCATTGTGGGTCTTGCGGTACAGCGTGAAAAAATCGTGGACCGGCTGTGCGACTTTATAACCGTAGGCCTCGACCGCGTTCTCCGCGACGCGGATTCCGCCGAAGGGCATCAGGGCGCGCTTGAATGGCTTTTCCGTCTGAAGACCGACGATCTGCTCCAACTCCTGACTGATATAACCGGGCTTGTGCGAGACGATGGTGGAGACGATCTCTGTGTCCATGTCGAGTGTGCCGCCCTTAAGGCGTTCTTGGTCCATCAGTTCCAGAACGAAGTTCCACAATTGCCTTGTTCGTTCGGTAGGATCCGCCAGAAAGGATTCGTCGTCGAAATACGGCGTCACATTGCGCTGGATGAAATCTCGGACGTTCACTTCCCGCTTCCATACCGTGCCAAGGAAGCCTCCAGCATCGGGCGCTTCATTGGCTGGGAGATAACGAACGTCCATCTCTGCAACAGTTGCGACTACGCGATCCACGATGTCACTCCTTGATGTCGATCGCCGCTCTCGGTTTGAACGGCATGTCTGCTTCTGCGTTCACAATCGTGTTGTTGGTCTAGCAAATGGGTACGAAAGGAAAGCGTTTTCAGAGCGTCATTTTGATGCGTATGGCACAATAAGATTCGGGCAATTCTCCGCATGAAGCGTCCCGACGCGACGAAACTACGCGGCTATTGGCGGTCAAATACGATGACAAAAAATTTCAATGCAGCCGTTGTCGAAAAATCCGACCCGAAATCGCGTAACACGCCCATTATTTGAGCACCCGATAAAGCCGCGAACGTGGCGAAAGCAAGGCCACTCGCCACACAGCCGTTTCCTTGCCTCCTTCTGGAGTTCGGAATCAGGTTCATTCTCTTGTTGAAGCATCGCGGCGCGTTATCGCGAGGCGAGCGCTTACAGGATTGTCGTATGGGTTGGCGCCGTCCCAAGAAGGTGCCGCAATACCGAAGATATTGCTTGCCGTCGTCGGCGTTCTGAATCTGGTCTTCGGCCTTTTCCATATCTGGCTCGGGTACACGATCCATCAGCCAGTCGATGTCCCCGCATTCGTCTATGCGTGCCTCTGGTCGGCGCGCGCCACGCCGCCCTGCTGCAGGTGCGCGTGAGGCCGGCAACACCTTAAGCGTGGCGCCCAAGCGAATCGATCTTCGTCAGAATGTTGCGACGGAAGCGTGCGCGAGATAGAGGAACAGGGCGCCCCCCAGAAGCGCCAGCATCGCCGCAAGCGCGATGTCGATCCGCGAGCCGATATGCGTGTGTTCGGCGGCACTGTCGATCATGCGCCCCATCAGCACGAAGCGCAGCGCCGAAATGACGATCATCGCGATCCCCGCGACAATGAGAATCAGACCCGCGACATGACCCAGCGGTTGGTTGGGTAGATGCGGCGCGCGACCGCCCAACGTTCGCGTTGCGAGGGCCAGGAATAGATCGAACCGCTCGACAAGGAAGCCGAAGGCCATCACCGCGATGGCGGTGCGTACCCAGGCGAGGAAGGTCCGCTCGTTGGCGGCATGGTCGGAAAAATTTTTGATCACGGCATCAAGGCTCGTTTCCCCGGTCATCATGGCACGCCACCGCAGGATTGCACATGGCATTGCGGCAGGAGAACTAGCCGTCAAATCCATGCAAAACTCACCGCCAGATAGATCACCGCCGCGCCGACGAGCGTCATCGCCGTTGTCAGGAACTTGGGATGGGCGTGGTGGCTTTCCGGCACGAGATCGCTGGCGCCGATGTAGAGGAAGAACCCCGCGAAAATGGCGAGCACCATGCCGAAGATTCTGTCGGGCAGCGTGAAAAGGAACGTCGAGGCAATGCCCACCACCGGCGCTGTGGCGTCAAACAGCAGCCAGCGCAGGCCCGCCGTGCGGCTGCCGCCATTCTTGAGAACGAGGTTCATCGTGTTGACGCCGTCCGAGAAATCGTGGGTCAGCACCGCGATCGCCACCACGGCGCCGACTGCTGTGGAGACCTGGAAACCGAGACCGATCGCCATCCCGTCTAGGAAGCTGTGCAGCGACAGACTTCCCGCACCGATCGAACCTCGCAACGCGCCATGCTCGTGATGGTGATCATGTTCGTCGTGCGCGGTTGCCTCGCCGTGCAACAGCGCCAACCGGTCGAGCACGAGATAGATCAGAAAACCCAGCGCGACGCAGGACAGAAGCGTCGCCCCGGAATAGAACTTTTCACCCAGCGCCAGGGACTCCGGGATGAGGTCGAAAAACGCCACGCCAACAACGGCGCCGGCACTGAACCCCAGGATGAGATGCAGCTTGTCGCGGAAGCGAAGAGCCACAAGGCCGCCGGCCATAGTGGCGCAAAAGGCACCCAGCGCGATTGCCGGAATGATCATCAAGAACCCCGAACGGCATGATTACAACGGAGAGGAAGGTACCCAGTCCTGGCAACTCCGGGCGCACATTAATCGGTTCCTGCGCGCTGTATCAAATGAAACAGGCCAGGAGACCTTGCACAGCCGTAGGCGACCTGCAGATGCGCCTATGGCGTGGGTCCTTTTGGTTCATATGGCTTGACGGCTGTGTAGAACAGGACATCACCCTGCATCTTGCCGTCCACCGTCACC
Source organism: Alphaproteobacteria bacterium (assembly GCA_027456965.1). GTDB lineage: Bacteria > Pseudomonadota > Alphaproteobacteria > Micropepsales > Micropepsaceae > Rhizomicrobium. Next base: position 2,711 of record DAIDUA010000155.1, on the reverse strand, counting down.
ATCGTCCCCAGATGTGCCTGCAGCACCGGATCGTTCTGCCACATCGACGCGTGTTTCAGGATGGGGACGTCCTTGTCGTCGACGGTCTGGAGAAAAGAGGCGGGGGCCTCCGCCCGCGTGCCGATCGCCTGAAGTTTCGAATAGAGGAAGCCGTCATAATGCTGCGCCGTATCGACTGCAGGTGCTGCCACCGCTAGACCGACAGTCGCCATGACCACAAGCAATGCCGCGATCGAATTGCGCATGGCCGTCCTCCTGTCCTTGCCGCGATGATAGGCCCGCGCCGGTCGCGCTGGTGAACGGCGGCGGCGTCAAAATCGCCGCACCCCGTTGAACCAGCGGGAGCAAATTCCCACGTATCCACGGTGGTGTTGGCCGACAGCGGATCGTTAAGGCCCCAGGAGGGGGCCCCCATTTCAGAAAAATTGAAAACGAATGGCGCAGAAGGATTTCGGAAATCGATATTTAGTTCATTTATTACAGATGCATACAATATATAGATATGCCGCATTGCTGTCCAGCCGCCTCTGGTACGGCGCCAGGACAGATAAAGACATGCAGATTTCTTTATATGTTTCTTGCTCCCCCCATGGCCCGCTGCTATATCCGGCCCGCTTCCTCAAAGGATATCGCTATGGCCGCCGCGCACGATTACGTCGTCAAGGACATCTCCCTCGCCGACTGGGGCCGCAAGGAGCTGGCCATCGCCGAGACCGAGATGCCTGGCCTGATGGCCACGCGCGCCGAATACGGCCCGAAACAGGTGCTCAATGGCGCACGCGTCGCCGGTTCGCTGCATATGACCATCCAGACTGCGGTGCTGATCGAGACACTGAAGGCGCTGGGCGCGGACGTCCGCTGGGCCTCGTGCAACATTTATTCGACGCAGGATCACGCGGCCGCGGCCATCGCGGCGGGCGGAACGCCGGTATTCGCGGTCAAGGGCGAGAGCCTGGTGGACTATTGGGACTACACGCACCGCATCTTCGAATGGGCTGACGGCGGCACGCCAAACATGATCCTCGACGACGGTGGCGACGCCACCCTGCTCGTCCATCTCGGCTTGCGCGCCGAACAGGGCGACACGGCCTTCCTCGACAAGGCGTCGAACGAAGAAGAGGAAGTCCTGTTCGCGGCCATCAAACAGCGCCTCAAAAGCAAGCCCGGCTGGTATGGCCAGATCGCAAAGAACATCCGCGGCGTGACCGAAGAAACCACGACCGGCGTGCACCGCCTCTATCTGATGGAGAAGGACGGCAAGCTTCTCTTCCCGGCCATCAACGTCAACGACAGCGTCACCAAGTCGAAATTCGATAATCTCTATGGCTGCCGCGAGTCGCTGGTCGACGGCATCCGCCGCGGCACCGCCGTGATGATGGCCGGCAAGGTGGCCATGGTCGCCGGTTTCGGCGATGTCGGCAAAGGATCGGCGGCGTCTCTGCGCCAAGCCGGTTGCCGCGTCATGGTCGCCGAGGTCGATCCAATCTGCGCCCTGCAGGCCGCGATGGAAGGCTACGAGGTCACCACGATGGAAGACGCGGCGCCCCGCGCCGACATCTTCGTCACGGCCACCGGTAACGTGGACGTTATCACAATCGACCACATGCGGGCGATGAAGGACCGCGCCATCGTTTGCAACATCGGGCACTTCGATTCCGAAATTCAGGTCGCCTCGTTGCGGAATTACAAATGGCACAACGTCAAGCCGCAGGTGGACGAGATTGAGTTTCCCGAGGGCAAGCGCATCATCCTTCTGTCGGAAGGCCGCCTGGTGAACCTGGGAAATGCCATGGGCCACCCCAGCTTCGTGATGTCGGCCAGCTTCACCAACCAGACGCTGGCGCAGATCGAGCTGTTCTGTAATCCGGGCAAGTACCAGAAGAAGGTGTACACTCTACCCAAGCACCTCGACGAAAAGGTCGCCCGCCTCCACCTGGAGAAGATCGGCGTGAAGTTGACGAAGCTCACCGACCAGCAATCCGCCTACATCAGCGTGCCCCAGGCGGGCCCCTTCAAGCCGGATCACTACCGCTACTAGCTGTGGACGCCGATTTTCGGAGAATCGGCGACCTTCCGTACTCGGATTTCTTAGGCGCCTGATTTGACTCGGGAATTAACCTTTGCCGCTACTCATGGCGGCCCTCTCTAGATTTGGTCTTTTACACTTTTTTAACCACATTCTATTGCGTGGACCGTTAACGCCCGTATCATCTTGATTCCACAGTGATTCGCCGCATGGGGCGGGAATCGGGGGAAGCCGGGATGAGTCCCAAAATGGGACATAACAAAAACCCGGGCGCCGGGGTCGCAAGCGGAAGACGGCGTGGCCGGGGTGCCACGCTGGTAGCTTTGGCTCTGGCGGCCCAGCCCGCCATGGCCGCAGCTCCCGTCCTCGCCGAGCGGGATATGGTGCTGGCCGTGATCGCCACAGGCGCGGTCGCGCTCGCCATTGCCGCGGGACTTTGGGCGCTGGCCGAACAGAACGTATCGAGCCGCTTGCGCCGCACGCTCAGGATTTCAGGTGCGCGCACGCGGGCCGCCGTCAGCGAACGCGATGCGCTGTTGGGGGCTGCGCGCGAAGCCCTGGTCGTCTGGGGCCGCGACGGCGCCGGCCCGTATTCCTATGGCGGCGCGGAAGCCTTACTCGACGCGTGCCTTAAGGGCGCCGACGCTACCGATCTGTCCAAGGCGTTGGACGACCTCAGTGAGCG
>DAIDUA010000154.1 GCA_027456965.1 Alphaproteobacteria bacterium | reverse complement strand
GTGAAGGGCGTCAGTGCGGCGCCGTTGAAGCCGAAGGTGAACGGCGCATGGGAATATTCGTAGGCCTGGACACAAGTGAAGGACAGGCCGAGCGCGATGGTCAGCATCAGCCCGTGGATGGCGCCCTTGCGGTCGCCGTTCTGCAACGCGTGATGCGCCCAGGTCACGGTCGTGGCCGAGGTGAGCAGGATCAACGTGTTGAGCAGCGGGAAATGCCACGGATCGAGCGTGACGATGCCGGATGGCGGCCAGCTTGAGACGCCGACGTCGTTGTGGAAGATCGCCGTGTTGAAATAGGCCCAGAACCAGGCGACGAAGAACATCACTTCAGAAGCGATGAACAGCACCATGCCGAAGCGCAGGCCCAGTTTCACGACCGGCTTGTGGTCGCCGCGGACCACGGATTCGGAGATGACGTCGCGCCACCAGCCGGCCATCGTGTAGAGCACGAGCACAAGCCCGGCCACGAAGATCCATGGCTGTCCGTTCACCGGCAGTCCGAAGAAGCCGGTGTAGCTCTTGTTCATCCAGAACACGGCGCCGGCCAGCATCGTGAAGGCGCCAATCGAGCCGACGAACGGCCACGGACTGGGATCGACCAGATGATAGTCGTGCTTCACTTGACCATGTGCCATGAACAGACCCCTTCGATTACGGATGCACGTGTACCAACGTCATCAGGAAAAACAGAACAACCAGACCAAACAGCACCAACGCGATCGCCACATTGCGCTTGCGCCGCTCGCGTTCGTTGCGCCCGTCATCGACCATCGCATCACATCCAGACATGCAGCGGTGCGATTCCGACGAGATGTTCGGCGATCAATGCCGCGAACAGCGAAAACAGATAGAAGATCGACACCGCAAACAGCCGCCGCGCCGCAGGCTCGCGCGTTTCATCGGTCTCGCGCAAGGTCCGGACGGCGTGCCACAGCAGAAGCCCGCCCAATCCCGCCGCAGCGGCCAGATAGAGAGGCCCGGCCATCCCGATCCCGGCGGGAACGAGACCGAACGGCACCAACACCAGCGCATAGGCCAGAATCTGCCGGCGCGTCGAACGCTTGCCGCGGACGACCGGCATCATCGGCACGCCGGCGCGCGCGTAGTCGTCCGAGCGGAAGAGCGACAGCGCCCAGAAATGCGGCGGCGTCCAAAGGAAGATGATCGCGACCAGCAGCAACGGCTCGGCCGACAGCGTACCCGTCACCGCCGCCCAGCCGATGGCCGGCGGCAGCGCCCCGGCCAGTCCGCCGATCACGATGTTCTGCGGCGTGCGCCGCTTGAGCCAAAGCGTGTAGACGCCGACATAGAAGAAGATGGTGAAAGCCAGCAGCGCCGCCGCCAGATCGTTGACGAACAGTTCCATCAGCGTCACCGAGCCCACCGCCAGCGTCCAGCCGAAGGCCAGCGCGTCCTCGCGGGCGATGCGGCCCATGGGGATGGGACGGCCCGCGGTGCGCGCCATCAGCGCGTCGATGTCGCTGTCGTAGGCCATGTTGAGCGCACCGGAGGCGCCGGCCGCCACGGCGATGCAAAGCAGCGCGCTGAAGGCGATCAGCGGATGGACGGAGCCGGGCGCAACGACGATGCCCGTCAGTCCCGTGAAGACGACGAGCGACATCACGCGCGGCTTGAGCAGCGCGATGAAGTCGCCCACCGTTGCGGCGGGCCGCGAAAGGGCAAGGGTCGCTGCGTCCGCCATCAGGAGATCTTCGGCAACTCGTTGAAGGTGTGGAACGGCGGCGGCGAGGACAACGTCCACTCCAGCGTCGTGGCGCCCACGCCCCAGGGATTATCGCCGGCCTTGCGCTTGCGCAGGAAAGCCTCGGCCATCGTCACCAGGAAGACGAGCACGCCCGCACCGGCGATGAAGGCGCCGATGGAGGAGACATAGTTCCAGCCCGCGAAGGCGTTGGGATAATCCGCGATGCGGCGCGGCATGCCGGCCAGCCCGAGGAAATGCATCGGGAAGAAGGCCAGATTGACGCCGATAAACGTGATCCAGAAGTGCAGCTTGGCCAGCGTCTCGTTGTAGGTGTAGCCGGTGAATTTCGGGAACCAGAAATACCAGCCCGCGAAGATCGCGAAGACCGCGCCCAGCGACAGAACATAGTGGAAATGCGCCACCACATAATAGGTGTCATGCAGGGACACGTCGACGCCGGCATTGGCCAGGACCACACCGGTCACGCCGCCGATGGTGAACAGGAAAATGAAGCCGATCGCCCACAGCATCGGCGTCTTGAACTCGATGGAGCCGCCCCACATGGTGGCGATCCACGAGAACACCTTGATGCCCGTCGGCACCGCGATGACCATCGTCGCGAAGACGAAATACGCCCTGGTATCGACCGACAGGCCCACCGTGTACATGTGGTGCGCCCACACCAGGAAGCCGATGAAGCCGATGGAGACCATCGCGTAGGCCATCCCGAGATAGCCGAACACGGGCTTCTTGGAAAACGTCGAGACGATGTGGCTGATCATGCCGAAGCCCGGCAGGATCAGGATGTAGACCTCGGGATGCCCGAAAAACCAGAACAGATGCTGGTAAAGGATCGGATCGCCGCCGCCAGCCGGATTGAAGAAGCTCGTGCCGAAATGACGGTCGGCCAACAGCATGGTGATGGCGCCCGCCAGAACCGGCAGCGAGAGCAGCAGCAGGAACGCCGTCACCAGGATCGACCAGACGAACAGCGGCATCTTGTGCAGCGTCATGCCGGGCGCGCGCATGTTCAGGATCGTGGTGATGAAGTTGATGGCGCCCAGGATCGACGAGGCGCCCGCGATGTGCAGCGCGAAGATCACGAAGTCCATCGCCGGCCCGGGCGAGCCGGTGGTCGACAGCGGCGCGTACATCGTCCAGGCGCCCCCCATGCCGATGCCGCCGGAATCTCCTTCCACGAACATGGAAGCGATCAGCAGCGTGAACGAAAACGGCAGCAGCCAGAACGAAATGTTGTTCATGCGCGGGAACGCCATGTCCGGCGCGCCGATCATCATCGGCACCAGCCAATTTCCGAACCCGCCGATCATCGCCGGCATGATCATGAAGAAGATCATGATCAGCCCATGGGCGCTGACGAACACGTTGTAGGTGTGCGCACTGCTGAAGACCTGCAATCCCGGGAACATCAGCTCCGCGCGCATCGCCATCGACAGCGCCCCGCCGACGATGCCGGCGAAGATCGCGAACACAAGATACATCGTGCCGATGTCCTTGTGGTTGGTCGAATAAACGTAACGCCGCCAACCGTGCGGATGTTCTTCGTGTGCGTGGGCCATGTCCGCCATGTCGCTGTCCTTGATTAATTCGCCGCGACGCGAATCGCGTCGGGCTCGTCGTTTGCCGCGTACTTCTTCTTCGCCGCCTGGAGCCAGGCCTGGTATTGCGCCTCGGTGACCACCTTCACCTCAATCGGCATATAGGCGTGGTTGGCCCCGCAGAGCTGGGAACATTCGCCGTAATAGCTGCCGAGCCGCGTTGCCTTGAACCAAGTGCGGTTGATGCGGCCGGGAACCGCATCCATTTTCACGCCGAAGGCCGGCACCGACCAGGAATGGATCACGTCCGCGCCCGTGGTGTCGATTTCGATGACCTTGTTCACCGGCACGTAAAGCGGGTTGTCGACGCCGAGCAGCCGCGGCTCGCCCGCCTTTTTCGCCTGCGCAGTCGTCAGCATGTAGGAATCGAACTGGAAGTTGCCGTCCTTGGGGAAGGCATAGGTCCAGAACCACTGCTTGCCGATGGCCTCGATGGTGACGTCGGGCTTGGGAATGTCCGCTTCGAAATAGAGGAGACGGAAAGAAGGGATGGCGATCAGAACCAGGATGATCACCGGAATGCCGGTCCACGCCACTTCCAGCAATGTGTTGTGGTGTGTCTTGCTGGGAACCGGGTTGGCCCGCTGATTGTAGCGGATCATCACCCAGATCAGCAGCCCCGCCACGAAAATGCAGATCGCCGTAATGATATAGAGCAGCAGGCGATGGAAATCCTCGATCTGCGCCATCACCGGGGATGCCGCAGCCTGCATATCCATTTCCCAGTTGTAAGGCGCGGCAACAGCCATGCTCGACAGACCGGCAAAGGCCGCGAGGGCGGTAGCAACAACAGGCGTCTTTCTGAGGAACATCGTCACCTCGTAAAAATACGGACTTGCGCGCGACTCATGCCGCGCCACCAGCGATTCTTAGGCCGTTTCCAAGATTCTATATGCGAATTAGAGGCGTTTAAGGACATAAAGGTATGCGACCTTATGGCACGGGTCCCGCTGCCGTCCCTACCCTCGCGGCAGGGGCTTGTGCAACCCGTCCCGAACGCCGATATGGTGGAAACAGGCCTTTTTCCGGGATTCTTGCACCCCGGGGCGGCCAAAATGGAGGTTCCAGTGGCTGCCGATCTCTTTTTCTCCCGCTCCGGAATGGACAGGGCCCGCATCCAGGCCAAGGTCGACGAGGCCCTAAAGGGCGCCGACGACGGGGAACTGTACCTGGAATTCTGCCAAAGCGAATCATTTGCCTTCGATGACGGCCGGTTGAAGGCGGCCAATTTCGACACAACTCAAGGTTTTGGCCTGCGCTCGGTGTGCGGAGAAGCGACCGGCTACGCCCACGCCAACGAGCTATCAGAAGACGCCATCGCCAGGGCGGCCGAGACCGTGCGGGCGGTGGCGCACGGGCATTCGGGCGTGGCTGCCCGGGCCCCAGCCCGCACGAACGTGAAGCTGTATTCCGATACCGACCCGCTCGGGACGGCCGCCTTCGAGAAGAAGGTGAAGCTGCTCGAAGACATGAACGCCTACGCGCGGAACAAGGACCCACGCGTGCATCAGGTTTCCTGCTCGCTGGCCGGGGAATGGCAGACCGTCGAGATCATTCGCGCCGGCGGCGAGACCTATCGCGATGTCCGCCCACTGGTGCGGCTGTACGTATCGGTGGTGGTGGAAGAGAACGGTCGCCAGGAATCGGGCAGTTTCGGCGGCGGCGGACGCGGCGGTTACGAAACCTACCTGGCCCCGGATTACTGGCACGCCGCGATCGACGAAGCCCTGCGCCAGGCGCTGGTCAATCTCACATCGGTGCCCGCGCCGGCCGGGGAGATGACGGTCGTGCGCGGCCCCGGCTGGCCGGGAATCCTGCTGCACGAAGCCATCGGTCACGGCCTGGAAGGCGACTTCAACCGCAAGAAAACCAGCGCGTTCTCGGGCCTGCTTGGGCAGCGCGTGGCGGCGGCCGGCGTCACCGTGGTCGACGACGGCACGATCGGCGGACGGCGCGGTTCGCTATCGATCGACGACGAAGGCACGCCCACCTCGCGGACGGTGCTGATCGAGGACGGCATCCTGAAAGGCTACATGCAGGACCGGCAGAACGCGCGCCTGATGGGCATGGCGCCCACCGGAAACGGGCGGCGGCAGTCCTATGCCAGCGCGATCATGCCGCGCATTACCAACACTTATATGCTGGCTGGCGACAAGACTCCGGATGAAATCCTGGCCAGCGTGAAGAAGGGCATCTACGCGACCAATTTCGGCGGCGGACAGGTCGACATCACCAACGGCAAGTTCGTGTTCTCCTGCACCGAGGCCTATCTGGTGGAGGGCGGCAAGGTCGGCGCGCCGATCAAAGGCGCCACGCTGATCGGCAGCGGACCGGAGGCCCTGACGCGTGTGACGATGATCGGCAACGACATGAAGCTGGACACCGGCATCGGCACCTGCGGCAAGAACGGGCAAAGCGTGCCGGTGGGCGTCGGCCAACCAACGTTGCGATTGGACGGTTTGACGGTGGGAGGGACGGCGCAGGCCGCCTAACGGGCCGGCGACATCAGACAGAGCGCGTCGATCGTTGCGGTTGCGGTGCCAGTCGCGGTGTTTGTCGCGATCGCACGGAAGAAGACGAAAGGCGGCTGGCGCTGGCGTGACGGCTCCCATCCATAAAATCCCTCACAAAGCCCAATGGATACAGGTACTTCATAAGCTTTCTTGATGCGCATGCAGAATGCGCATAAGTTATACGCATGATGAAGGGATTCTCCGAGGAAGGCAGGCCGCTCCGTCTGGGCGAGCCCAAAAAGGCCGCCCGCAAGCGCGCGGCGAACGTCTCCATCAATGCGGAAATTCTGACCGAGGCGAAAGCAATGGGGATCAACCTGTCGCAGACCCTCGAGGAAGAACTGCGCAGACGCGTGCGCCACGCAAAAATCGACCGCTGGTCAGAGGAGCATAAAGAGGCGATCGACTCCTACAACCGCTTTATCGAAGAGCAAGGCATTTGGAGTGAGGAATATCGCAAGTGGTGAGCTTGCGGCAGTTCGACGTGTTCCCCAATCCAAGTCCGCGTACGCGTGCCGAACACCCCTACTTCGTTGTTTTGCAGTCAGACCGCCTCGAACGCTTTGCGACGCGCATCGTTGCGCCCTTGATTGCTCCAACAAAAATTCAGTTCCTCGAGCATCTGCTGCCCGAGGTTGTCGTGGAGGGCGAGCCCTACGTGATCGCAATACCCGACCTCGGACCAATACCGGCCAAAATGCTGCAGCCAGCCGTCGCCAATCTTGAAGCAGAGCGGTATTGTATCCTCGGCGCGATCGACATGTTGTTCACCGGCGCTTGAGCATGCTCATCTACAAAATCTGCCACAAGGCCGAATGGTCGCTGGCCGAGCGCGAAGGGCTCTACGCCGGCTCGGCAAAGGATCACGAAGACCACTTCGTGCATTTTTCGACCGCCGAACAGGTGATGGGGACGCTTGAGCGCCATTACGCCGGCGCCAGCGATCTGGTGCTGGTCGCCGTCGATCCGAATACACTTGGCGCTGCGCTGAAATTCGAGCCGTCGCGCGAC
>DAIDUA010000153.1 GCA_027456965.1 Alphaproteobacteria bacterium | reverse complement strand
ATACAGCACCGGTACGATCACGATGCCGCCGCCGACGCCCAGTGTGCCGGCGACTAGGCCCGACACCACGCCGGCCATCAGCAGGCCCAGCGCCAGCGTGCCCAGGTCGTTTCCCCCAATGGCGGTCATAAAATCCATTCGGTCGTGTCCCGCGGCGCTGCGGCGCGAGTGAACTTGCATTCGGCGGCATGCGCAAGCCATGCTGCGGTCAACGATAAGCGGGGAGGGTGCATGGACAGGCGGACGGTGCTTGGTCTCGGCGTGACGGCGCTGGCCGGACTTTCAACCCGGACTTTGGCGGAGGACATGAACGCACAGGGCATGCTCTCCACCGATCCGACGGAAATCGTGCCCCTGTGGCCGGGAACACCGCCGGGCGGCGAGGGCGTCAAGCTCGAAGCCAGGATCGTCGAACGCAGCGACGACGCCGTGGCCTTCCACGATCGTTACGTCGACAGCATCGGCACGCCGCTGCTCGCCGTGTTCCGCCCCGACAAGCCGGACGGCTCGGCGGTGCTGCTCGCGCCGGGCGGCGGTTACGTCCGCATCGTGATCGACAAGGAAGGCGAGGAAACCGCGCGGCGGCTCAACGCGTCCGGCGTAACGGTCTTCATGCTGCGCTATCGCCTGCCCGGCGAAGGCTGGGCCGATGGCAAGGACGTGCCGTTGCAGGACGCGCAGCGCGCCATGCGGATCATCCGCGCCAAGGCGCAGAAATACGGCATTGATCCCCATCGAACGGGCGTGCTCGGTTTTTCGGCCGGCGGCCATGTCGCGGCGTCGCTGGCAACGCGGCCCTACGATACCGTCTACAGGCCCGTCGACGACGTCGACTCCGAGGATGCCAGGCCGGCCTTCGCCGGTCTGATGTATCCCGTCATCACCATGGGCCCGGGCGCACATATGGGCTCGCGCGATAAGCTGCTCGGTCCCAATCCGCCGCAGGCGCTGATCGACGCCTATTCCTGCGAGAATCTGGTGACGCGCAAGACGCCGCCGAGCTTCGTCTGCTTCGCCGCCGACGACGACACTGTGCCGCCGATGGCGAACGGCATGGCGATGTTCAACGCGCTGCGCAACGCCAAGGTTTCCGCCGAGCTGCACGTCTTCGAGGAAGGCCAGCACGGTTTTGGCATCCGGCTCGCGGAGGGCAAACCGGCTTCGGCCTGGCCGGATCTGTTCCTGCACTGGTGCTACAGTCACGGCTGGTTCCGCGATCCGAGCGCCGCGCCTGCTTAGGCCGCAACATTTTCGTGCCGCGCGACGAAGGCTAGCGCGTCGCGCAGCACGTCGATACCGGCACCCGGTCGCGTCGCGTTCTCGCTCAGGTGACGACGGAACCGGCGCGCGCCCGGACGTCCGCTGAACATACCGAGCATGTGGCGGGTCATGGCGTTCAGCGGCACGCCGTGCGCCAACTGGGCCGCGACGTAGTCGAGATAAGCATCCACAGCCGCCTCGACCGTGCGTGATCCGCCGCCGAAGAACCGCGCATCCACTTCGGCGAGGAGCCCGGGCGACTGATAGGCCGCCCGCCCCAGCATCACGCCGTCGACGTGCTTCAGATGCGCCTCAGCCTGATCGAGCGTGGCGATGCCGCCGTTCAGCACGATGGTCAGCGCCGGGTTCTCGCGCTTGACCGCGTAAACGAGGTTATAGTCGAGCGGCGGCACATCGCGGTTTTCTTTCGGCGACAGGCCTTCCAGCCATGCCTTGCGCGCGTGCACGATGAACGTGTTGATACCGGCTGCCGTGCACGCGGCGATGAGCCCGCGCAGCGCTTCGCCCGGTTCCTGGTCGTCGACGCCGATGCGGCATTTCACCGTGACGGGAATCGAAACCGCCGCGCGCATTGCCGTCACGCACTCCGCAACCAGCGCCGGCTCGCGCATCAGGCAGGCTCCGAAGCGCCCCGACTGCACGCGGTCCGACGGACAGCCGACATTCAGATTGATCTCGTCGTATCCGAAATCAGCCCCGATCTTCGCCGCCTCGGCCAGTTGCGTCGGCTCCGCCCCGCCCAGTTGCAGCGCCACGGGATGTTCACGCGCGTCGTAGTCGAGCAGCCGCGCGCGGTCGCCGCGGATGACCGCCATCGCCGTCACCATCTCGGTGTAGAGGCGCGCGCGATCGCTGAGCAGGCGATGCAGCATTCGGCAATGCCGGTCGCTCCACTCCATCATCGGTGCCACGGCGAAGATTTTTTCTTGATTTTTCAAACGGCTACCTAGGCTTTTTGTGACCTGAGCGTCAGCATCCCCGCTGTGCACCGACATTGACCAAACGTTCCCATGGCGGACCTCTGACTGCGCACGAATTGTGCAATTGACCGCGGCGAGAGCCCAAAATCTCGATCCGGGACCGATCCTACAACGTTTGAAAATCTGATCACTCTCTATCTCTTGGACTGTCGGGCGCCAATGCAACGGCCCGTCGACTTCCCGAAAGACTGGTACGCCGGCCTGCTCGCGTCAGAACCGGCTCGGGGCCGCTCAATTGTGCCGAAGGTTACCGTTAATTGACATTGATGTGATGCGAACGGCAAGGAAGCGCCATTGCGAGATCGCGCCCGATGTAGCATAGACTTGGCAATTCTCTCGATTGCAGGCTTTATGACGGCTGCCGCAGTGGGATATTCGGGAATCCGGCGCCTGGGTTCGGCGTCGCGTTTCGTCGTGTTCGTTGTCGTCCTCGCCTTCGGTCTGCAGTCCTATATCACCCAAACTCATATCCACGCCTGGTCGGAAGGCTTTGGCGGCATCGTCGAAAGCGCCGCCACGCAGTCGCTCGCGCAACACAAAGCCCCGCTCGACAATAGCCCTGTGGATTGCCCGTTCTGCCAGGCGGTCGCCCTGGCCGGTGTCTTCGTCGCATCGGCGACACCGCTTCTGCATCTGCCCTTCGTATGGGTCAAAGCCGACGTGCTCGTCTTCACGGCACGGGCGGTTTCCGTCGCGATCGCGCATGATTGGCAAAGCCGCGCGCCGCCGCGCCGCTAAATCCACCTTCCCTCGATGAAGCACAGTTTCGTAGGGGCATGAGTGCGATTCGGTTATCGCAATCAGGGCACTGGGCGTTGGATATCCGCGCCAAAGCCACACGGGCGTATTGAACAAAGAACGGCTGGACCAGATGACCATCAACGGTGTCGAGCAAATTTTTTCGCTCGACTTCAAGCGGGCCAATTCGCCGCCATCACGCGTGCCGCCTTTCCTCGCGGTCCTGACTTTGTTGCTCCTTTCCGGTTGTGCGGTGGGTCCCGACTTTAAGGTGCCTGCTGCTCCGGATGTCAACGGTTATACAGTCCGTCCGCTATCGACCACCGTCGCGAGCCCGAACGTCGCCGGCGGCGAAGCCCAGCGCTTTGCCAAAGGAAGCGATATTTCCGGGGACTGGTGGACCTTGTTCCATTCCAAACCTCTCAACGATCTGATCGCACGGTCGCTGGCAGGCAATCCCGACCTCAAGGCGGCGCAAGCGGCGCTGTCGGTGGCACGGGAAAATGTCCTGGCCCAACGGGGCGTTTACTTTCCCAGTGTCACGGGCGGCTTCTCCGCGAGCCGCCAGAAGGCATCGGACATACTCGCGCCGGTGCCCAACTACCCGGTCGTGCCGAACGAGTTTCAATTCAATCTTTTCACACCGCAGGTCAGCGTTTCGTATGTGCCCGATGTTTTCGGCTTGAACCGCCGGACCACGGAGTCCTTGGAGGCGCAGGAACAGTCCGTCCGCTTCCAGATGATCGCGACCTACACCACGTTGACCGCCAATGTGGTGGTCACGGCGATCCAGCAGGCGTCGATCGAAGCGCAGATCGACGCGACCCGCCAGATCATCGGCGCCGACACCAAGATGCTGCAAATCCTGAAGTACCAGCTGGCCAAAGGCTATGCCAGCGGGCTCGACGTTGCCGCGCAGAGATCGCAGCTCGCGCAAGCGAACGCCATGCTGCCGCCGCTCCTCAAGCAATCCGCCCAGCTCCATGATCTTCTCGCGGTTCTGACGGGCCGCTTTCCGAGCCAGGCGCCGGTGGAGAAATTCGAGCTTTCGAGTCTGCAATTGCCGGAGGAACTGCCCGTAAGTCTTCCTTCGAAACTCGTCGCGCAGCGTCCGGACGTGCGCCAGGCCGCGGCGAACCTGCACGCCGCCAGTGCCGGAATCGGGATTGCCATAGCGAACCGTCTGCCGAACATCGAGCTGACGGCGAATACCGGCGGCACGGCGCTCGCCTTCGATCAGCTGTTCACGTCGGGCACGGGGTTCTGGGGCTTGGGTGCGGCCGTAACGGCGCCCATTTTCGAAGGCGGAACGCTGCTGCACCAGGAACGCGCCGCGAGGGCGGCGTACGTTCAGGCGGCTCAGCAATATCGCAGCACGGTCCTGACGGCCTTTCAGAATGTCGCCGACACATTGACGGCGCTCGAACAGGACGCCGACGCCGTGAAGGCGGCTGCAGCGGCCGCCGGCGCCGCCAAGGTAACGCTGGATCTGTCTCGACGACAATTGCAGGACGGCTACACCGGCTATCCGGCGCTGTTGAGCGCCGAGCAAGCCTATCAACAGGCCCGGATCGGCTTGGTTCAGGCCCAGGCCAATCGTTATGCCGATACGGCCGCCTTGTTTCAGGCGATTGGCGGCGGGTGGTGGCATCGTGCGGATTTGACCGAGGATAAACATGCAAAATAAATCGCTTAGCGGGATGCCGCCTGAAGGACGCCGGAGAAAATTCGCGCGCGCACTGGCCGTTGCCGCCATGGCGGTGGTGACGGCCGTGTCGTTCGCAGGCTGTTCGCGCAAAACGGCCAGTACACCGTCATCCGCGACGGCCAGTAATGTGACTCTGACGGCAGCCCAGCGACCGCACATCCACCTTTACACCGTCGCATCGACCAGGTTCAGCAAGACGATTGAGGCGACCGGGGTGGTCGATTTCGACAACGACCGGTCCACAAGCGTCTTGGCGCCGTTTTCCGGCCCGGTGTCGCGGCTGTTCGTCACCCTCGGCGAAAAGGTGAGGAAAGGGCAGCCTTTGGCGGTCGTGGCCTCCCCGGATTTTGCGGCGGCCGTCAGCACGTATCGCAAGGCGCTCTCCGCCGCGCGGACCGCCAGACGGCTTGCCGATCTCGACAAGGATCTTCTCCAGCACCAAGGCGTTTCTCGGCGTGAAGAAGAGCAGGCGGAAACCGACGCCGTCGGTGCCGAGGCTGACCGCGACGCGGCGCGGCAGGCGCTGGTCGCGCTGAATGTCGATCCGCAAACCATCAAGGACGTCAAGGATGGACGGCCGATTTCACGCATCGAGGGCATAATTCGCTCGCCGATCGCGGGAACGGTTGTGGAAAAATTCATAACGCCCGGAGAGCTTCTGTCGGCCGGCGCCACGCCGTGCTTCACCGTCGCCGATCTTTCGCACGTCTGGGTCATGGCGCAAATCTTCGGTTCCGACATCGGTTCGATCTCCGTCGGAGACCCGGCTGAGGTGGAGACGGGCATCTCGCATAACCTTTCCGGAATCGTGAAAAACATCTCTGCTGTCGTCGACCCGGATACGCGTTCGGTGGCCGCGCGTGTGGTCGTCGAGAATCCGGGAGACCTTCTCAAGAAGCAGATGTATGTTCGCGTGCTCATCCACTCGCGGGATGAGAACTCCGGACTGCTGGCCCCGATCTCGGCGGTTCTGCGCGACGACGAGAATCTTCCCTTCGTCTATGTCGCTCAGCGCGACGGCAGCTTCGCGCGGCGGCACGTGACCTTGGGTTATCGGGTCGGAGACCGATACGACATAACCGCGGGGCTGCGAGCCGGCGACCGGATTGTGGCTGACGGCGCACTCTTCATTCAATTCATGCAAAACCAATGAGCGATCATACGCGTCAAACCGAGCCCGCGCCGCGGACGGCTTCGGTCATGAACCGGATCGTGGCTTCTTCGCTGCGGCAGCGCCTTCTCATCGTCCTCATGACGCTCCTGTTGATCGGCGCGGGGACGCGCTCGCTCGACCGCCTGCCGGTGGATGCCTATCCCGATCTTTCGCCGCCCATGGTCGAGATCATCACCCAGTGGCCCGGTCACGCCGCCGAGGAAGTGGAACGCCTCATCACGGTGCCCATCGAAAGGGGCATGAACGGCATTCCGCGAACGGCCGCGATCCGTTCGATCTCGCTCTACGGATTGTCCGACGTCATTCTCACTTTTCACAACGGGACGGACAACTATTTCGCCCGTCAGCGGGTTTTCAACCGGTTGCCTGGTCTCGGCCTGCCGGACGGCGTTGCTCCCTCGGTGTCGCCGCTGTCGTCGCCTTCGGGTCTCATCTATCGCTACGTGCTGCAAAGCCCCGACCGGTCGGCGATGGAACTCAAGACCCTTGAGGACTGGATCGTCGAACCCCAATACAAATCCGTTCCCGGCGTAGCCGATGATTCGGGGTTCGGCGGGGGCACCATGCAATATCAGGTGCTGCTCGATCCGGCCAAGGTCGCCGGGGCCGGCCTGTCGGTGGCGCAGGTGGAGAGTGCGCTCGCTGCCAACAACGCCAACGCCGGCGGCGGGTTCTATTCGCAAGGCAGTCAATTTTACTACGTGCGCGGCATGGGCCGCCTCAAAAGGTTGAAGGACATCGGCAATGTCGTCCTGGCGGTGCACAAGGGCACACCGGTGCTTGTAAAGGACGTCGGCCGCGTGGCCATCGGCATTGCGCCGCGTCTGGGCGAGTTCGGCTACGAGAAACAGAATGATGCCGTCGAAGGCGTCATCCTGATGCGCACGGGCGAAAAAACCCAGAACGTCCTCAAGCGCGTCGAGGCGAAGACCAGGGAACTCAACAACGAAATCCTGCCCAAGGACGTCAAAGTTCATCCGTTCTACGATCGCAGCGACTTGATCGCGCTGACGACGCAGGTCGTGACGCAGAACCTGCTTCGAGGCATGTTCCTGGTCGTCGTCGTTCTCATATTCTTTCTCTACGACTTTCGAGCGGGAATGATCGTCGCGATCACCATCCCGCTGGCGCTGTTGTTCGCATTTATCTGTCTCGATCTCCAAAACGCCTCGGCCAATCTACTCTCCATCGGGGCGGTCGACTTCGGCATCCTGGTGGACGGCGCGGTGTTCATGGTCGAGAACATCTTCCGCCAGATCGCCCTGCACGAGGAAAGGCCGCTCAACGTCGTCGAAATCATCAAGGATGCCGCGGCGGAGGTGGACCGCCCGCTGTTCTACGCGGTCGCGGTGATCGTGGTCAGCTTCCTGCCGATCTATGTCCTGTCCGGGCCTTCCGGGACGCTGTTCAAGCCGATGGCGGATACGATGGTCTTCGCGCTGGTCGGTTCCTTGATCGTCACGCTGACGTTGCTGCCCGTGCTGTGCTCGTGGTTCATGCGGAACGGCGTGCGGGAACGGCGCAATGCCGCGCTTGAAGCCGTCAAGGCGGCTTACGTCAAGGGACTCGACTATTGCCTCGCTCGTCCGTGGAAGACGACTTTCGCGTCGGCTGCGTTATTGGCCGGTTCGCTGTTGCTCGTCCCTTTCATCGGCGCCGAATTCATGCCGCACCTGGATGAAGGCGCGCTGTGGGTGCGCGCGACCATGCCCTACACCATTTCCTTCGACGAAGCCGCGAAGTTCTCTCCCAAGGTGCGGGAAATCTTGAGCTCCTTTCCGCAAGTCACCACGGTGACCTCGGAATTGGGGCGCCCCGACGACGGCACGGATTCGACAGGGTTCTTCAACGACGAGTTCTATGTCGGGCTCAAGCCTTATGCGCAATGGACCGGCCCCTATCGCACCAAACCGGAACTGATCAAGGCGATAAACCGGAAGCTCCAGCAGTTTCCGGGGATCATTTTCAACTACACCCAGCCGGCCGAGGATGCGGTGGACGAGGCGGAAACGGGTTTGAAAAGCGCCCTGGCTGTCAAAATCTTCGGCCCCAATCTGGAAACGCTTCAGCAAAAAGGCAAAGCCATCAAACAGATACTGGAAGGGGTACGCGGAATCCGTGACGTGACCCTGGTACAGGAGCTCGGGCAGCCGAGCCTCACCATCAACATCGATCGCGCCAAGATCGCCCGTTACGGATTGAACGTCGCCGATATCAACAGCCTGATCCAGACGGCCATCGGCGGGGATGTGGCGACCCAGGTCGTGCAGGGAGAAAAGGAGTTTGATCTCGTCGTTCGCCTCGACCGCCGATATCGGGACAACGCCCAGGCCATCGGAAATATCCCGGTGCTGACACCTGCCGGACAGGAAATCCCGCTCAAGGAACTGGCGGACATCAAGGTGACGAACGGCGCGTCCTTCATTTATCGGCAGGACAATTCGCGTTACATCGGCGTCCAGTTTTCGGTGCAGGGACGCGATCTTGCCTCTGCGGTGGGAGATGCCATTCGGCAGGTCAGACGAAAGGTTTCCGTGCCGCAGGGCTACCGTTTGGATTGGGGTGGAGAATATTCGCAATACACCGCTTCGAGCCGGCAGCTGAGCGTTATTCTGCCGCTCACTCTGTCGCTTATTTTCTTCCTCCTTTTCGTGCTCTACAGCAATTTCAAATTCCCGTTCATCACCTTGCTCGGCGTGCTGCTGTCGGCGCCGATGGGTGGCATCATGGCGCTCTGGATCACGGGCACGCCGTTTTCGGTTTCGTCCGGCGTGGGCTTCCTGGCCTTGTTTGGTGTGTCGGTGCTGACGGCCGTCGTCTATATCTCCTATGTCAACGAACTTCGCCGCAGCGGCACACCCATGGCCGAGGCTATCCGACAGGGTGCGATCCTGCGGTTGCGCCCGATCATGATGACCGCGCTGGTCGCGTCGTTGGGGTTGTTGCCAGCGGCGCTGGCGACGGGGGTCGGCACGGATTCCCAACGGCCGTTTGCCCTGGTCATTGTCGGCGGCTTGCTCACGCGACTTTTGATCAGCATTTTTCTGATGCCGGCGCTCTATGCCCTTGTGGCGCGTCCGGGTGATCGGCTGGAGGTTTGATGCCGCTTTTGGGCGATCGCGGGCGTTCACGCCGGGATTCGCATCACCGCATTGGACGGCATCGCCTGGATCATCGTACACACGTTCGTTTTCGATCCGCCGGCCGCCCTCAGGCCGAAAATGCGAAAACCCGTGCAATATGCGTATCGAATATAGAAGAATGGAAGGGGAAGCCCCATGCTCAGCGTGCTTATCACGGTCCTCGTGCTCCATGTTCTGGCCGCCGTGTTCTGGGCCGGCTCGACCTTCACTCTGGCGTGGCTGGGCGGCGAGCGGGCCGAACAACTGTTCGGAGCCCAGATGGGCGCGGCCGCCCTTGCCGTGATCACCGGCTTCTATCTCTGGGGCGAACTTCATCGCGGCCCGTTCGGGATGGCCGAGCAGATTCTTGCTGTCGGCGTGGCCGCAGCGTTTGCCGCGGCGGGCGTGCAGGGTGCGTTGATCGGCGGAGCGCGGCGTAAGATTATCGCCGGCGCGGACCCGACGGCTCTGCGCCGCCGGATGGCCGCCGGCGAGCGGATCGCAACCATCCTGCTCGCGATCACACTCATCGCGATGACCGCCGTCCGCTATATCTGATCTAAAGATTTCGGGGACCGCGCGCCGCGCGGCGGCACGGATTATCCGGACTTTCCAAAGCCGCCGCCGCCCGGCGTTTCGATGATGATCGCATCGCCGGCTTCAAGTTCGATCCTGACGATGCCGGCGACAGACTCGCGCGTGCCGTCCGCACGCTCCACCCATTGACGTCCGGGCAGGCCGTCGCGTCCGCCTTCCAGTCCAAAGGGCGCGACGGTGCGGCGGGACGCGACCAGCGATGCGGTCATCGCCTCAAGCACGCGCAACCGGCTTACAACGCCGTCCCCGCCCCGCTGCCGGCCGCGGCCGCCGGAGGCGCGGCGGATGGCGAATTCCTCCAGTCGCACGGGATAGCGCAGTTCGAGAATTTCGGGGTCGGTGATGCGCGTGTTGGTCATCTGCGTGTGGACGGCCGAGGCTCCGTCGAAGGCGGGACCGGCGCCCGCGCCGCCGCAGATGGTCTCGTAATATTGGTGCCGTGCGTTGCCGAAAAGGAAGTTGTTCATCGTGGCCTGTGACGAGGCGCTGGCGCCCAGCGCGCCCAGCAAAGCGTTGCAGGTCGCTTGGCTGACTTCGGTGTTGCCGGCCACCACGGCGCTGCCCGGCCGGGGAGCCAGGAAGCTGCGGTCCGGCACCACGATCTTGAGC
>DAIDUA010000152.1 GCA_027456965.1 Alphaproteobacteria bacterium | reverse complement strand
ATGCTGCTCGCCAGCATGGCCGTCATAGTCATCGCCTGGAGCGGCGGGATCGCACGGACGGACGGATGGCTTCTGCTCGCCGCGTTCGCCCTCTACATGGTCGTGACCTTCCTTTCCGATTGGCGCCGTTCGGCCGACCATTCGGTGTCACTGGCCCGCGCCGAAGCGCGTATGCGGGGTGGGCCTATGCCGACAGTAGGCGCGCTGTTCCTGCTGCTCATCGGCATCATCGGCCTGGCGCTAGGCGCCAATTTCGCCGTCGCCGGCGGCGTCGCCCTGGCGCGGATGCTGAATCTGCAGGAGGCCTTTGTTGGGCTGACGATCATCGCCTTCGGTGTCTCACTGCCGAAACTGATTGCCACGATCGTCTGGTCTGCGCGCGGCAACGCCAACCTCGCGGTCGGCTCCCTGATCGGCGCCAATGTCTTCGACCTGCTGGGTGTCCTGGGCGTGACGGCCGCCGTCGCGCCGCTTACCTTCTCGCCGTTGCTGGCATCCGCCGACGTCTATGTGCTGGCGGGCGTGAGCGCCGCCTTGCTGCCATTGCTGGCGATGCGCTGGCGCCTGTCGCGCCCCAGAGGCGTCATGCTCGTTCTCGCCTACGCCTGCTACCTCATTTTCCTCGCTTGGCGGCAGGGACTGATTTCTCCCGCGCTGTTCCCGGTCGGATAACAACACGCATGGAATTCCGGCTTCACGAACGCCTGGCGGCCGATACGGCGCTTGTCGCCGATTGGCCGTTGTCGCGCATCCTGCTGATGAACGACGCCCGCTTTCCCTGGCTGATCCTTGTGCCAAGGCGTGCCGGCGCGAACGAAGTCTTCGACCTCGACGCCACCGACCGTGTTACCCTAACCGACGAAATCTGCCGGGCCGGCAAGTTGCTGAAGGCACTGACCGGATGCGCCAAAATCAATGTCGCCGCGCTTGGCAATGCGGTGCCGCAGCTTCATGTGCATGTTGTCGCCCGGAGCCCCGGCGATGCCGCCTGGCCGGGACCTGTCTGGGGCAGCGGCCAGACCGTCCCCTACGCGCCGGCCGCCCGCGACGAATTTTTACGCCGCGTCGTTAACGGTTTTTAACCGTACCGGCGGGTAGGTTACCCGGTGACGTATCGGGAGAACCCGAGCCATGGTGGCAGAAGCCCTCAGCGTATTGAATGACAAGTCCACGGTCGTCGCAGCCCTGCAACGGGCCAGCGCCGTCACCGGGTCGGATTTCAACTATCTTTTGGGTACGGCGATACGCGAATCGGGTTTGAAACCCCAGGCGCAATCAAACACATCCTCGGCTGCCGGCCTGTTCCAGTTCGTCGAGCAGACATCGCTCGGACTGGTGAAGTCCTACGGCGCTAAGTTCGGCCTGGGTTCCTATGCGGGCGCGATCTCACAGGGCGCCGATGGCCACTACCATGTCGACAACGCCGCCGACCGGCAGGCCATTCTCGCACTGCGCAACGATCCGCAGGTCTCCGCCATGATGGCCGGCGAATATGCGCAGCAGACCAAGACGCAGATGCAGGACGCGCTCGGGCGCACCGTGTGCGGCGGCGAACTTTATGCGGCACATTTCCTTGGCGCGGACGCGGCCTGCCGCCTGATCCGCATGAACGGTTCAACGCCCCAAGCCACTGCGGCCAGCGTTTTTCCGCAAGCCGCCGACGCCAACAAAAACGTCTTCTATCATCCCGATGGTACGCCCAAGACCGTGCGCGAGGTTTACGACTGGGCGCTGGGCCAGCCATCCTTGAGCGTTATCCAGCCGCCCGCCCCGACGGCGGTCGCGTCGGCTGCGCTGGGAGGCGCGTCATCGGTGGAGGAGGTCGCACCCACCATGCCGGCCGGCGGGTCAGGTTACGCCGAACTGCTCGCGTCGATGTGGTCGCCGTCTTCATCGCCCGGCTTTTTCTCGAGCGGAGGTTCGGGGTTCGGCGCATCGCCGTTCGTGTTGACGCCGAGCATCCTGGACATCCTGTCGTCCTTCTCGCCGGTTGCGCAAAAGCCCGACGCTTCGTAAGGCTTCCCGTGAAGGGGACCCCGTTGCGCGCCGCATTCCTATCCGTATGGGCGGTGTTGTTGTCCGCCGGCTTCCTTCAGGTCGCCAATGGCCTGCAGACCGACGTCATCAGCGTTCGGGCCGATCTGGAAGCGTTTTCGGCAGGCACGATCGGCTTGATGATGGCCACCTACTATGTCGGCTATTCTCTGGCGCCGCTCGCAGGACGTTTCGTAATCGGCCGGATCGGCCATGTCAGCACGATCGTCACCTGCGCGCTGATTGCCGCGGCAATTATCCTGGCGCATCCATTGCTCGTCACGCCGCTGGTCTGGGCGGGATATCGCTTCATTTCAGGCTTCGCCCTGTCGCTCGTTTATGTCGCCTATGAAAGCTGGATCAACGACCGCGTTCCCAATGTGCTGCGCGGACGCGTGTTCAGCAGCTACATGGTCGTGCAGATGGCGACGATGACACTGGCGCAGGCGTTGTTGGGCCTGGGCGATCCGAGAACCGCCGGCCTGTTTATCCTGTGCGGCGTCGTTTTCGTTCTGGCCGCGGTTCCTGTGTCCGCCGCACGCCATCTCGCGCCCGCAAGCGCGCCGCCGGAGCCGCTTGGCGTCGTGAAGCTCTTCCAAGTCTCGCCTCTTGCCGCAGCGGCGACGATGCTCGCCGGTGTTTCCTGGGCCATCATCTTCACGTTCGGACCGATCTACGCCCAGCGTGCCGGGTTCGGCCTCGCAGGCATCGGCCTGTTCATGGGACTGGCGATGGCAGCCGGCTGGCTGTTGCAGTTTCCGCTCGGCTGGCTGTCCGACGTCCTCGGGCGGCGGCCGGTGATCGTCGCGATACTCGTGACGGGGCTATGCGCTTCCTTGTTCGGTGTGTGGAGCGCGCGTCGCGGTCTGAGCACGAACCTGATCGCGGCCACGCTCGTCGGCGGCTTCACCTTTCCGCTTTACGGTGTCTGCGTTGCGTATGTGAACGACGCCATCGCATCCGAGACGCGGATCGCCGCGGCGGCGGGCTTGGTTCTGCTGTTCGGGATCGGTTCGATCTTTGGACCGCTCTTGTGCGGCTGGGCGACGACGGCCATGGGGCCGACGGCCTTTTTCGCCATGCTGGCGGCGACGATGGCCACGGGGGTACTGATCGCGTCGCGATATCGCTGAGGCTGTCTCAGCTTTCGTGCGAAGCGTGCGCCAGAGCCTTCGTGACGCGCTTTTCGAGTTCCTCGACAAGCGTCAGCGCCGTGAGGTTCGAGACGTCCTTTATCCTATCACGGTAGATGACGCGGATGGCGTCGACATGGGCTTCCACGAGCGGCAGCGGAACCTTGTCGTGCGAGCCCAGCGTGGCGATGAGTTTGCACAACGAGGAAGCGACGCGCGCCACCAGCGGGAACTCAAATGTCGCCGCCTGGCCTTTCAGATCGTGGCTGGCACGGAACAGGTTACTGCAACGGGAATGGTCCTTTGTCGCGAGGAACGCATCGTAAGCGTTGACGAAGCGCGCGATATCGTCGGCGATCCAGTCGGAGAATTCGGTTTTCAGATTCTCCATCGCGGCCTCTGCGCGCTTGATGGCAGCCGTATCGAGGCCGGCGATCGTGCCACCAACCTTGGTCTTCAGCAAATTCGGCGGCATGAACAGTTCTGTGGGCGGTCCTTTGGGCATTGCTTTCGTATCCGTATCTCTCGTGTGTCCTTGGGTTAGCCGTCGACTGCGGTCACTTCGGCGGTGGAGCGGCGCTCCGTCCCTTTGTATTCGCCGCCGGTGCGGCGTCGCCGGCAGGGTCCGAAATAGGTGCTGGTGCGCACAAAGGGGCGAGGTTGCTCGATGACCGAGACCAATCTCGTCAGAATTCCTTTCACCGAAACGGGCTTGGCAAGGAATTCGTTGACGCCGGCATCGCGCGCCTGGCGCACATGGTCGATATGGGTGTGGCCGGTGAGCATGATGATCGGCACGAACGGGTTTGGCGTTTTCGGCGAGGTGCGGACCATTTGCGCGAATTCCACGCCTGTCATGCCGGGCATCTGCCAGTCGAGGAGCACGACGTCGGGATTTGCCTCGCGCATGATGGCCCATGCCCGTTCGCCATCCTCGGCTTCGAGGATATGCGTCGTGCCAAATGCCTGCAGGACCGTGATAACCAGCTTTCGCATATGCTGGTTGTCGTCGACGACGAGAATTTTCAGCTTGTCGAACCGATAGCCGCTCATGATCCGCCCGAGGCGCCCGGCGCGTCCTGAGCGCCCGCCGCTTGGCAGTTTACTTAAACGGCTCTTAATGGGGGGTGAAACCGCAATCGTTAATCGATGAATTGCTCGGTAAGAATCCGTTCATCGAGATTGCGCCCTGCATCGAACAGCATGACCATGCCGATGGATCGGTCCTCCGCGACATCGACCGAAACAATGTTGCGGACCTCAAGACCGTCTGCCACGGCACTGACTGGACGCTTTTCAGTCTCCAGCGCCTCGAAACGCACGCGGGCGTTGTGCGGCAGGAGAGCGCCGCGCCAGCGCCTTGGCCTGAAGGCGCTGATCGGCGTGAGCGCCAGAAGCGCGGAGTCGATCGGAAGAATCGGGCCATGTGCCGAGAGATTATAGGCCGTGCTACCCACCGGCGTCGCGACAAGGACGCCGTCGCAGATCAGTTCCGAAATACGGACCTTTCCGTCCACCAGGATGCGCAACTTGGTGGCTTGGCGCGTCTGACGCAACAGCGAGACTTCATTGAAGGCGAGACCATTCACGCTTTCGTTCGCCGTCGTCGCACGCATTCGCAAGGGATGCACCTTCGCCTGTTCCGCCTTGGCAAGACGATCCGGCAGATCGGCCTCGTTGAACTCGTTCATCAAAAATCCGATGGTGCCGAGGTTCATTCCGTAGATCGGCTTGCCGTGGTCGAGGAATGCGTGAAGCGTTTGCAGCATGAAGCCGTCGCCGCCGAGCGCCACGATGATGTCCGCCTGATCGGGACCGACGTCTTCGTATTGCTGGCGCAGATTCGACAGCGCCGCCTGGCCTTCGGGCACGGGCGTAGCGACGAAATGCAGTTTTGGGGCCAAGCTCAACCTCCGGTCATAGACATGGCACGTCTTACGGCCGGCGCGGCATGACGACGGTCGATCACGAAATCGTGGCCTTTCGGCTTGCGCGCTATGGCATCGTCGATGGCCTCGTCGAGCATCCCGTCGTGGTACGACGCGCGCAAGGGGGCGCGCAAATCCGCCGCATCCTCCTGACCAAGACACATGAACAGGGTCCCGGTGCACGTCAATCGGACCCGGTTGCAGCTTTCGCAGAAGTTGTGGGTCAACGGAGTGATGAAACCGAGCCGGCCGCCCGTCTCGCCGACGCGCACGTACCGTGCCGGCCCGCTCGTACGGTAATCCGTGTCATTCAGCGTGAAGCGTTCCGCAAGACGCGCCCGCACCAGCGACAGCGGCAGATATTGGCCAACCCGATCACCGTCGATGCCGCCCATCGGCATCGTCTCGATCAGGGTCAGATCCATGCCGCAGCCGTGCGCCCAAGTCATCAGATCGCCGAACTCGTCCTCGTTAACGTCTTTTAGCGCCACCGTGTTGATCTTGACCTTCAGACCCGCGTCCAGCGCGGCATCGATGCCGGCGAGGACGTGCGAGACCTCCCCCCAGCGGGTCACGGCGCGGAACTTGTCCGGATCGCGCGTGTCGAGGGAGACATTGATACGTTTGACGCCTGCCGCCACCAGTTTCTTGGCAAAGTGGGGAAGCTGGCTGCCGTTTGTTGTCAATGTTAACTCTTTAAGCCCGCCCGCACCGATCCAGCCACCCAGTCGTTCAATCAGAGCCATCACATTGCGGCGAACCAGTGGCTCGCCACCGGTGATCCGCAGCCGCTCCACGCCCTTACGCATGAATGCCGCGCAGACGCGTTCGATCTCCTCCAAGGTCAGCAGGTCCGACCTCGGCAGGAATTCCGGCTGCTCGGCCATGCAGTAGACGCAGCGAAAGTCGCAGCGGTCCGTCACCGAGACGCGCAGATAGGTTATGTGGCGGCCGAAGGGGTCTATCATGCCCGCAACCTAGCAGGCGGCGCGACCCGAAACAGCCCTCAGCACCTATGGATTTCGGTCATCGCGGCAGCCTTGCTGAAACCGCTGAATATCGCCTCGACTTCGGTCATTTCGCCCGCGGACAGCGCCGGTTTCATCAGGCGGGCCTGGCGCGAAAGGTTGAACACCGTGGCGAAGACGCAGCGGTCAATGCCCACTGCGCGGCACAGGAGTGCGACGCCCTTTGGGCCCTTCTCGTAGAGGTATTGCCGAAGCTCGGCCAACGACAGCCCCAGCAGACGGGCGAACGCCAAGTCGAACAGATCGATCTGGCCCTGGTGCAGCACCCTGAGGAGGAATCCGGGCTTGAGTTGGCCCGCCGTCGCCAGCTTGTCGACCAGCTTGCTGGCGCCCTCGGCCGGAGGTGTTTTTGGCGGCGCGGGTTCGCTTTTTACGACCGTTTCGGCGTGCGCAAACGCAGCGTCCAGACGCTTGGCTTCCACGGCATAGTTCTGCACGATGTAGGTCTTGAGCGCGTCCGACACCCAGTTGCACATGCGGTTGGCAAGCTCGGCGGGCAGATCTTTGCGCTGGGCAAGCGGAGCTTGAAGATCGGACAACTGTCTGGATTTTTCGACCAACAATTCATAGGCCGTCGACGAAATCCTGGCGGTCACGTTGCGGACGAGGGCGATCAGAACGGTCTCTGCCTCGCACTTCGCCAATGCGTCGGCGACCGGCTCGCTGATATTGGCGCGAGAGGCGACGGCTTCCTGATGGCTTGAGCCGCACTCCGCGACCAGCTGCAGCATGTCCTCGTCGGAAAGCAGAGGGCTGCGCAGGATAACCGGTCTCGCAACTTCGATCCTGTCGTCGGCCAGGAGCATGATGAGCTCATGCGGTGCAGTGGTGTCTTCGGACAGCCGTTCCGCCAGCGCAATGCGGATCGCCATTTCGACGTCGCTGGTCAGCCGGCGCAGGATATCGTGCATCAACTCGCGTTCGCGCGTGTTCAAATGCGCGCTCTGGACGCGATAAAGCGAGGCGACGGCCAGGTAGATCTCCTCGCGGGTCGTATCCTGCGGATTGGCGGCAAGCTGGGCGAGCCGGCCCATATCGCTCATGTCCCGCGCGGTCAGTCCCACTTTTTTTGCCTCGTGCTATGGCCAGCCGTCCCCTACGGCCACCTCTGGCAGCAGTAGCAAAATGGCGTTAACAGCGTGTTAATCTAGATGCTACGGTAACCTAAGCGACTCATGAAAATGACCTCGGAAGCGCCTTTTCTCCTGGCCATCGATCAGGGCACCACGTCAACCAGGGCGATTCTGTTCGATGCCGGGGGCAGGCCCTTGCTGTCCCATTCCGTCGAATTGCGTCAGATCTACCCGGCCAACGGCTGGGTCGAGCACGATCCCGAGGAGATATGGCAGGCCGTGCTGGCTTGCTGCCGGGGCGTTACCAGGGGCGTCGCCGCGCAGCACATTGCCGGCATTGGCATCACCAACCAACGCGAGACAACCGTTATTTGGGATCGCAAGACCGGTCATGCCATCCACAATGCGATCGTCTGGCAGGACCGGCGCACCGCGGAACGTTGCCACTCGTTACGAGCGATGGGGTTGGAAGGGAAGATCGCCGCCAAGACCGGTCTGCTACCGGACCCCTATTTCTCCGCTACGAAGGCCGAATGGCTGCTCGACAATGTCCCCGCCGCGCGCGAACGCGCGGAAAAAGGCGAATTGGCATTCGGAACGGTGGACACATGGCTGATCTTCAAGCTGACTGGCGGCGCGGTCCACGCAACCGATACGACCAACGCCTCGCGCACGATGCTTCTAGATTTGAAGACCTTGTCCTGGGACGAGGACCTGCTCACCTTGTTCGACATTCCACATCCTCTGTTGCCCGACGTCCGTGACTGTGCGGGCGATTTCGGTGAGACCTTACCGGACCTCTTTGGTGCTCCCGTTCGCATTCTCGGCGTGGCAGGCGACCAGCAGGCGTCCGCCATCGGGCAAGCGTGCTTTTCGCCAGGAGATGTGAAATCGACCTACGGCACCGGCTGTTTCGCGCTCGTCAACACAGCAACCGTAGTGCCGTCTTCGCAGAACCGTCTGCTGGCGACGAACGCCTATCGTATCGGCGGCAAGGCGTCCTACGCCATCGAAGGCAGCATCTTCGTCGCGGGCGCGGTCGTGCAGTGGCTGCGTGATGCCTTGGGCGTGATCCGCAGCGCCGAAGAAATCGAGGCCTTGATGGCTTCGGCAAAGGCGGCGGATGGCCTTTATTTCGTTCCGGCGTTCACTGGGCTAGGCGCACCTTATTGGGATCCGGATGCGCGCGGTGCGATCTTTGGCCTCACACGCGACATGGGGGCGGCCGAAATCGCGCGCGCAGCACTCGATGCCGTTTGTTACCAGACGCGCGATCTGATCAAAGCGATGGCGCGCGACATGGAAGCGGCGAATCTCGACGCGCCGACAGCGTTGAAGGTCGACGGCGGCATGGTGCGCAATGACTGGTTCTGCCAGCGTCTCGCCGATCTCACCGGCTTGCCCATCGATCGTCCAAAGGTCGTCGAAACGACCGCGCTCGGTGCAGCGTATCTTGCGGGACTGGCGTCGGGCTTGTTTCGCGACGTCGACGACATCACCGCGCGCTGGGCGCTGGACCGCCGCTTCAAGCCTTCCCTTGCGGCAACGTCACGCGATGTTCTGTATGACGGCTGGAAAGCTGCCGTTGCACGCGTGCTCGCGGTTTGACAGAAAACCACGCACAGCCCACTCTTTGTGAAAGCGGAGTGAGGAGCGTCCCATGGATCTGAAGGCGCAATTTGAGGCGCGCGTGCCGCCAGCCGATGAAATCGCGTCGCTGAAAGATCAGGTGAGCGCCGAAGAATGGCGGCTGCGTGTCGATCTGGCCGCCACCTACCGGCTGGTCGCCATGCACGGCTGGGACGACATGATCTTCACGCATATTTCGGCGCGCGTTTCCGGCCCCGAGCACCATTTTCTCATCAACCCGTACGGACTTTTGTTCGACGAAATCACGGCTTCGAGCCTGGTGAAGATCGATGTCGATGGGAACAAAGTCGGGAACTCGCCTTACCCCGTGAACCCGGCGGGCTTCACTATCCACAGCGCGCTGCACATGGAGCGTGACGACGCCCATTGCATCATTCATCTGCATACGACCGACGGCGTAGCCGTGTCGGCGCAGTCCGATGGGCTTCTCCCGCTCGATCAGCATGCGATGATGATCTGCAAAGACGTCGCCTACCATGACTATGAAGGAATCGCTCTCGACCTCGACGAGCGCGAGCGACTGGTGAAGGATTTGGGTGCGGAGAAGCACATCATGCTGCTGCGCAATCACGGTACGCTGGCGCTCGGAAAATCCTGTGCCGACGCGTTTTTGCGCATCTACTATCTGGAGCGGGCCTGCGCGATGCAGGTGCGTGCGCTGGCCGGCGGAGTCAAGCCGAACTGGCCCAATCAGGGTGTTCCGGAGAAGACGGCGAACCAGGCGGCATTCGCGTTCGACGGCATGTTGGGCGGACTGGCGTGGCCGGCGCTCTTGCGTAAATTGGACCGCGTGAATTCGAGCTATCGTCACTGAGTTGGAAACATGAAATTCGGCGTCGGCCAGCCGGTCCGCAGGACGGAGGATATTCGCTTCATCACAGGGTGCGGGCGGTATACCGATGATCTGCGGTTTACGGGCGAGGCGCATGTCGCCTTCGCACGTTCACCGTCCGCACATGCGCGGATCCTGTCCATAGACGTGGAAGAGGCGCGGAAAGCGCCCGGGGTTGTTGCGCTCCTCACGCATGAGGACATCGAGGCCGCGGGCGCCGGGCCGATGCCTTGCGAGGCGCCGGTCGGCGGCGCCAAGATGAGCCCAAAGCCGCTGCTGGCGAAGGACAGAGTGACGTTCGCCGGCGAGGCGGGCGCGATGATTGTCGCGGAGACCTACGCCCAAGCTGTGGACGCCGCTGAATTCGTCGCGGTCGATTACGAAGCGCTGGACGCGGCCGGGACGCTGCAATCGGCGCCGGGAGCCATCGGTAATCTCTGCTTCGACTGGAGCGATGGCGACG
Organism: Alphaproteobacteria bacterium; assembly: GCA_027456965.1. Lineage (GTDB taxonomy): Bacteria > Pseudomonadota > Alphaproteobacteria > Micropepsales > Micropepsaceae > Rhizomicrobium. The sequence goes on along the minus strand of DAIDUA010000152.1, from coordinate 2,846 downwards.
AGAGAGCATGTGCCGACGCTTTTGCTGTGTCGGCGCATCGTGTGGCGCTGGATGTCGTGCAGAACCGCGTCGTCGCCAGCCCAATGGAAACGCGCAACGCCATCGGTCTCTACGATGCCGAGGCGGACAAGTATACGCTCTACACAGCGTCCCAAGGCGCCGACAATCTGCGCGGACCGATTGCCAGTCACGTCCTGAAGGTCCCGGCCGAGAAAATCCGCGTCGTGACGCCGGACGTGGGCGGCGGCTTCGGCATGAAGGGCTTTCTCTATCCCGAGCAGCCGCTGGTCCTGATCGCATACAAGGCGCTGGGCAGACCGGTCCGGTGGACGAGCGATCGCACGGAAGCATTCCTCGCCGACGATCACGGCCGCGACATGCGCACGACGGGCGAACTCGCACCGGATGCGGAGGGGCGCATTCTGGCGTTGCGCATCACGGGTACGGCGAACATGGGTGGCTATCTATCGCTTTATGCACCATTCATCCCGACAATTGCCGGCGGACGCATCTTCGGCGGTGTGTATCGCGTGCCGATCGTGCATGCGCGCGTAAAAGGCTATTTCTCGAACAGCGCGCCCATCGACGCCTATCGCGGTGCGGGCCGCCCGGAGGCCGCCTATCTGATGGAGCGTCTGATGGACGCCGCGGCGATCAAGACCGGAATCGACCGCATCGAACTGCGCCGCCGCAATCTGCCGTCACCGGCCGAACTTCCCTACAAGAATTGGATGGGTGTCGCTTTCGACTCCGGCGATTACCCATGGATGCTCGACGAGGCGTTGAAGCGGGCAGATGTGGCCGGATTCGCCGATCGCCGCAAGCGCTCGGAAGCCAACGGGAAGCTGCGTGGGCTGGGCGTCGCGTATTATGTGGAGATCACATTCTCGGTGGGCGAGGAACCCGCTGCCGTGAAGTTCACCGATAATGGCGGCGTGGAACTCTATGTCGGCACGCAATCGAACGGGCAGGGCCACGAGCCCGCATTTGCGCAACGGGTGGCCGAGCGTCTGGGCATCCCGTTCGAAGCCGTGACGGTGAAGCAGGGCGACACGGACTGGGTGAATGGCGGCGGCACGGGCGGCTCGCGTTCGCTCAACATGGCTGGCGGCGCACTGATGATGGCATCCGACGAAGTCATTCGGAAGGGTAAGGCCGCTGCGGCGCATATCCTTCAGGCCGGCAATGCGGGTGTGGCGTTCGAGGTCATCGAAGGTATGGGCCGGTTCGGGGTCGCTGGCCGTACAATCGGTATCGGTGAGTTGGCCGTCACGCTAAAGCGCGAGAAGATTGCCGGTTTTGAAGGCGGTTTGGACAGCGACGCAGCCTTCAACGGCAGGGCGTCGACGTTTCCTAACGGGTGTCATATTTGCGAGGTTGAGGTCGACCCGGACACGGGCAAGGCGGATGTCGTCTCCTATGGTGTGCTGGATGATTTCGGGCGTGTCATAAATCCGATGCTGGTGCGCGGGCAGGTTCATGGCGGCGTGGTTCAAGGCCTAGGTCAGGCTTTGCTGGAGAATTGCGTCTATGACACCGATAGTGGGCAGCTTCCGATAGCGAGTTTCGCCGACTACGCCATGCCGCGCGCGGACGACGTGCCCGACATCGACTTCGCCTATGAGGAAATTCCGTGCGAGACAAACGCTCTCGGTGCCAAGGGGTGCGGGGAAGCCGGGACGGTCGGCGCGATGCCGGCCGCGATCAGCGCAATTTGCGACGCGATCGGCAAGACGCACATCGACATGCCGGCAACTCCCGAACGTGTCTGGCGTGCGATCCGGGCCGAGCAAGCCGTATTTTCATAATTCAAACTTATATGAAGTGATGAGCATCTCATGGGGACGCCGACACCCGCCAAGCCATCCATCACTTCGCGGCAGGCGCGGCGCAAGCCGGAAAGTCTAGCGAAGATCAAGAAGGCTTCGCGCAAGCTGTTCGTCGAACGCGGGTATCACGCCACCAGGCCACAGGACATCGCACGTGAGGCGGGGCTGGGGCACGGGACGTTCTATCTCTATTACGAAGACAAGCGTGCGTGCTTTCTGGCTTTCGTGGAAGACGCGCGCGCCGAGCTTCACAGTCACATCCGCAACCGCGTGGCCGCGAGCCGTTCCCTGGAGGAGACGATCTCGGCGACGCTGAACGCCATCTACGAATATTCCGATGCCCATCCGGGTGTGCTCGGCGCGGCGATGACCGACGAGGCGGTGATCGACGCCGAGGGTGCTCAGGCGGTGCCGCTGTTGCTGCGTTGGGGCCGCGACTGGGCGCAAAACGTGCGCGATGCCATACGCAACGGTTCCGCCGTTCAAGGGTACGATGCGGACATCGTCGGCCAAGCTATCGTCGGCGCGATCCATCAGTGCGGCAGCGAAGGCGACCGCGTGGGCCGCAAGCGACAAGAGGTCGTGGACAATCTCACGCGCTTTCTAGTGCGGGCGCTGAAGCCGTAATCGTTGCGCCTGCAGCCGATTGCTGTGGATACAACCAATGGTGCATTGCCAGAGGGTTGCACACGTGCATTAATCCCTGTTCCGATTGTGGGGATTGGTGGGCGTCGCGGATGTAAAGACTGGTCAGCCGGCGTAGCGAACCTCACCGCCGCGTCGCCGGATTTGCGGACCAGCTCTCAAAAAATCTTCAACAAATGCAAGGGCACAGGAGGCTCTCTTGGACCCAGGGAATGGCTTATGCGCGGTGTCCGCGCGGGCCGGCTTGCATGCTGCGTCGTTTCCCGCCGTACTTTCGCAGAGGCGTGTCGGCAGCCGTCCGCGCAATTCAAACCAGCCGGACCTCGCGCCGGCTGCAAATCTCGATCATTACCTTGCGCACCAGTTCTTGCC
>DAIDUA010000151.1 GCA_027456965.1 Alphaproteobacteria bacterium | reverse complement strand
AGCGAAACACTGTCTCGACGAAGCCGGCCACCTCTCTGTGCCGCGGATGGCCCTCCAGGATCAGCGCGAGCGCCAAAAGCTGCCGCACCTGGGCACCATCCCGGCTCTTCGCGGCAATCCCACGTAGCCCCTCCGCCGTATAATCCGTCCGGCTGATCTTGACCGCCCCTCCGTGCCAACGATGATGAGACATCTCCCCCCCGGAAGTTTAGCCTTGAGGGTGCCGAAGGATCATCTCTTCCATGCCCATGGTTCAAACCCCCATCGACGCCGCGATCGGTGACGGCAGCAGCGGAGGCCGGCGCCCGACGTTGGTGGCGGCACCGGTCGGGGCGTCACCTGAGTTGTCGGCCCGTCCGCGCCGTCGGACCTTCACCGCCCAGGACAAGCTGCGCATCCTCGCAGAGACGGATCGCGCCGCCGAGACGGGCGGCATCGGCGCGGTTCTGCGCCGCGAGGGGATCTACTCCTCGGCCCTGACGGACTGGCGCCGGCTGCGCGACGCCGGGGCGTTGGGTGCGTTGACGCCTGCCAAACGCGGCCCAACAGCCGCGCGAGCCAATCCGCTCACGGCGGAAGTGGCGCTGTTGCAGCGCGACGTGGCGCATCTGACGCGCAGCCTGGCGCGGGCGGAAGCCATCATAGCGGTCCAAAAAAAACTTGCGGACCTTTTGGGGATCCCGCTGACGCCCAGCGGCGACGGGCCTTGACCGACGCGGTCGTCGCCCTGCCGTCGCTCACCGGCATGACCGCGGCGATTTGCGCCGCGGTCGGAGTCTCGCGCGCCACTGTGGAACGACGGCGGGCGCGGCTGCGCGTCCCACTGGCCGCGCCGGCGGCGATCACGCACCAGCGGCCGAGACCCGCGCGGGCGTTGACCGCGCCGCAGCAGCAGGTGGTGCTGGATCTGCTGCACGCGCCGCGTTTCGCCGATCAGGCGCCCGCCGAAATCTACGCCAGCCTGCTCGACGAAGGCGTCTATCACTGTTCGATCCGCACGATGTATCGCCTGCTCAGCCAGAACGGCGAAGTCCGCGAACGCCGTCGGCAGTTGCGCCATCCGGCCTACCAGAAACCCGAACTGCTGGCCGAACGCCCCAACCAGGTTTGGTCCTGGGACATCACCAAGCTGATGGGGCCGGCCAAGTGGTCTTACTACTACCTTTACGTGATCCTCGACATCTTCAGCCGCCGCGTGGTGGGCTGGTGCGTCGCCGACGCCGAAACCGCCACGCTGTTCCGCCCATTGTTCGATGACGCCATCGCCAAACACAACGTGCAGCCCGGTCAACTCACGCTGCACGCAGATCGCGGCGCGCCAATGAAAGCCAAGGCCACCGCGCTGCTGCTGGCCGATCTCGGCGTCACCCGCTCGCACAATCGTCCGCATACCTCCAATGACAACCCGTTCTCCGAGAGCCACTTCAAAACCTTGAAGTATCAGCCACGCTTTCCGCAACGCTTCGGCTGCATCGAGGACGCCAGGAGTTTCTGCCGCCCGTTCTTCGACTGGTATAACCAGGACCACCACCACGCCGGCATCGGCCTGATGACGCCGGACCAGGTGCACTACGGCCAGACCGACGCGGTTCACGCCGCGCGACAGGCCACGCTCGCCATCGCGTTCCGAGCCAACCCCGAGCGCTTCGTCAACAAGCCGCCCGCGCCCCCCGACAAACCCACCGCCACCTGGATCAATCCGCCAACACAAAAAACGCTATGCCTGACTGCCGACCCTGGCGCCATCGAGGTCTTCGAAACGTCCCGTGCCTCCCCACCAGCCACGCCCGATACCAAGCCTAAATACCGAACCCGGCTGTCTCAAAGTCGTTGCCACGCTCCGTACGCGATGTCTCGATGGCGTTCGCAGCCGCCGCCAACATCACCGTCTCAGCACTGCATTACAT
>DAIDUA010000150.1 GCA_027456965.1 Alphaproteobacteria bacterium | reverse complement strand
GATCAGCACCACGAGAAGGACGGCGGCGGCGGTCGATCCGAATGTGACGGGTCCCGGATGCGCGATCAGCATATAGGCGCCGCAGCCCGCTTCCGGAGCACTCAGAGCGACGAGCAGAATCCATTTCACCGTCTTGCTCATCCGCAATTCCTTTTTTATGGGAAGACCGGCGGTGTGACGTCTTCTGCGCCGCCGGCCGGGAATGATCGCGAACACCATACGCAATTCGACTTGATTTGCGAGGACTTGGTCAAGTTTGATGTCCTTGTTGCAGGCGCATGTCGGCTGCCGCACCTCTTGCATGCCGCGCGCCATCGCTCCATATGTCGCAAATGGGATCGGTAACATCGCGAAAGGACGAGATCATGGCGAAGCTGCAGGGCAAAGTTGCTGTCATCACCGGCGCCAGCGCCGGCATCGGCAGGGCCGCGGCGCGCGCGCTGGCGCGCGAAGGCGCCAGGCTGGTGCTCACCGCACGGCGCAAGGATCGTCTCGAAGAATTGGCGGCCGAAGCGAAGACGCTCGGCGGCGAGGCGGTGTTCGTCGTCGGCGACGCGCGCGAGGAGAAGACGGCGAAGGAAAGCGTCGAAGCGGCGCTCAAGGCTTTCGGCCGCATCGACATCCTGATCGCCAATGCCGGCATGGGCATCTACAAGAATCTCGTCGACACCTCCGCCGAGGAATACGACGAGATGATGGATTCCAACGTACGCTCGACCTGGCTGTTCTCGCGCCATGTGGTGCCGGTGATGATCAAGCAGAAGAGCGGCATGATCCTGATGGTCTCCTCCATGGCCGGCGTCTACGGCTTCCCTGGCGAGGCGACCTACTGCGCCACGAAATTCGCCCAGGTCGGTTTCGCCCAGGGCCTCGACAAGGAATTGCGGCCGCACGGCATCAAGGTCGGCACCATCAATCCCGGCGGGGTGAAGACCGAATTCGCGCTCGGCACGGGCCGCACCGAAGAGGGCGTGGCACAATCCGACATGCTGGAGTCCGAAGACGTCGCCGAGGCGATCCTTTTCGCCTGCACGCAGCCCAAGATGTCGCGCATCATCCAGATCCAGATGCGCACCATGGCGGAGTCGCTGACGTAATTTGCTGACTCGCAATTGTCACGGCCGGGCTGTGAGTCTGCTATTCCCAGGGTGGGTGCAAAGTGGGATGCTTTGCCGATGACCGCCCTGGAATGGCAGGCCTTCGCCTTCATCGTGGCGCTGCTGGGCATCATCGCCCTGCTGCCGGACTTCGACCGCTTCAGCGACGAGTGAGCCGCGCGCAAAGCCCTGCGGAAGACGCCGCCGTCCGGATTTGTTACAACCGCTCCGGCAATCCCCCGGGAAGCGGACATGAACAAGAGCCTGATCTTCCTGCTGGTCGCGCTCGCTTTTCCCGTCGTCACCTTCGCCTATCTGTTCCTGAACGACGCCACGATCGCCTTCGTCCACAATGCCGGCCCGCGCGACACGGAAATCTCGATGGTCATTGGTAGCGGCGACGGGTTCGAGAAAACGCCCGACAAGCCGCTGAAGGCGGGCGCCTATACTTGGGTGATCTTCTTTCCCCACACGGCCGGCGATCTGTCGATCACCTGCCGCAAGGACGGACACTGGAAGGGATTTGCAGACGGCTACGACACGCCGCAGCATTTCTCGGCGTCCGATATCACCATCGACTCTTGCGATCGCTTGGTGAGCCGCAGCGGCTTCTCGATCTAGCGGCCGCCTAAAGCCCGCCGAACAGTCCGCCGATGATGTCGTTGGCGAGGCCGAAGCCGGCGCCCATGCCCAGCCCCGACATCACATTGCTCATGAAGCCGCCGCCGCCGAAGGACTGGTTGGCCCAGCCGCGCGACTGATAGCCGACCTGCGGCACGGTGCTGACGTGATTTTCCAGCGAATGGATGTACTGCGCCATCTGCTCGATCAGCGCCACGGTCGACTGGTTCTGCTGCTGGATGGCCAGCGCGGCCTCGCGCAGGTCGAGCGTCAGTTCGCGCGCCAGGCTGGCGTCGGGGATTTTGCTCTGCAGCTTGTCGGCCAGCGCCTTGACGCCCTGCGCGACCTGATCCGCCTGTTGCTGCAGCTGCACGACCTGGTTCTCGGCGGTCTGGTAATCCATGAGGTCTTCCCTTGCTGGTTTCTCGCGGACCTGACGGCCCCGGCGTCCGTCCGCTCCCGCCTTAGCAGATCGCCGCGGCCACTTTCATGAAATGACGGAAATGTTGCGCTGGCACTGCGGTTTTAGGAGGCGGCCCGCCGCGCGTCTCAGCAGGTTTGCCGCTCCTTGTACGAAGCGACCGAGTTCTCGCGGATCGGCTGCACGCCCTCGGATTTCTCCGAATACACCGCGTTGTTGGCCTCGTCGTAGACGGTCGCGCTGGTGCTTTCGTAGGTGTGGTTGGCGCAATCGATCTGCTCGCGGTTTTGCTCCCATTTGTACTTCCCGCCGGGCACTCCGGAATTGTACTGGATCGCATCCCAGACGGTCTGGCTGGTGAAGTCGACCATATTGCCGTTGCGGGTGATGGAGTCGCGGTCGATGGACACCGTCATGCCGCCCGTCTGCACGACCTGGACCCAGTTCTCGGCCATGGCTGGTCCGACCCCCAACGCCAGCACGGCCGTCGTCAGCCACAATGCTTTTCTCATGATGCGCTCCCGCTGCTGCGGACCTTTATAGGCTGTTTGCGCAACGGCCTGAAGGATACGAGTTTGTTGACGTGGGGGCAGATATCGCTGCTGCGCAAATTCCCGATGTCCGTCGTCGTTATTGGACGACGGATGAGCGCTCTATTACGCTGTCGCGTAACGCTCGCCCGCCGCGCGCCGTCGGTGGGGCGGCAAGGTCACGGACGACAATCGCGGCTGCGACAACGAACGCCGGACCGGCGCGTGATGGGGGACGGGGGATGCGGAAAATCATGACGGTCTGGGCCGTCGCCGCGATGGTCGTGCTGGCCGGTATCGCCCAGGCGCGGTCGCGCGACCGCCTCACCGGGTTCAACGGCATTGCCTTCGGCACGAAATTCACGGTCGCGAAAGACTTGTTGGGATCGTCCTTCAAGGCGGATCACGATCCGACGAACCACGCCATCCCCATTCTTCTGGGACCTGCGCAACTTTATGGTGAGCCGGTGGAGGTCAACTATTATTTCGGCAAGGCCGATCGGTTGACGCGCGTCTATGCGTCGGGGGGCATGAAGCGGACGGCCGCCGACGGAAGCGACAACACCCAGACCTGCGAGAGTATGTGGAATACCATGCTTTCGGGTCTCGTGAATCAATATGGCGCGCCGGACAGCCACGACAGCGACCTCGCCAACAGCACGATCCCGACGGCCGACGCGACGTTCAAATTCGCCGACGGCCATGAGATCGACGCCTCGCTCATGGGCTGCATGTTGATCTACAGCTACACGTCCGACGCCCAAAGCGCGCAATGACGAACAGGCGCCGTCGCGAAGGCGTTTTGCGATTCCGTCGGTCCGCGCGCGCTCGTATCGACGCCCAACGGGAGACACGCCGATGAAATGCCCGACCTGCGGCAAGGAGATGCGCCTGGAGGAAAAGGACACCACGTTCGGCAGGGACATGCGGACCTACCGTTGCGACGCCTGCGGCAAGTCCCACGACGTCGACTACGGGATCGCGCTCTGGAAGATGCTGTCCGACAATTACGACGCCGAGGAGTGATGGTCGTCGCATAAGCAATCGGGTGACGGGATTTCTTGCGGCGGGCGATTGCGCCCCATGCGCTGCGCCCGGATACTGCAGCCGCGTCCGCGCGCCGAAGGATTGCAGCCGCATGGAGACGATCGCCGAATATGCGGCGCTTCTGAAGGAAGGGACAGCCGCCTTCGTCAAGGACCGGGCGCTCAGCCGCGGCGCGGCGATCGCGTTCTACGCGCTGACGGCCGCCGCGCCGATCCTCTACTTCGCCGCCCTGATCGCCGGCCTGGTGCTCGGGCGCCACGCGGCGCGCAGCGAGCTGGTCGCCGAAATCGGCCGCGCCGTCGGCTACGGCACGGCGGCGCAGCTGGGCGACGCCGTGCGCAGCATCGGGCGCGGCTGCGGCGGCTTCTGGTCCGGCGTCGTCGGCAGCGTGGTGCTGGTGCTGACGGCGGGCGGCGTGTTTGTGGAGGTGCAGAACGCGCTCAACGCCATCTGGAAACTGCCGCCGCCGAAGACCAGCCTGTGGCGCTTCCTGCGCTCCTGGGCCGAGAGTCTGGCGCTGGTTCTCGCGCTGGGATTTCTGCTCCTGGTCTCGCTGCTGATCAACGCGACGATCGGCGCGCTGGGCGACCGCGTCGAGCATTTCCTGGGCGTCGGGCCGTGGTTCGCGTGGCTGCTGAACCTGGGCATCTCCTCGGTGCTGATCGCCTTTCTGATCGGCGCCATCTACATGGTGCTGCCCAACCGCGAGCTGCACTGGCGCGACGTCGCCTTCGGGGCCGTCGTCACCACGCTGCTGTTCCAGATCGGCGAATTCCTCATCGGCTGGTATGTCGCGATCACGGCGGTGGACCATCGCTACGGTCCGGCCGCCGGGCTCATCGTCGCCTCGATCTGGATATTCTACTCGGCGCAGGTCTTCCTGCTCGGCGCCGAGCTCACCAAGGTCCGCTCCTGGCGCCATGGCGGCGCCACGCACCCGCCCGGCGCCATCGCGGTGTCGTCGCCCGTGCGCACGAAGGCGAAAGGCAATGTCGGCGGGACGTGACGGAGGCGGCGTCGGCGGTCGAGAAGGCGCCGGGACCGAAGGCGGGCCTTGCGGCGTTCGCACGGCTTGAAGACACTGACGGCTGGCGCGGTTTGTCACCCAGGCCGCGCCTTCGCAACGGAAGGGGAAACGGTCATGACCGCGGAAAAAACCATGATGGGCTGGCGCGTTTACGGCCTGGGCGTGATGGCGATGGCCATGCTCTGCCTGGCATGGGGAACCTTCGATCCGGGGCAGCCGGTGCCCAAGGACTTCCCCGACCGCACGGTCCTTATCTATGCCGCCGGCGCGTTCATGCTGATCGCCGGCGCGGCCGTCGAATGGCGGCGCACCGCCGCCTGGGGCGCTGCGGCGCTCGCCGGTTATTACGCGCTCATTGTCGTCGTCCTGATGAAGGGCCGCATCGTGCTGGCCCATTACGCGGTGTATGGCACTTACGAGGACATCGCCGAGCAGTTCGCCATCGCGTCAGGCGGGCTGATCGTCTACGCCGCCAGCGCCGGAATCGATGCGGTCCTGGCCGCGCGCCTCACGCGCCTGGGTCAGGTGGTGTTCGGCGTTTGCGCGCTGATCTTCGGCGGCGCGCATTTTGCCTATATGAACTTGACCGCCCCGCTGGTCCCCAAATGGCTGCCGCCGTCACAGGAATTCTGGGCCTATGCCACCGGCCTCGGCCATATCGCGGCGGGTCTTGCGATTCTGACGGGCGTGCGGGCCCGCCTCGCTGCGATCCTGCTGACCGCGATGTACGCGTCCTTCACCTTGCT
>DAIDUA010000149.1 GCA_027456965.1 Alphaproteobacteria bacterium | reverse complement strand
CCTTGAACGGCGTCATGCCGCAAACCGGGTCGCGGACCTTTTCGGCGCGCGGAGCGGCGGCCAGGTATTTCTGGGGATCGGCCTCGAACTTCGCTTTGCAGCCGGCGCAGCAGAAGAAATAGTCCGTGCCCTGGTAATTCAGCCAGTTGCCTTTGGCTCTGGCGGCATCGGGATCGGGCGTCATCCCGCAGACGGGATCGCGGTTATTTTCCATAGCGGCTGAACAACTCCACCAATTCGTCGAATTTCTGTTTCTGGTCCTTGGCGTCGCCGCTCTTGATGGCGTGCGCGACGCAATGGGCGGCATGGCCCTTGAGCACTTCCGCCTCGACGCGGTTCAGCGCGGCCTTGACCGCCTGGATTTGGTTGAGGATGTCGATGCAGTAGCGGTCTTCCTCGACCATGCGCGCGACGCCGCGCACCTGTCCTTCGATGCGCCTGAGGCGGGTCAGCAACTTCGGATCGTGCTTGCTCGTCGGCTTTATACCCATGGGGGGTATATGGGGCCTCGGGCGCGCCGTTTCAAGCGCGACGATGTCGCGCCCGGTTCTCGCCCGCAGGGAGCTTACTCCGCCGCCACGACCCGCTCGGCTTTCAACGGGTACGCCAGGCGGTTCACCATCTCCTTCGGCACCACCTGCCAGAAGCGCGGCAGCTCGACGTCCCATTGCGCCAGAAGTTCGCCGGCGAACGCAGATCCGGTTTCCGCACGGTGCTCCTCGATCAACTCGTGCAGCAGGTCCTGGTAGTGCGCGGTCTCCACGCGCTGCCACACCACGCTGTCGGGATTGAGGTGCTGTTCGAACAGGCCGTCGGCGTCGTAGACGAAGGCCATGCCGCCCGTCATGCCGGCCGCGAAATTGTCGCCGATGCCGCCCAGGATGGCGACGACGCCGCCCGTCATATATTCGCAGCCGTTCGAGCCGCAGCCTTCCACCACCGCCGTGGCGCCCGAATTGCGCACCGCGAAGCGCTCGCCGGCCTGGCCCGCCGCGAACAGCTTGCCGGCCGTCGCGCCGTACAGAACCGTATTGCCGATGATCGTGTTGTCGCGCGCCACGAAGCTGACCGAGGTCATCGGCCGCAGGCTGATCGTCGCGCCCGACAGACCCTTGCCGACATAGTCGTTGGAATCGCCGAACACTTCGATCTTGATGCCTTGGACCGCGAAGGCGCCCAGCGACTGTCCGCACGATCCGCGCAGCCGCAGCGTGAGGTGCCCCGGCGGCAGTCCCGTCATGCCGTATTTGCGCACGATGCGCGACGACATGCGCGCGCCGATGGAGCGCATCGTGTTGCGCACATTGTAGGTGAGCTGCATCTTTTCGCCGTGATCGAGCAGGGCATGCGCGTCCTTTTCGATCTGGGCGTCCAGCGTGTCCGGCACCTCGTTGCGGCCCTTCTGTGTGGAATAGCGCGCATAATTGCCCGGATCGGCCTGCACCAGCAGCGGGTTGAGGTCGAGGTCGTCGAGTTCCTCGGCGCCGCGGCTGATCTGGCAGAGCAGGTCGGTGCGCCCGATCACATCCTCCAGCTTGCGGAAGCCTAGCGAAGCGAGGATTTCGCGCACCTCTTCGGCGATGAAGCTGAACAGGTTGATCACTTTCTCCGGCGTGCCGGTGAACTTGGCGCGCAGCTTTTCGTCCTGGGTGCAGACGCCGACCGGACAGGTGTTGGAATGGCACTGCCTCACCATGATGCAGCCCATGGCGACCAGCGCGGTGGTGCCGATGCCGAATTCCTCCGCGCCCATCATCGCCGCCATGACGATGTCGCGGCCGGTGCGCAGGCCGCCGTCGGTGCGCAGCGTCACGCGATGGCGCAGATTGTTGAGCGTCAGGATCTGGTTGGCTTCGGTCAGGCCCATCTCCCAGGGCACGCCCGCATACTTGATCGACGACTGCGGCGAGGCGCCGGTGCCGCCGTTGTGGCCTGCGATCAGGATCACGTCGGCCTTGGCCTTCGCCACGCCGGCGGCGATGGTGCCGATGCCCGTGGCCGACACCAGCTTCACGCAGACGCGCACATCCGGATTGATCTGCTTCAGGTCGTAGATCAGCTGCGCCAGATCCTCGATCGAATAGATGTCGTGATGCGGCGGCGGCGAGATCAGCATCACGCCGGGCGTCGAATGCCGCAGCTTGGCGATCATCTCGGTGACCTTGTGGCCGGGCAGCTGCCCGCCTTCGCCCGGTTTCGCGCCCTGGGCGATCTTGATCTCGAGTTCGCGGCACTGGTTGAGATATTCCGCCGTCACGCCGAAGCGGCCGGAGGCCACCTGCTTGATCGCGGAGTTGGCATTGTCGCCGTTGGGCTTCGGCTTGAAGCGCAGCGGGTCCTCGCCGCCCTCGCCGGAGTCCGACTTGGCGCCGATGCGGTTCATGGCGATGTTGAGCGCCTCGTGCGCCTCAGGCCCCAGCGCGCCGAGGCTCATGCCCGGCGTGACGAAGCGCTTGCGGATCTCGGTGATGGATTCGACTTCCTCCAGCGCCAGCGGCTTCTCGCTCGACCGGAAATCCATCAGATGGCGCAGCGAAATGGCCGGCAGGCTCTTCACGCCGTCGGAATAGCGCTTGTAGGTCGAATAGGATTCGTTGGTCACCGCGGTCTGCAGCAGATGGATCAGGTCCGCGCGGTGGGCGTGCGTCTCTCCGGTCTGGCGCGCCTTGTAGAAGCCGCCGATCGGCAACGCGACCGCGTCCTCGTCGAAGGCGCGGGCGTGCAGCCGCGCGATTTTCTTGGCGATGCCGGAAAGGCCGATGCCGGAGATGCGGCTCGGCATGCCGGGGAAGATGTCGGCCACCATCGAGCGCGACAGGCCCACCGCCTCGAACAGGTAGGCGCCGCGATAGGACGAGATCACCGAGATGCCCATCTTGGATATGATCTTCAGCAATCCCGCGCTCACCGAATCCAGATAGCGCTTGACGCAAGTTCCCAGCGCCTGATTGCCGAACAGGCCGCGCGCGTGGCGGTCGGCGATGCATTCCTGCGCCAGATAGGCGTTGACCGTGGTGGCGCCGACGCCGATCAGAACCGCGAAGTAATGCGTGTCGAGGCACTCCGCCGAGCGCACGTTGATCGACGTGTAGGTCCGCAATCCCCGGCGAACCAGGTGCGAGTGCACGGCGCCGGTGGCCAGGATCATCGGGATGGCCGCGAGGTCGGGCGTCAGGCGTTCGTCGGTCAGGATCAGGTGGTTGTAGCCCTGCAGCACGGCCTCTTCGGCCTCGCTGCGGATGCGGTCGATGGCGGCGGCGAGGGCGCCTTCGTGCGGCCCGCCGTCCTTCACGGCGAAGACGCAGTCGATCTCGTAGAAGCGGCCTTCCAGATGCTCCTTCATGCGCGCGAACATGCCGGTGGAGATCACCGGGCTTTCCAGCACGAAGACTTCGGCCTGCTTCTCGTCCTGTACCAGCACGTTGCCGAGATTGCGGAAGCGCGTCTTCAGGCTCATCACCCGTTCTTCGCGCAGCGGATCGATCGGCGGATTGGTGACCTGGCTGAAATTCTGCCGGAAATAATGCGACAGCGGGCGATATTTGTCCGACAGCACGGCCAGCGGCGTGTCGTCGCCCATCGAGCCGATCGGCTCCTTGCCGTCCTCGACCATGGGATGAAGGATCAGCTCAAGGTCCTCGACCGTGTAGCCGGCCGCCATCTGTCGCCGCTTCAGCGCCGGCTTGTCGTAGAGCCGCGGTTCGTCGCCCGGTCCGATGATCGGCTCCAGGTCGACGATCTTCTTGGTCCACTCCTCATAGGGATATTCGCCGGCAAGGCGGTCCTTGATCTGGCGGTCCTCGTAGAACGTGCCTTCGTCGAGGTCGAGCGCGATCATCTGGCCGGGGCCGACGCGGCCCTTGCGCGTGACATGCGTGTCGTTGAGCACGACCATGCCGGTCTCGGAACCGACGAACAGCAGCCCGTCGTCGGTCACCGCATAGCGCTGCGGGCGCAGGCCGTTGCGATCCATGCCCGCGATCACCCAGCGGCCGTCCGTGGCGGCGATCGCCGCCGGACCGTCCCACGGCTCCATCACCGCGTTGGCATAGGCGTACATCGCCCGATGGCTTTCGGGCATGGTGGAGGCGTGCTTCGACCAGGCCTCCGGAATCAGGATGGTCTTGGCGAGCGGCGCGGTGCGGCCGGCGCGCACCATCACCTCGAACACCGCGTCGAGCGCCGCGGAGTCGGAACTGCCGGGCTGGATGATCGGCTTGATGTCCTCGCCGGAGGCGCCGAACAGCGCCGAGGCCATCTTGACCTCGTGGTTCTTCATCCAGTTGGCGTTGCCCTTCAGCGTGTTGATTTCGCCGTTGTGCGCCAGCATGCGGAAGGGCTGGGCCAGACGCCAGGTCGGGAAGGTGTTGGTCGAATAGCGCTGATGGAAGATGGCGAAGGCCGAGACGAAACGCTCGTCCTTCAGGTCCGGATAGAAGTTCGACAGCTGTTCGGCCAGGAACATGCCCTTGTAGATCAGCGAGCGCGTCGACAGCGAGCAGATGTAGAAATCCTGGATGGCGGCGGCGCGGATGCCCATTTCGATGCGGCGTCGGCAGAGGTACAGCCGGCGGTCGAGGGTTTCGAGATCCTCGCTGTCGCCCGCGTCGAACATGATCTGCTCGATTTCCGGGCGGGTGGCGTTGGCCTTCTCGCCGATGATGGAGATGTCCACCGGCACCTGGCGCCAGCCATAGAGATAGAAGCCGGAGCGCAGGATCTCGGCTTCCACGATGGTGCGGCAGGTCTCCTGCGCGACGTAATCGGTGCGCGGCAGGAAGATCTGGCCCACGGCGATGCGTTTGGAGCGCAATTTGTGGCCGGTCTGTTCGACCTGGGCGCGGAAGAAATCCTGCGGCACCTGCAGATGGATGCCGGCGCCGTCGCCGGTCTTGCCGTCGGCGTCCACCGCGCCGCGATGCCAGACGGCCTTCAGCGCCTCGATCGCCTTTACCACGATCTCGCGCCGGGGCTTGCCGTCGATGGCCGCGACCAGCCCGACGCCGCAGGCATCGTGCTCCTGCTCGGGCGAATAGGCGTGATTCTCTTCAAGCATCTTCGCGTTGGCGATGAAGCGCAGGATTTCCTGTTCGCCGTCGTTCATATCGCGCATTGTTGTTACTCCGCCGCCTGCGGCACGCGCAGGCGGGCCTTGTTTTCGAGATATTTGTCGATGGCGGTCGCCGCGTCGCGCCCGTCACGGATCGCCCACACCACCAGCGAGGCGCCGCGCACGATGTCGCCGCCGGCGAATACGCCGTCGATGCTGGTCATCATCGTCGAGGGGGTGACGCGCAGCGTGCCCCATTTGGACACCGAAAGGTCGGCGGCCGAGAATTTGCCCGGCAGATATTCGGGATCGAAGCCCAGCGCCTTGATGACGAGATCGGCCTTCAGCGTGAAGTCCGCGCCCTTGATTTCCTCCGGCGTCTTGCGGCCGGTGGCGTCGGGCAGGCCCAGGCGCATGCGCGAGATCAGCACGCCTTCGACATTCTCCATGCCCAGGAAACCCTTGGGCAGCGTCAGCCACTTGAAATCGACGCCTTCTTCTTCGGCGTTGGCGACTTCGCGCATGCTGCCGGGCATGTTCTCGCGGTCGCGGCGATAGATGCAGGCGACGGTTTTGGCGCCCTGGCGCACGGCGGTGCGCACGCAGTCCATCGCCGTGTCGCCGCCGCCGATCACGGCGACATCCTTGTTCCTGGCGTCCAGCTTTCCGGACTCGAATTCGGGCACCGTGTCGCCCAGGCCGGTGCGATTGGAGGCGATCAGGTAGTCCAGCGCGGGCACGATGCGCTCCAGGCCGACGCCCGGGGCCTCGATCTCGCGCGGCTTGTAGACGCCGGTGGCGATGAATACGGCGTCGTGCCGGCTGCGCAGCTCGGCGAGCGAAGCGTCGCGTCCGACCTCGAAGCCGGGCTTGAAGACGATGCCGCCATCGGCCAGCCGCTTCACGCGCCGCTCGACGACGTCCTTCTCCAGCTTGAAGTTCGGGATGCCGTAGATCAGCAATCCGCCGGCGCGATCGTGGCGGTCGTAGACCGTGATCTTGTAGCCCTTGCGCCGCAGTTCCTCGGCGGCTGCTAGGCCCGCGGGACCGGTGCCGATGATGCCGATGGATTCGCGCCGTTCGCGGCGCGCCGTCAGCGGCTTGACCCAGCCGCGTTCCCAGGCGGTGTCGTTGATGTACTTCTCGACGGCCCCGATGGTGACGGTGCCGTGGCCGGACTGCTCGATGACGCAATTGCCTTCGCACAGCCGGTCTTGCGGACAGATGCGTCCGCAGATTTCCGGCATGTTGTTGGTGGCCTGGGAAAGCTCATGCGCTTCTTCCAGCCGGCCCTCCGCCGTCAGCTTCAGCCAGTCGGGAATGTTGTTCTGCAGGGGGCAGTGCACCTGGCAGAACGGCACCCCGCATTGCGAGCAGCGCGACGCCTGTTCGGCGGCCTTCTCTGCGATGAATTCCGCGTAGATTTCATGAAAATCGTGCGCACGTGCCTCGGCCGCCCGTTTGTCGGGCATGTGGCGTCCCAGGCTGACGAATTTGAGCATTTTCTCGACCATGTGGGCTCAATATTCCAGAGTCGCCGCGGAATCCAGCAAGAATATGTGTATGCGACAATGATGCTGACGTATGATTTGTGGGTATCGTGAAAATGCATAACGCCGGGCCACAGCTTGCCGCCAAAATAAGTCAATAAATCTGTCATATATAATTTTTGGAAGGGAATACCGGGCATTATAGGACGTGCGCGCGGCGCATGTTACGGGTTGCGCATTCGTCGCCCGCAAGGATTCCCATGCACGACATCGTCAATTCGATCCTCCTCGGGATCGTCGAAGGCCTGACTGAGTTTCTGCCGGTGTCATCCACCGGACACCTTCTGGTCGCCGAGCATCTGCTGGGTCTGCCCGACGACCAATGGGAAGCCTTCACCATCATCATCCAGCTCGGCGCCATTCTGTCGGTGGTCGCGGTCTACTGGCGCAAATTCTGGGATGTGCTGATCGGCCTGCCGACCTCGCCCGAGGCGCGGCAGTTCGCCGTCAACGTCATCGTCGCCTTTTTCCCGGCGGCGATCTTCGGCGCGGCGCTGATCAAATACATCAACGGCTATCTGCTGCAGCCCAGCTTCGCCTTGCCGGTGATCGCCACATCCTGGATCGTCGGCGGCGTCATCATTTTGCTCTTCGAACGCGTGGCGCCGAAGCCGCGTTATCTGGACGGCGATCACCTGCCGCTGGCCAAGGCCGTGCAGATCGGCTTCTGCCAATGCCTTGCGATCCTGCCCGGCGTGTCGCGCTCGGGCGCCACGATCCTGGGCGGCGAACTGATCGGCGTCGAGCGCAAGGCCGCCGCCGCCTTCACCTTCTATCTCGCGGTGCCGACCATGTTCGGCGCGACCGTCTTCGAGATGTACAAGAAGTGGGATCTGATGTCGGCCGCCGCCGGCACCGACATCGCCATCGGCTTCGTGGTGTCGTTCGTCGTCGCTTATGGCGTGGTGAAGACCTTCATCGGCTTCATCGGCCGCTACGGCCTGAAGCCGTTCGGCTGGTACCGGCTGGCGTCCGGCGCGCTGCTTACGGCGTACCTGCTGACACACTAGCCATTTCGTGGAACTGGCCCTTGGGCCGGAAGCGCCACAGATAGTTCGGCACGATCGCTTCCACCGTCGTGGGTTCGATCCTCAGATCGTCGAACGCCAGCGCGCCCTTGGCCGGCACGTTATCCTGCTTGAGCAGCGTCACCTGATCCATGGTCAGCGGCGCCAGCGGCAGGAACTGGGTCAGGGCCGCGCCGAACGACGCCAGCGCGAAGCGGATGGGCAGCAGGATGCGCTTGCGCCCGGTCTCCCGCAGCACGATCTCCAGCAGCTCCTTGAAGCTGTAGGCCACGGGACCGCCCAGGTCGTAGGCCCGCCCTCGCGCGGTTGCCGGATCGGCGCCGGCCTTGCGGATCGCGGCGGCAACATCGCCGACGAACACCGGCTGGAATTTCGTCTGGCCGCCGCCGATCAGCGGCAGGAACGGCGAGAAGCGCGCCAGGCCGGCGAAGCGGTTGAAGAATTCGTCCTCGGGCCCGAACACCAGCGACGGGCGCAGGATGGTGGCGGCCGGAAAGGCCTCGCGCACCTTGGTTTCGCCCTTGGCCTTGCTGCGCGCGTAGCTCGAAGGGGACTCCAGCGAGGCGCCCAAAGCCGACAGATGCACCAGCACCTGCACGTTGGCGTCCGCGGCGGCTTTTGCGATGTGGGCGGCGGCGTCGACATGCAGCGCTTCGAAGCGCTGCGAGCCCCATGGTTTCAGGACGCCGACGAGGTTGACGACGGCATGCGCGCCGCGCACGGCCTCGGCCACCGCCTCGTCGTCCAGGACATTGGTCTTGACGATCTGGATCTGGCCGACCGTGCCCGCCGGCAGCAGGTAGTTGGCGTTGTTAGGTTTGCGCACGGCGACGCGAACGCGATAGCCGGCCTGGGCCAGCGCCCGCACCGTATGGCGGCCGATGAAGCCGCTGCCGCCGAAAACCGTCACCACCTGATAGGTCATTGCTTCCCGCATCTCTGTCTCAGACGCATTCATAGCGAAGCTCCCCCCCGACAAAAAGCCGGAAAATGGGGCTGCGGCTATTCGGCGACATAGGCCCGTTCGCCCGTCACCGTGTTGGTGTGGACGGTCACGGTCTTGCCGGATTTTTCGTCGACGAAGCGCTCCGTCGTCTTCACCCAGTATTTGCCGGTCGGCGCCCGCTCGACGATGGGTTTATAGGCATACCGCTCGTACAGGATGCCGAAGACGATGATGGCGCCCCAGACCATGGCGACCAGGGCGGGCACCAGGGCGCCGCCAAGCAGCGCCACCAGCCCGGCGGCGATCAGTGTCCCGCCGAGCACCAGAATGATGTTGCGCAGCATCTATTTCTCTTCCTCGAGCACCGCCGCCGTGCCGTAGGCGACGATCTCGCTCATCATCTGGCCGATTTCCGAGGAGTCGAAGCGCATCATTACCACCGCATTGGCGCCCATGGCGGTGGCATTGACGACCAGCCGGTCGACGGCCTGCCGGCGGGCTTCTTCCAGGAGCTGGGTGTATTCGTGGATTTCCCCGCCGACGATGGTGCGCAGGCTGGCGATGATGTTGCCGCCGATCCCGCGCGAGCGCACCACCACGCCGAAACACTGGCCCAGCGTCTTGACCCGGCGGTATCCCGGCACGTTTTCGGTGGTTGTCACGATCATGGCGTCCCTCCCTGCGATTCCGGTCATTTTAGCGCGCCCGGCGGCGCTTGTCCGATTGACGTTGGCCGGCGGCAAAGGCCCCGGCGTGGGCCCCCTCCGGTTCGCGTTGACTTGGACCCGGACCCTCCCTAAACATCCCGCCCCATCGTGCCCAGATGGCGGAATTGGTAGACGCACTAGTTTCAGGTACTAGCGC
>DAIDUA010000148.1 GCA_027456965.1 Alphaproteobacteria bacterium | reverse complement strand
GTCCGAAGCCGCGCGCGTCTTTCGCCGCGGCGGCCACACTGGCCCGCTGGGTCACGTCCCTCTGCAAGGCCAGCGCGCGCCGGCCCATGCTCTCGATCTGCTTGACGACTTTCTCGGCCTCGCTGCGGTTCTCGCGGAAGGTCAGCACGACATCCGCGCCCGCCTCGGCCAGACCGACCGCAATCGCCCGGCCGATGCCGCGGCTGCCGCCGGTCACCACCGCGTTCTTGCCGGCGAGGGAGAAGCGGGTCATTGCAGCGATCCTTTGCGCGCGATGGCGCGGCGCGCCGCTTCGGCGATGAAGGGCGCCGTGATGCCGTAATGCGCCGCCAGCTCGTCCGGCTCGCCGGAGGAGCCGAAGGTGTCGTTCAGGCCGACGAATTCGATCGGACAGGGATGCGTCTGCGTCACCGCCTCGGCGACCGCGCTGCCCAGACCGCCATGGATGTTGTGATCTTCGGCCGTCACCATGCAGCCGGTCTCGGCGGCGCACTGCTTGAGAAGTTTGGCATCGATCGGCTTGATCGTCGCCATGTTGACCACGCGGGCGTCGATGCCGTCGGTCTCCAACAGCTCGGCGGCTTCCAGCGCGCGCGCCACTTCGACGCCGCAGGCGACCAGCGTCACGTCGCTTCCGTCGCGCACGATCTGTCCCTTGCCGATCTCGAATTTATGGTCGTCGCCGAACAGGCGCTTGGCGGCGCTGCGGCCGGTGCGCATATAGACCGGGCCTTCGAATTCCAGCATGGCGCGGGTGGCGAGTTCCATCTCCTTCGGATCGGCCGGCGAGATCACCGTCATGCCGGGAATGGCGCGGAACGCCGCGATGTCCTCCAGCGCCTGCGCCGAACCGCCGTCGGGTCCGACGTCGAGGCCGGGATGGCTGGCGACGATCTTCGCATTGCGCCTGCAATAGGCGATCGACAGCCGCGTCTGTTCGAAGGCGCGCGACAGGAAGACGGCGAAGCCGGTGACCACGGGCAGCATGCCGACCGCGGCGAGGCCGCCGGCCGCCGCCACCATGTTCTGTTCGGCGATGCCGAACTGGATGAATTTCTCGGGATGCGCCTTGCGGAAATGGTGCACGCCTGTGCCGCCGGCGACGTCGGCGTCGAGCACCACCAGCTTGGGGAATTCGTCGGCCAGATTGGTCAGCGCCTTGCCGAAAGCTTCGCGCAGGGAATCGCCGGAGGTGCCGATCAGGGCGGGAGCGTTGTTGTCAGACATCGAGAAGCTCCTTGATTTCGTGCTGGTCGGCGCCAAGCGCCACCAAGGCGTCGACGGACTGTTCGCGCGTCAGCTTGACGCTGCCGTGCCAGGCGGGACTGCCTTCCATGTACGGCACGCCCTTGCCTTTGACGGTGTGGGCGATCAGCACCGAGGGCCGCTCATGGGTGGATGCGGCGAGATGCAGCGTGGAGAGGATTTCGGGAATGTTGTGGCCGTCGATCTCGAAGACCGTCCAGCCGAAGGCGCGCCATTTGTCGGCCAGCGGCTCCAGCCGCATGATGGCGTCGTTGGTCGCGTCGCTCTGCAGCTTGTTGTAGTCGATGATGGCGCAGAGATTGTCGAGCTTGTGATGGGCGGCGCACATCGCGGCCTCCCACACTTCGCCTTCCTGCAATTCGCCGTCGCCGAGCAGGGCATAGGCGCGGGCGTTGATCTTCTGCAGCTTCATGCCCATCGCCATGCCGAGCGCGCCCGAGAACCCCTGGCCGAGCGAACCGGTCGAGGTCTCGACCCAGGGCAGGTCGCGGACATGCGGGTGTCCCTGGAACGGGCTGCCGAGCTTGCGCAGATTGAGCGCGTCGGCCTTGTCGCAGAAACCGTGATAGGCGCCTATGGCATAGAGCGCCGGGCAGGCATGGCCCTTCGACAGCACGAAGCGGTCCCGGAAGCGGTCATTGGCGGCGGTGGGCCAGACATTCAATTCCGCGCCGAACAGACAGGCGAGCAGGTCGGCGCAGGACAGCGCGCCGCCGGGATGGCCCGAGGTCGCGCGATAGATGGCGGCGATGGTGTGGCGCCGGACGAAGCGGGCGGCCTCGGCGATTTGCGCTTCGAGATCGATTTCGGGCGCGGCGGCCGCGACGGCGCTGTCCCGCGTGCTGAGCTTTACGGCAGTCATCATGACAAGTCCCCTCAGGCAGCCAGGCGCGTGCGCGCGCGGCTGAGCAGATCGGTGTAGAGAAGAATTTCTGCGGCAGGCGCGAACTTGCGCGCCTCGGCGGCGATCGCGTCCGCGAAGCCCCGCGACATGACGACGATCACGCCGGGTTTGGCCTGAATCAGGTCCTCGGGACCGGCGAGGGCGCAACCGTGGCGCTCGCCGACATGGGCTTTGAGATGGGTGTCGATCAGCAGCCTAAGCGCCCGGGCGTCGAAGCGGCCGTGAGTCACCAGGCTGTCGAAAATCCGTCCGGCGCCCCACATCGCCACGCCTTTCGGCGCCAGCGCGTGAAGTTCGGCGGCGACCGCGACCAGCGCCGCCATATTGTGCGCCCGCGTCGCGACATAGCTGGTCATCAGCTCATAGGCTTTTTCGACTTCCTGCGGATCGGCGGCCACGGCGCTGTCGACGGCGTCCGCCTTGCGCGCCACCAGGAAGAGATTCGCCGCATCGCCGCGGTCCGCCTTCTCGACGATCGCGAAGCCCGCCGCTTCCACCATGCGCGACAGCGTGCGTTCGGAGAAGTGATAGAGATGTTTGTCGATGAACCATTCCTCGACGATGTCGTCGGCGCCGAGGATGGCGATGTTCGGCGCATCGAGCACGAGGCGCCCGCCGTCCTTCAAGACGCGGTGATGGTCGTCGAGCACGTGCGCGGGATGCGCCAGGTGTTCGATCGTGTGGCAGGAATGGAGGATGTCGAAGCGGCCCGTTTCCAGCGCCGCGTCTTCGATGCGCGAAACCTGCAATTCGGTGCGCGCGAGTCCGGCGCAGGACTGCGCGACGCGCTCGTCGGGCTCGACGGCCGTAATGTGTGCGTGCGGCGCGGCGCTCAGCAGGGCGCGCGCGAAACTGCCGCGGTTGGAACCGACATCGAGCAGCGAGAAATGCGCTTGCGGATCGCACTGGCGCAGAACCGCATCGACGGCGATCTTGGTGCGAAAGCCTTTGCCGTAGCGCACATTGCCCCAGTCCGCGCCGCCCGATACCGCGGCCGCGGCGCGCGGCGCGCGATCGGCGCGCGGCAGGCTTTGCACCAGCCCGCAACGGCCGCAGATGTGTACGGTGATGCCGCGTGTCGATCGCTCGGGCGTGTAAACGCCTTCGAGCGCATCGCTGCCGCAGAGTTCGCAAATCTCTTGCATTTGAAGATGTCCAGGAAGGACCCGGTAACCATCTTCTGCCATTCAGTGTTAATAATTCACTACGTACTCGTCGCGCGACGAATATCCGAGACGTTCGAGCATGCGACCCGCAATCGTTTCGAACTGCGCGCGCTGCGTTTCGTCGAGAAGCCGGTCCTCGGGGCGATTGACGTTGTGCGGCCGCGCGAACATCGAGAAATATTCGTCGCGATAATGAAGGTTAAGAAAATCATAAAGTCCGCGCGCGACGCCCGGCGAATTGCGCAAGTCTTCCAGGCGCAGGAACATGTGGCGCGTCGCGGGAAGCCCCGCCAGCGCCTCCAGGATCACGCGGTTGATTTCGGCCCAGTGCCAGGCGATGCGCTCGAACTGGCCGTAGCCCGCGAACGCCGCGGCGGCGGGATCGGACCCGCTCGGCAGCGGCCACCAATATTTCTTTTCCGGCGGCGGCGCGGGATTGCGTTGTGGGTCCGCGATATGCGCGCGCAGGATCGCGGTGGAACGGTTGTCGTAGCATTCGTCGCCGAGCTTGTGGAAATAGGAACTCGCCACCTTGCGGCCGTCGCGCACCAGGTGGATGAATTTCGCCTGCGGCAGCAGCTCGGCAAGCTCGGGGATGAGCCAGGACAGCTTGTTCGAGGAATCGCCCCAATGCGCTTTTTCGCTGTAATGGACGGCGGCGACGTGGGTCTCGGCGAGTATATGCTTGGCCGCGGCGCTGCCGATCAAACCCATATGGCGGCGCACCGCCAGCGGCTGGACGACCTGCACCATGTATTCGTGATGCATTTCGACCTCGTCCGAGGTCGACAGCGCCTTGTGCAGCATCGCCGTGCCGGACCGTCCGCTGGAAACGACGAAGAAGGCCCGCGTGCTCACGGCTTGGCCGCGACGACGACCGCTTCGCGGCCCATGCCCGCCTCCGCCAGCGCGCGATAGAAAGCGCGCCGCGTTTCCCTGAGGCCGGCGGCTTCCAGGGCCAGATCGAACCGCTTGCGCTTCTTGTGACAGGCCCGGCCGAGATCGCCGTTGTTGGTGTAGTCGTCGCCCATCATCAGGAAGGCTTCCATCGGAAAGCTGGTGGTCCGCCCGACCACGCGAAAACCGCTCCGTTCGAGAAGCGCGCCGACGGAGTCGAAGTCGAAATAATTGAGGTGATGCTGCGGCACGATCCACCACGCGTCGGCGCCCGCGCTGGCGCGTCCGGCGATCTGGAAAGGCGAAAAGTCGTTGGGCACGCCCACGCAAATCAGTCCGCCGGGATTTAACGCGTCCCGCGCCAACGCGACGATCGCCGCGGGATCCGGCACGTGCTCCAGGACGTTGTTGAGGTGCACGACGTCGAAGCCCCCAAGATCGCCGGCGGTCTTGGCGTTGAAGAATCCTTCGACGACCTCGACGCCCAGCGAACGGGCGTGTGCGGCGGCTTGCCGGGACGGTTCCACGCCAAGGACGTCCCAGCCGCGCGCCTGTGCGGTTTTCAAGAAGAAGCCGGGTCCCGAACCGATATCAAGCAGCCGTCGCCGCCCGCGTCCGAGAAGCTCTTCGAAAATTTCCAGCCGGTCGATTTGTGCGAGTTCCGCCCAATCCTGGTCCTCGCCCGCATGCGCCAGGAAGGTCGGCTTTTCCGCGCTGTAATAGTGTTCGCGATAAGCCTGTTCGAGCTGGGCTTCGTCCGGAACCGGCAGGACATGGCGAAAGCCGCAGCTACCGCAGGCGATGATGTCGTAGCCTTTGACCCGTGCGACGCGCCGGCCTTCATGGGCCTGCCAGGCAATGATCGGTTCGGCTTCGGCGATATCCATCGCGATCCTCTTCGTTAATTCCTTCTTAGCCATGCGCGATTTCGAAAGCGTTAAGCCAAGGGCGGGTCAGGGCTTGGTTGCGATGAGGACGGCTTCGCGGCCCATGCCGGCATTCGCCAGCGCGCCATAGAAGGCGCGCCGCGTTTCCCGCAGGCCCGCCGCTTCCAAGGCGAGATCGAAGCGCTTGCGTTTCTTGTGGCTGGCCCGGCCGACCTCGCGGTCCCTGGTGTAATCGTCGCCCATCATCAGGAACATTTCCATCGGAAAGCTGGTCGTGCGTTCGGCGATGTCGAGGCCGATATGCTCCAGCAGGCCGGCGGCCGAGTCGAAATCGAAATAGTTGAGGTGATAGGGCGGGGCGATCCACCATTCGTTCGAACCGACGGCCGCCCGTCCGGCGATCTGGAATGGCGAAAAATCGTTCGGCACGTTGATGCAGAAAACGCCGCCGCTTTCCAGCAGATCGCGCGCCAGGATCGCCATGTTTGTCGGATCGGGCGCGCTTTCCAGCACGTTGCTCAAGTGGACGGCGTCGAAGCGTCCAAGCCCCACGGCGGTGTCGGCATTGAAGAACCCTTCCGCAACCTCGATGCCGAGTTTCCTGGCATGAGCACCGGCCTGCCGCGAGGATTCGATGCCGAGCACGCGCCAGCCGCGCGCCTTCGCGGTCTTCAGGAACGCACCCGTGCCGCATCCGATGTCGAGCAGGCGCCGGCGCCGCGGTCCGAGCAGGCGTTCGAAACTTTCCAAACGGTCGGCGTACGCCAGCTCCAGCCAGGCGTGATCGTCGCTGTTCTCCGGCGGGAAATTCAGTGTGTTGTCTTGGATGCCGGCCTTGCGGCACGCGGCTTCATATTCTTCCGGCTCCGGCAAAGGCAGGACGTGCCGGAAGCCGCAGAGATCGCAGGCGATGATGTCGTAGCCTTTGACCCGCGCCACACGGCGGCCTTCATGCGCCTGCCAGGCAATGATCGGTTCGGCTGCGGCGATGCCCATCAGGATCCCCTCGTTAACGCTCTTTTAGTCAAGCCTGATTTAGAAACGGTTAAGGACCCGCAACGGATTAACCATGGACCGGCCGATCTTCATTGCCGAAGCCTCGAGCAACCATGGACGCCAGCTCTCCCGCGCGCTGGCCTTCGTCGACGCCGCCGCGGCGGCCGGCTGCGACGCCGTCAAATTCCAGCTCTTCAAGATCGACCGCATGTTCGCGCCGGAGATTCTGAGCCGCAGCGCCAAGCACCGGGCCCGGAAAGACTGGGAATTGCCCGTCGCGCACCTGGCGCCGCTCGCCGAACACTGTTCGAAACGCGGAATAGCGTTCTCCTGCACGCCTTTTTACGTGGAGGCGGTGGAGGAACTCCGCCCCTATGTCGCGTTTTACAAGGTGGCGTCCTACGAGCTGCTGGTGGACGACCTTCTCGCTGCCTGTGCCGCAACCGGCAAGCCTGTGGTGCTGTCCACCGGCATGGCGACGATGGATGAAATCCGCCACGCCGTCGCCGTGCTGCGCCGGGCGAACGCCACGGACATCACGCTGCTGCACTGCGTCTCCGCCTATCCGACGCCCGCGGCGGAAGCCAACCTCTCCGCCATCGCCGTCATCCGCGAGGCGACCGGCTGCAAGGTGGGCTGGTCGGACCACACCCGCCGTCCCGCCGTGATCGAACGCGCCGTGCATCGCTGGAACGCCAGCGCGGTGGAGTTCCATCTCGATCTCGATGGGAAGGGCGCCGAATACGCGGCCGGGCATTGCTGGCTGCCGGAGGAAATCGCCCCGGTCATCGCCCGCATCCGTGAATCCATCGTCGCCGACGGAACCGGTTTCAAGGAACCGCAGCCCGCCGAACTCGCCGACCGCGACTGGCGCGCCGATCCGCAGGACGGCATGCGGCCGCTCCGGCACATCCGTGCCATCTGGGAACCCGCGGCATGAGCAAACGCCGTCGCATCGTTGCGGTGATCCAGGCGCGGATGGGTTCCACCCGCCTTCCCGGCAAGGTGCTGAAGCCGATCGCCGGCAAACCGCTGCTGTGGCACATCGTCAATCGCCTGAAGAAATCTCGCCTGATCGGCGAGATCGCCGTGGCCACCAGCACCAATCCGCTCGACGACGCCATCGTCGAGTTCGGACGGCTCAACGGCGGGCGCGTGGTGCGCGGGCCGGAGGACAATGTCCTCGCGCGTTTTGCCTGCGCCGCAGAGCTGCTCGACGCCGACATCATCGTCCGCGTATCGTCAGACGCGCCCTTCCTCGATGCGGATTTCATCGATCATCTGCTGACGGCGATGATAGAACAGGACGGCGACTACGTGCTGCTCGAAGAACACGCCACCACTGCGCATGAAGGCGTCGATCCGATGTCGCGCCGCGCCCTCGACAAGCTGATGATGGATGCGTCCGGCGATCCCGTCGCCCGCGAACACGTCACCGGCTACTTCAAGCTGCATCCCGACTTCGTCAAGATCGCGCACGCGAAAGCCTATCCCAGACTGGCGCGCGTCGCCGGACGACTGACCATCGACACGCCCGACGATCTCGCCTTCGTCGAGGCGGTGCATGCGCGGCTGGACGCCCAGGCCGGCGAAGCTTCGCTGGGGGACCTCCTCATGCTGCTGGAGCGCGAACCGGCGCTGCGTCAGATCAACGCCCATGTCCGCCAGAAGGAGATCGCGCCGCAAGGCGGGCTGGCGCTGATCCGCTGCGACGGGGGCGGCGGTTACGGCTTCGGCCATGTCAAACGCATGATCGCCCTGGCGCGGGCGCTGCGCGATCGCGAAGGCATCGGCGCACATTTCGCCGTGAACGGCAGCGAGGATGCGCTGACGCCGATCCGCCAGGCCGGATTCCAGGCGACGCTGCTCTCCGGCCCGGCGGCGTCGTTGTCGGAGGTCGCGGCGCATGCCGACCTCTGCATCGTCGACTGCCGCGACGGCCCCTCGCGCACGCAGCTGTCGCAATTCGTCAGGGACATTCCCGTCACCGCCGTCATCGACGACGCCTCGGAGCGCCGGCTGGCCGCCGACTTCGCCTATTATCCGCCGGTGCCACAGGCCGAGCATCTCGACTGGCGGGATTCACACTGCGTCGCACGCATCGGCTGGGAGTGGGCGCTGCTGGGCTTGCCGCAAGCGGCGCCGCGGGCGCGCCCCCTTT
>DAIDUA010000147.1 GCA_027456965.1 Alphaproteobacteria bacterium | reverse complement strand
TTCCGCACCGGCCCCGCCGGCGGCGGCGGACCCGTCGGCCATTTCTCCTATGGCTGGGAAAACATGGATGTGGGGCTGGACGGTATCGCCATCGATATCCCCGCTTTGAATGTGAAGCCGACGATGGGCGCCTATTTCCCGCTCAACATCCAGATCAAGGATCCGATCTGGCCGGGCCGCAATCTGCTCGACGTCGACGTTTCGGTGAAGCCGGGCGAGGCGCGCACGGTCTGGCTCGACACACGCGACCGTCTGCTGCCGAACGACGTCAGCCTCTATCTGACCATCGCCGGCGACGGCCAGGACTTCAACGCGGCCTCGCTCAACGGCATGCACATCCGTCTGGTGTTCAAGCCGCGCGCCGCGGCCTTGCCCGAGCACATCGCCGATCGTTTGGCACAGGTCCGCGACAACGTCGCGTTCATCGTCGAGGAGCATACCAACGACAAGCGTCTGTCGCGTTTCGATCGTCTGGACCGCGATTTCGCCTCTTTGTTCGCGGCCGATCCCGACAACAAGCTGGGGCGGCTCTACTGGGACGAACTCAATCCCGAACAGGGCTGGCCGGCGTTCACCCAGCCGGTGCCACCCAAGGGCGTGCCGCTCTGGGCATTCCGCCAGACGCAGGACCTGAAACTGGTTCGACAGTTCATCGAGTGGTGGATCGACAATCGTCAGGTGGCTTACGGCGACTTCGGCGGCGGCATTTCCGACGACGTCGATCTTCTGGAGCAATGGCCGGGGCTCTACCAGATGGGCGATATCCCGGACAAGGTCCGGCACTCGCAGGATGCCCTTGCCGACGCGATCGACAAGAACCACATGATCACCAACGGGTTCGGCACCATCCTCACCGACTACCTGCATTCCTACGAGGAAGGCATCAACGGCCGCAGCGAGGACATGTATGACAGCTGGGGCGATCCCAAGGTGGTCGAGCGGCTGATGCAGACCGCGCGGGCCTATCCGAGAATCGTCAAGACCAACAAGACGGGGCATACCGACATCATCACGCAGCTGTTCAGCGGCACGCGGGTGGTGACGGAGGGACCGTGGGGCTGGGAGCATCCCTACTCGTACCTGATCCTGCACCCCGGCATCATGCTGGTGAACTTCAACGACAACCCGACGGTGAAGAAGCTGATCCTCGCCATCGCGGACAGCTACATCTCCTATGGCAAGCAGCAGGCCGACGGCAGTTGGCGGTTCCCGGAATTCTTCAATTCCCAGACCGACCAGCCCGATGGCTATCTGCAGCCGAACACGCGGGGCATCGCGGCGGTGTCGCAGATATTCTGGGCGGCGTACGAATGGACCGGCGACAAGAAATACCTGTTGCCGCTCTACAGCGTGCTCGACCCGGGGCTGCACGTCGACTTGCGGGTTCTCAACGCCAATGTGCTCGGCCGGCTCGGCAAGACCGACACCTGGGGCAAGCAGATCCTAGAGCATGTCGAATCGCTGACGGACACCCAGGCGGGCGAAGCCCGGCCGTTCTCGCCGGCGCGAGACGACGGGGCGATGCCGATCAACACCCAGCGCTACATCGCCTGGCTGGTGAGCGGCGACAAGAAGTACCTGGAAGATCTCTATGCGGATGAAATCCAGACCGGCGTCCAACGGATGTACATGAACACCGAAGGGCACTGGTGGTCGGACCGCGTGGAGCTGTTCAGCGACCTGCTGCAACGTTCGCGGATGGGCGGCATGACCTTGCGGCGCAACCAGACCTTCCAGGGCAACCTGGTGAGCTGGCGCTTCGCCGGATCGCCGACCGAGGCGGAAAACGTGGGCATCCTGATCCACGATCCGATGCCGACCAAGTTCGGGGTCGAGGCCTACAACCTGTCGTCCAAGCCGATCAAAGCGAAAATGACCGGTTGGATGATCACGCCGGGCACCTGGAAGATGTCGGGCAAGGGCATCAAGACCCAGACCTTCACCTTCGAGCGCTCGACCAGCGTGGACCTCACCTTCGCGCCGCATCAGACGGCGATGGTGAACTTCGAACTGGTGACGCCCGAAGCGGCGCCGGAGGATCGTCCGGACATCGGCATCGGCCGTGAGGACGTGGCGGTGAACGGCGATACGATGACGCTGACCGTCCACAGCCTGGGCCACATCGACGCCCCGGCCGGCACCGCGACACTTGTGGACGCCAAGGGCAAGACGCTGGCCAGTGTTGCCATTCCGTCCATCGCCGCACCGCTCGATCTGGAGCCCAAGACGGCAACCGTCGAGCTGCCGATGAAGGCGGGCGCGGTGGCGGTCCGGGTCGCTCTCGACAACGGCGCGAAGGAAATCACGCTGTTGAACAACGCGGTGGCGATAGGACCGCAGTCCAATGCGGTCAAGCCGGTGGCGCCGGCGAAGCCGGTCAAGCGTTCAAAGCCTCACCGAAAGGTGCGATGATGGCGACCGCGCGGGAGCATCCAGCTCCCGCGCGGAGCACATCTGAATGGTCTTTTTCACGGTCTTGGGTTGGCTGATGGCGGTGCTCGCGAGTTGCGGCGCCGCCTATGCCGTTATGGCCGCCGTCTTCGCGGGCCGGTTCGCGCGGTTACCGGCGCGGTCCACCTCAGCGTTTCCGCCCGCGACGATCCTGAAGCCGCTGCATGGCGACGAACCACGCCTGGAAGACTGTCTCGGGACCTTCTTCGCCCAGGACTATCCGGCGCCGGTTCAACTCGTCTTCGGCGTGCAGGATGAGCACGATCCCGCCGTCGCTGTGGTCGATCGCCTGCGCGCGCGTCATCCGGACATCGACACGGCGCTGGTCGTCGATGCCCGCCGCCATGGCGCCAATGCCAAGGTCTCCAACCTCATCAATATGTACGCCGCAGCCCGTCACGGCGTGCTGGTCCTGAGCGACGCCGACATCGCCGTCCCGCCGGACTATCTGCGCAAGGTGACGGCGGCGCTGGAGCCCAGTGAGGTGGGCGCGGTGACCTGCCTTTATACGGGCGTGGCGGCCGGCGGCCTCGGCTCGCGCTTCACCGCCATGGGGATCGACTATCACTTCCTGCCCAATGTCCTGACAGGCCTGTCGCTGGGCCTTGCCGAACCCTGCTTCGGTTCGACCGTCGCGCTGCGCCGGGCGCTGCTCGACGAGATCGGGGGCTTCAAGGCGTTCGCCGAATATCTGGCGGACGATTACGAAATCGGCCGGGCCGTGCGCGCGAAGGGATACCATGTCGCCATCCCGAACATGACCGTGCGCCCCAGCTGCAGCGAGAATGGCATCGGCGAGTGGCTGGCCCACGAGCTGCGCTGGGCGCGCACTTTGCGGGTGGTGGCGCCGGCCGGCCACGTCGGGAGCGTCGTCACCTATGCCATTCCCCTAGCCCTCCTGGGGACAATCCTGTCGGGCTTTACCTTGTTCCCGCTGGGCGCCCTTGCTACTAGCTTGGCCGCGCGGGCCGCGCTCAAATGGCGGATCGACAAGATTTTCGGCGGCGAAGGCGGACCGCTCTGGCTGCTTCCGGTCAGAGACGTGTTATCTTTCGGCGTCTTTTTGGCTTCGCTGTTTGGCGTGTCGGTGGAGTGGCAAGGCGAGCGCCTGCGCGTGAAGCAGGACGGTGCGTTGTTGAAATCATGAGGTCGGGTAATGCGTTCTTTGTTCCTTCAGGCTCCTTCTTTTGACGGCTACGACGGCGGTGCCGGCGCGCGCTATCAGATGAAGCGCGAGGTCAAATCCTTCTGGTACCCGACCTGGCTGGCGCAGGCCGCCGCGATGGTCGAAGGCTCGAAGCTGATCGACGCTCCGCCGCACGGCCTGAAGTTCGCCGACATCGTCGAGGACGTGAAGTCGCACGAACTGATCGTCATCCATACCTCGACGCCGTCTTTCAAATCCGACGTCAAGACCGCCGGCATGATCCGCGAGTTGAATCCCACGGCGCTGATCGGTTTCATCGGCGCCAAAGTGGCGGTCGAGCCGGAAGAGAGCCTCAAGGCGTGCCCGTCGCTCGATTTCGTCGCGCGCAACGAATACGAATTCACCATCAAGGAAATCGCCGAAGGCCGCGACTTCGCGACCATCAAGGGAATTTCCTATCGCGACAAGGACGGCACCATCGTCAGCAATCCGGAACGCGAAATTCTGATGGATATGGATAAGCTTCCGTCGGTGTTGCCGCTCTACAAGAAGTTCCTGGACACGCAGAAATATTTCGGCGGCTACCTCAAGCACCCCTACATCTCGTATTACACCGGACGCGGCTGCAAATCGCGCTGCACCTTCTGTCTTTGGCCGCAGACCATCGGCGGGCACAAATACCGCTACCATTCGATCGCGCGGGTGGTGGAAGACGTGAAGTACATCCAGGCGAACTTCCCCGAGGCGAAGGAAATCTTCTTCGACGACGACACGCTGACCGACAACCACGATCGCGTGGAAGAGCTGGCCAGGGAGCTGGGCAAGCTCGGCGTCGTCTGGTCGTGCAATGCCAAGGCGAATGTGCCGCGCAAGACTCTGGAAGCGATGAAGGCAGGCGGGCTGCGTCTGCTGCTGGTCGGTTACGAATCCGGCAACCAGAAGATCCTGCACAACATCAAGAAGGGCCTGCTGGTCGACGTGGCGCGGAAATTCGCCAAGGATTGCCACGAACTCGGCATCATCGTGCACGGCACCTTCATCCTGGGTCTGCCCGGCGAGACGCGCGAAACCATCCAGGAAACGCTGGCGTTCGCCAAGGAAGTGAACCCGCGCACCCTGCAGGTGTCGCTGGCCGCGCCGTATCCCGGCACCTTCCTCTACAAGCAGGCGAAGGAGAACGGCTGGTTCGCGAGCGACGTCGATCTCTTGACGGACGACGGCACGCAGATCGCGCCGCTCAATTATCCGGACCTCAGCCACACGGAGATCTTCAATTCGGTGGAGGACTTCTACAAGAAGTTCTATTTCCGCCCCTCGAAGATCGCCGAGATCGTGGGCGAGATGCTGACCTCCCGGGATATGCTGGTGCGACGCTTGCGCGAGGGCCTGGAGTTCTTCCAGTTCCTGCGCACGCGCGAGGATATGATCGTTTCTTGAAGCAACTGATCGTTACGGCCGACGATTTCGGCGCCGCCCGCGAAGTCAACGACGCGGTGGAACGGGCCTACACGGACGGCATTCTCACCACAGCCAGCCTGATGGTGGCGGCGCCCGCCGCTGCTGATGCCGTCAAGCGTGCCAAGGCGATGTCGCTGCCCGTGGGCCTGCATCTGGTGCTGGTGGAGGGGCGGCCCGTGCTGCCGGCCGCAGAGATTCCCGATCTGGTGGATACGGATGGTTTTTTCCGCAACGACATGGTGCGGGCGGGCGTCGACATGTTCTTCCTGCCCTATGTGCGGCGGCAGTTGGCTGCCGAGATCGAGGCGCAGTTAAAGGCGTTCGCGGCGACCGGCCTAACGCTCGATCACGTCATCGCCCACAAGCATTTCCACCTGCACCCGACGATCGCGGGACTGACCCTGCGCATCGGCCGTCACTTCGGGTTGAAGGCGATCCGTGTGCCCTACGAGCCTGCCGAGGTGCTGCGGCGGATTGAGCCGGAGACGGGCGGCAGCTTCGTCGTGGAGACCTGGGCGCGCCGTCTGCGCAAGCGGCTGGCCGCCGTCGGCATCTTCTCGCCAGATCGGGTTTTCGGCCTGGCCTGGTCAGGCGCCATGACGCCAGCACGGCTCCACGGCCTGCTCGCCCATCTGCCCGACGGCGTAAGTGAAATTTATCTCCATCCGGCGACGGCATCCGGCTTCTCCCTGGCTGCACCCGGTTATCGGTACGAGGACGAACTGGCCGCCCTCGTGTCTCAGGAAGCTATTGATATTAAAAATAAAAATGAAATTCTCCTGGGTGCGTTCGGCGACTTTCTGCCGTCCGCCACCAAAAATAAAGTTGCTGCCGGACACAAAGTGGAAGCGGCGGTTTAGAGCCCTATCTATTTTGAAGAAATCGCGTCTGTCTTTCCCGGCCGTGTGATGCGATAGCATCGCCCGGAAAAAGGAAGGGGGAGCCGCGATGTATTCCAAAGCCTGGTGCTCGAAGGCTGCCTCCCATGACCATTTCGAATCTGACCTTTCCCGCCGAGTGGATGGATTTGCGCCTGGCCGAGAACGACCGGCGGCTCGCCGCCTGCGATGCGCGCCTGCTGAGGCCAGGTTTCGTTCCGGCGATGGTGCGCTTTACGCGCCGCGTCATGGGGGCGGCCAAAGCAAGATAGCCTGGCGGCCATGAAACTCGGCGCCATCCTCGCCTTGCTCGCCGGCCTGGCGCTGGCGGTTTTCCTGGTCCTGCATATCGGCATCGGATCGGTGTTCGACGCCGTTGCCAGGGTTGGCTGGGGAGGCTTTGCGCTGATCGTCCTGAGTGGGCTCGGTGTCATCGTCTTTCTGGGCAGTGCCTGGTACGCGCTGCTGTCGGACCACGCGCCGTGGCCGGTCTTCTTCGCCGCCCGCCAGCTGCGCGATTCCGCAAGCGACATCCTGCCTTTCACCCAATTCGGCGGCATGGTGATCGGTGCACGGGCCGTGATCCTCGGCGGCGTGCCGCCGCCGCGCGCCTTCGCCTCGACGATGGTCGACGTGACGACGGAGTTGATGGCGCAGATCGCCTTCATCGTGCTGGGACTGATGCTCGGCATCGCGCAATTGCGTGCCAGCGCCACCATGGCGCCCTATGCCGACGGGCTGATCCTGGGCACGGCTTTGCTGGTGCCGGGCATTGCCGCCTTCGTGGTGCTGCAGCGGCGCGGCAGTTCCCTGGCCGAGAAGCTTGCCGGCCGCCTGCTGCCCGCTGCCGTCAGTCACACCGAGGCCTTCACGCGCGCGCTGAAGGACCTTTACGCCAATCCTGTTCGGCTGGCGTTGTCCGCAACGGCACATCTGTCCGGCTGGATCGCCAGCGGCGTGTGGATATGGATCGTGATGCGTCTCGTCGGCGCGCACGTCGACGTCTTCTCCGCGATCGCCATCGAGAGCCTGCTGGGGGCGCTGCGCAGCGTCACCGTCTTCATTCCTTCGGCCATCGGCGTGCAGGAGGCCGGCTATGCGGCGCTGGCGCCAGTGTTCGGAATGGGCCCGGAAATCGGGCTCGCCGTGTCCCTGCTGAAGCGCGCGCGCGACATCGTCGTCGGCGTGCCCGTCCTGCTTGTCTGGCAGATCATGGAAGGCCGGCGCGCCTTTGCCCGACAGAACGGAAGCGCGCCACGATGAGCGATCTGGCTTTCGTCACCGGCGCTTCGGGGTTCGTCGGCTCGGCCCTGGCGCGTGTTCTCGCCGAACGCGGATTCGCGCTGCGCCTTGCCGTGCGTGCCGCCAGCAGACGCGACAATCTGGAAGGGTTGGCGGCCGAGATCGTCATCGCCGACATGCGCGACGATGTCGCCTTGTCGAAGGCGATGACGGGCGCGCGGTACGTCTTTCACGTTGCCGCCGATTACCGCCTGTGGGCGCGCGATCCGTCCGAGATCGTGCGCAACAATGTGGAGGGAACGCGCGCGGTGATGCAGGCGGCGCGTGCCGCCGGCGCCGAGAAGATCGTCTATACCAGCAGCGTCGCAACGCTGAAGCCGCACGACGATGGAACGCCCGCCGACGAAACCTCCCGCCACACCGCCGTCAGCGCCATCGGCGCCTACAAGCAAAGCAAGGTGGTCGCCGAGCGGCTGGTCGAACGCATGGTGGCGGAAGAGGGGCTGCCCGCCGTCATCGTCAGTCCGTCCACGCCCATCGGACCGCGCGACATCAAGCCGACGCCGACGGGACGCGTCATCGTCGAAGCGGCGCTCGGGCGCATTCCCGCTTTTGTCGACACCGGGCTGAACCTCGTGCATGTGGACGACGTGGCGGCCGGCCACCTTCTGGCGCTGGAACGCGGGCGCATCGGCGAGAATTATATCCTTGGCGGCCAGGATGTGGCGTTCCGCGACATGGTGGGCGCCATTGCAGAGTTGGCGGGAAAGCGCGCACCGACGGTCGGCTTACCACGCGGCCCGCTTTATCCTCTGGCCTATGCGGCCGAAGCGGCGGCGCGCCTGACCGGCAAGGAGCCGTTCATCACGGTGGATGCGCTGAAGATGGCGAAATACCGCATGTTCTTCAGTTCCGCGAAGGCGGAGCGCGAACTGGGCTACAAGGCGCGTCCTTACCGCGGGGCGTTGGTCGACGCGCTCGCCTGGTTCCGCATGGCGGGATATCTGACATGATCGCCGCGACGCTTCCGGTGTTCGTATCGCTGACGATCTGGCTGGTTCTGCTGCTCGGCCGCGGATTTTTCTGGCTGGCGCGCGAGCGCGACGATCGTGCTGTGCCGTCCGAGCCCGGCCGCTGGCCGTCCGTTGCGGCTGTGGTTCCCGCGCGCAACGAAGC
>DAIDUA010000146.1 GCA_027456965.1 Alphaproteobacteria bacterium | reverse complement strand
CGTGGTGACAAAAGTGTAGATGCGGCAGCCGAGGTCCTGCAGATCGACGAGCATGACGTCGAAGGTGTCCATCATCGCATCGGTCGGGCGGCGCACCTCGCCATAGAGACTGAACACCGGGATATGGTGGACCGGATCGAGGAAATCCGGCGACTCGACCATGTTGTCCTGCTTGTCGCCGCGCAGCCCGTGCTGCGGCCCGAAGGCGGCGGCAAGCTTGAGGTCGCCGCTGGCCGCCAACGCGTCGAGCGAATGCGTCAGATGCTGCGTCACCGAGGCGGGATGCGCCAGCAAGGCGACGCGCTTTCCGTGCAGCGGGGCGCGCAGCGACAGCTCGGCGAGCAGGCGGTCGATGCCGAATTTCATGGCCACGACGGTGCGGGAAGTTCCAGCGCAAAGCAATCGGAATGATGGAAATCCGGTTTGCCCGGCGGATGCTTGAGCGCCCAATAGGAGAGGCGGCCGCTCGTCTCCTCGATCACCGCCGAAAGGCCGAGGCGCCACGCCGCATCACCCGGCAAGTCCAGCGAGACCTGCAGCTCAAAGGCCACGGCGTTCGCCTGCACGCCGATGCGCGTCGCGGCGATCCCGGCAACACGCATCGCGCTGCGATAGGCGTCGAAACGGTAGGCCGCCCAGCGCCTCGACGGCGCGAAATTGAACTCGTCATAACCGGCGCCGCTTTGAACGAAGGCCTCGAAGCAGGTGTGCTTCCAAAGTTCGTCCGCGCGCGCGGGGTCCGTCTCGGGCGGCAGGAGGAGATCGGCGATCCGGCCGGTCACGACATAGCGCAACGCCAGAGCGCCGGGGCGCGGGCGCGCGACGTCCACCGCGATCCGAGTCACCGCATCGCAGCGCGAATCCGGGTGAAGCTTCAATGTCCGGCGCATGGCGGCACTATAGCGTTCCCCGGGAACGCACGCACGCCTAAGACGCGGCGTACCGCTTCAGGTGGTGATCGACATTGCCGTAGAGGGCGTCGATCATCGTCAGGCGCTTGAAGTAATGGCCGACGCTGAGTTCGTCGGTCATGCCCATGCCGCCGTGGATCTGGATCGCCTGCTGGCCGACGAAACGGCCGGACTTGCCGATCTGTACCTTGGCGGCGGAGACGGATTTGCGGCGCTCCGGGCCGCCGAGCTTCAGCGCCGCCATCAGCGCGATGGATACCGACTGCTCGACATGCACGAACATGTCGGCCATGCGGTGCTGCAGCGCCTGGAACTTGCCGATGGGCTGGCCGAACTGCTTGCGCGTCTTGGAATATTCTACGGTGGCGGCGAGCAGCACTTTCATGCAACCCACGGCCTCGGCGCAATGCGCGGCGATGGCTTCGTCGACGGCCTGGTCTACGAGCGCGAAGCCGCCATCGGCCGGGCCGATCAGACGTTCGGCGGGAACTTCCACATTCTCGAACGCAATCTCGGAGGCGCGCGCGCCGTCGACGGTGGGGTAATCGCGGGCCGCGACGCCTTTCGCGTTCTTGTCCACCAGAAACACGCCGACGCCCTTCTCGTCGCGGCGGCCGCCGGCGGTGCGCGCGGTGACCAGCAGCGTGTCGGCCCAGGGCGCGGCGATCGCCACCGCTTTCTGGCCATTGAGCATATAGGACGTGCCCTGCTTCTTCGCGGTGGTCTGCAGGTCGGCGAGATTGTAGCGGCCGCCCTGCTCGGCGAAGGCGAAGGAAATCATCGTGTCGCCCGTCGCGATCCGGTTCAGCCATTCCTGATTCTGCGCCTCCGTGCCGGCGCGGGCGATGAGGCCGCCGGCGACGATCACGGTGGGAACATAAGGCTCGACCACCAGCGCCTTGCCGAACTCCTCCAGGATCACCGAGGCGTCGATCACGCTGCCGCCGAGCCCGCCATAAACTTCCGGCAGCGGCGCGGCCAGCAGACCGAGTTCGGCGAATTGTTTCCAATGCACCGGATCGCGGCCGTCGTCGCCGCGGGTGAATTTGCGCCAGGCCTCGAAGCCGTACTTGTCCGCCAGATAGCCGGCGACGGAGTTGCGCAGCAGCGTCTGCTCTTCGGTGTAGGAGAAATCCATGAGGCTTCCTTACATACGTTTTCTTTCCCCGTTCACGGGGGAAGGGCCGAGCGCAGCGAGGCGAAGGGGGCGATCATCGTTCACCCCCTCCCCGCCCTTTGGGCGGACCTCCCCCGTAAACGGGGGAGGAAAGACAAGGGTTATGCTCATAACCCCAGCACCGCTTTAACGATGATGTTGCGCTGGATTTCGTTCGAGCCGCCGTAAATCGACGCCTTGCGCATGTTGAAGTAGCGCCCGGCCGCGCCCAGCGCGTAATCCGGGCCGACATAATCGTTGGCGCCGAGCCCGCGCTCGTAAGGAAACGCGTAATAGCCGACGGCCTCCTCGGCCAGCTCGGTGATGCGCTGCTGGATCTCGGTGCCGCGGATTTTCAGGATCGAGCTTTCCGGACCGGCCATCTCGCCGCGCGCTTCCGCCGCGAGCGTGCGCAGTTCGGTGAATTCCAGCGCGGCAAGCTCGATCTCCAGTTCGGCGATCTTGCGCGCGAAGTCCGGTGTCTCGATAAGCGGCACGCCGTCGTCCTGTTCGGCGCGCGCAATCTCCTTGAGCCGCACCACGGCCTGCTTGGAGCGCGCCGTGTTGGCGATGCCGGTGCGTTCGTTGACCAGCAGGAATTTGGCGTAGGTCCAGCCCTTGTTCTCCTCGCCGACCCGCTGATCGGCCGGGACTTTCACATTGTCGAAGAAGACCTCGTTCACCTCGCGGGCGCCGTCGAGCACGATGATCGGCTTCACGGAGACGCCCGGAGATTTCATGTCGATCAGCAGAAAGCTGATGCCCTCCTGCGGCTTGACGTCGGGATTGGTGCGCACCAGGCAGAAGATCCAGTCGGCATATTGCGCCAGCGTGGTCCAGGTTTTCTGGCCGTTGACGAAGTAATGGTCGCCCTCGCGCACGGCGCGCAGCCGCAGACTCGCAAGGTCGGAACCGGAGCCGGGTTCGTAATAGCCCTGGCACCACCAATCCTCGCCCGACAGGATGCGCGGCAGGAACCGCTTCTTCTGCGCCTCGCTGCCGAAGGTGTAGAGGACCGGCCCCAGCATGTTGAGGCCGAAAATCACCACCGGCGGCATTTCCGCCCGGGCGCATTCCTCGTTGAAGATGTAGCGCTGGGTGACGCTCCAGCCGGTGCCGCCGTATTCCTTCGGCCAGTGCGGCGCGATCCAGCCCTTTTTGTAGAGGAGCCTGTGCCACGCCATGTAATCGTCGCGCGTGCGCGTGGCGGCTTCCGGCGCCCCCATCGCGCGCGGCAGTTTCGGTTTGGACTCGGCGACGCAGGCGCGCACCTCGGCGCGGAAGTCTTCTTCCTCGGGCGAGAAGGAAAGGTCCATGGCGTTTCTCCTCGAGCGCGTGCCCGTCGCAGAAAACAATACACATGCGCGGGCACGGGCCAAGCGCTCGCAGGGAACTTTATCTTGACGGTAGGAAACGTATTGCGCGTGCTGCGAGGCGCGGCCGTCCTTCGGGGCTCGCTACGCGCGCGCCTCAGGATGACGCGTTTCTCAGCCGCGTTCGCGGCGGATATCTTCGTGGTGGCGGATCACTTCCTTGACGATGAAGTTGAGGAACTTCTCGGCGAAGTCGGGATCGAGCTTCGCTTCCTTCGCCAGGGCGCGCAGGCGTTCGATCTGCCGGGCTTCGCGCGCCGGATCGGCGGGCGGCAGGTTGTGCTCCGCCTTGTAGCGGCCGACGGTCTGCGTGCACTTGAAGCGCTCGGCGAGCAGATGGATGAGCGCCGCGTCGATGTTGTCGATGCTGTCGCGCAGGCGCAGAAGTTCCGAATCAATGGACGCCATCAGACGGCTCCCGGGGATGCGTCCGCCAGTCTTACGCGATTGTCGTGAGGTCCGGCAATGCACCCGCCGGTCCGGCCGGGCATCGGCCGGGGCGGCGGTCAGCGCACCAGCGCGGGAGGCATGATATCGCAGATCAGGTGGACCCGCCGCTCGGGGCTGCGGTTCGCCACGGCATGTTCGCGCGTGTTGTCGATTTCGTAGACATATCCCGGTTCCAGATAATGCGGGATATCGTCGATGTAGAACTGGATATCCTTGCTGGTCACCAGCGGGATGTGGCAGCGATGGACTTCCGTCAGCGCCGCCGCCGTGTCGGCGTGCACCGAGATTTCTCCGCCCGGCCTCAGTTCGGCCAGCATCAGCTTCACGATCTTTCCCGAAAAATGCGCCGCCAGCTTGTCGGCGCAGGCATAGACGGGCTCGGCGAGCGCGCGCGGCGCATAGTCGTGATGCTTGACCTCGACCGGCAAGCCAGGCCTCCAGGTGTTCTGCAGCCATTCGAAGAGGATCGAGCGCGTGTGCCGATGGACCTCGAACACCCGGCTGCGCATATCGTCCGCATCCCAAAGAGGCGACGCAGCATCGGGCAGATTGTCTTTGATGGTTTCGTAGGGATATTCGAAAAGACGAACAAGCGCGCTCCGCAGGCGCATGCGAGGCCTCACCGACCAAATCAGTTTTTCAGATTGCCCATTATCGATCCGCGACACAAGCATCGCACCGCCGACGCAGCGCAAAGCACGGCCCCCGGCTACGCTATTTCTTGTCGTCGGCGTCGAGTTCCAGCCACATGGCGTTCAATACCGCCAGCGTGACGGCGAAGCCAAGACCGAGAATCCAGGAGAAATACCACATGGCGTTGCCTCAATAATTGCCGTGGCTGTCGGACATGATCGTTTCCGCCTTCACCGGACCGCGCAGCACGCGATAGGCCCAGCCCGTATAGGCCAGAATGATCGGCAGGAAAATCGCCGTGCACCCCAGCATGATGTAGAGCGTCAGTTTGCTGGACGAGGCGTCCCACACCGTCAGGCTCATGTCGGGATTGGTCGACGACGGCAGCAGGAACGGGAACAGCGAAAGCCCCGCCGTTGCGATGACGCCCAAGGGCACCAGCGCCGAGCCGACCCAGGCCAGCAGCGGGCGGCCGCGCGACAGGACGGCGACCAGCACGCCCAGATAGGCCGTCAGCGGCGCCAGCCAGAAGAGCGGATGCAGAGTGTAGTTGGCCCACCAGCCGCCGGTCACGCGGGCCGCCGTCTTGAACAGCGGATTGGAGGGTCCGTCGGGCGCGAGCACGCTGGTGATGTGGAAGCCGTCCATCTCCCGCACCCAGATGCCGGCGAGCGTGAAAAGCAGCACGAAGGCGAGCGCCGCGTAGGGCACCACGGCACGCGCCCTTGCGCCGGGCGGGCCGTCGGCCTTGAGGCTGAGCCAGGTGGCGCCGTGCAGGACCAGCATGGCCACCGAAACGAGCCCCGCCAGCAGCGCGAAGGGATTGAGCAACGAGAGCAGCGTGATGGATTCCTGCAGACGCAGGTCGCTGTTGAAGCTGAAGGGAACGCCGACGAACAGATTGCCGAAGGCGACGCCGAATACCAGCGCCGGGACGAAGCCGCCGATGAACAGCGCAATATCCCACCAGTTGCGCCATAGCGGGCTGGCGAGCTTGCTGCGGAACTTGAAGCCGACCGGCCTCAGGATCAGCGCCGCCAGAACCAGGAACATGGCGAGGTAGAAGCCCGAGAAGGCGGCGGCATAGAGCAGCGGCCAGGCGGCGAAAATCGCGCCGCCGCCCAGGATCAGCCAGACCTGATTGCCTTCCCACACCGGCCCCACCGTGTTGATCACCACGCGCCGCTCCAGATCGGTTCTTCCGACGAAGGGCAGCAGGATCGCGGTGCCGAGATCGAAGCCGTCCATGATCGCCAGCCCGATCAGCAGGATGCCGAGCAGCGCCCACCAGATCAGCCGCAGAGTTTCGTAATCCATCGCCATCACTCCGCCGGGACACGGCTGAACGGCGGCGCCACGGCATGGCCGAGCGTGCCGTCCGGTCCGAGCCGGATGTATTTGACCATCAGATAGACGTCAGCGACCAGGAGGCTGCTGTAGAAGACGAGGAAGCCGATCAGGCTGAACAGGACGTTCCCCGCCGTGGTCGACGAAACGCCGAGCGCGGTGGGCAGAACGCCCTCGATCACCCAGGGCTGCCGCCCGTATTCGGCGACGATCCAGCCGAGTTCGGCGGCGATCCACGGCAGCGGCAAGCTCCAGAACGCCACCTGCAGGAACAGGCGGTGCGCATCGAGCTTGCGCTTGGCCGACAGCCAGAACGCCAAGGCGAACAGCGCGATGAAATAGAAGCCCAGCCCCACCATTAAGCGGAACGACCAGAACAGCACGGGCACGTTGGGGACCGTGGAATTGGCCGCAGCGTCGATTTCGGCCGGCGTGGCGTTCTGCACGTCGGAGCGGAAGCGCTTCAGCAGCAGCGCATAGCCGAGGTCGGCGACGTGGGCGTCGAGCGTCTTGCGCGCGGCGACGTCGGTGCGGTCGGTCTTGAGCTTGCTGAGCGCGTCATAGGCGATCATGCCGCTCTTGATACGCGTCTTGGCGGCCTGGACCAGCTGGTTGATGCCCGGCACGGGCGTATCGGCCGAGCGCGTGGCGATGAGGCCCAGCACCCACGGCACCTTCACTTCGTACTCGGTGGTGTGGGTCTTCAGATCGGGAATGCCGAAGACCGTGAAGGACGCCGGCGCCGGCTCGGTATTCCACATCGCCTCGACGGCGGCGATCTTCATCTGCTGGTTCAGGCCGGCGGTGTAGCCGCTCTCGTCGCCCAGCACGACGACGCTGAGCGCGGAGGCGAGACCGAAGCTCGCGGCCACCGTCATCGAACGCTTGGCGAGCGCGGCATGACGGCCGCGCAGCAGATAATAGGCGCTGACGGCGAGCACGAAGACCGATCCGACGACATAACCGGCGCTGACAGTGTGCACGAACTTCGCCTGCGCCACCGGATTGAACAGCACTTCCATGAAATTCGAGACTTCCATGCGCATCGTGGCGGCGTTGAAATGCGCGCCGACCGGGAACTGCATCCAGCCATTGGCGATCAGAATCCACAGCGCCGAGAGGTTCGAGGCGACGGCCAAGCACCAGGTGACGACCAGATGGCTGACTTTCGACAGCTTGTTCCAGGCAAAGAAGAACAGGCCGATGAACGTCGCTTCGAGGAAGAAGGCCATCATACCCTCGATCGCCAGCGGCGCACCGAACACGTCGCCGACATAATGCGAGTAATAGGCCCAGTTCGTGCCGAACTGGAACTCCATGGTGATGCCGGTGGCCACGCCCATCGCGAAGTTGATGCCGAACAGCGCGCCCCAGAATTTCGTCATGTCGCGCCAGATTTCCCGGCCCGTCATCACGTAAACGGTCTCCATGATGCCGAGCAGGATGGAAAGGCCGAGCGTCAGCGGCACGAACAGGAAATGGTAAAGCGCGGTTATGGCGAATTGCAGCCGGGAAAGTTCGACGATGTCCATGGTGACTTCCTAGCGATGATTGGAACCCAGAATCTGGGCGGAGACCGCGGCGGAATCGGCGAGCGGACGTTGTGACGGGCCGAAGAAAAGAAAATAGAGAGCGGTCAGCATGACCAGCTTCGCGGTCAGCAGAATCGTGATGTCGCGCCAGAAATGCGGCCTACGGGCAGCCGAGGTCATTTTCCATTCTTCTTCGCCCAGCTTCTTTCCCACCAACCTACCCCGGCCAGGGCACCCGCAAAAGCTACCATCGTCAGAATTACCAAGCCCAGATACAGCGCTTCGCCGGTCGTCATCTGATTCGTCCCCAGATTTGAAGGACTTCGCTTCTGTCATGGCGCCGACAGCCTCGTATTTGACGGATGTCAATTTCACACGCTGGAAATTGAATTATTCGAAGGAAGGCCGCCACGGAAGCCCCGGAGGACATTATGACGCTCATGCGCGTGCGCCTGGAGGTCGCCAGAACCGGTGAATTTCCGACCGGCAGCAGCCGACACGGCTACGAGTTCCTGATTCCCCTTGCCGTGGACGGGCATGTCGACATGGACGCCTGGCCGCATGTCCGGGACAAGTGCACCGTTGTGCGGTTTTGGGGCGGCGCCCCGGAAGAACGCGGCCTGCTGCGCCACGCCGGCCATGGCTGGCGCTTCGACTACGACGCCAGGGTGACCACGGACGACGAGCCGTTCTTCAAGCTCGATCAGCACAAAATCACGCCCGGGGCCTATCTGTCCGTGCGGGAGCACGACGGGGTCCAGCGGCCCTTCAAGATCGTCGGGATAGAGCCCGCAGCCGAGGCCGACGCGGCCTGATCGCCAGCGAAGACAACAACCGGCCGCATTTTTGTGTTCCATGTTGG
The DNA here is from genome assembly GCA_027456965.1 of Alphaproteobacteria bacterium. GTDB lineage: Bacteria > Pseudomonadota > Alphaproteobacteria > Micropepsales > Micropepsaceae > Rhizomicrobium. Next base: position 13,585 of record DAIDUA010000146.1, on the reverse strand, counting down.
CGCGGCCCCGCCAGCCTGCTAGGTTTATAAATGACACTAAGCAACAGAAGCATATGCACGGTCCTGTCGCTCCGGATACGCAAAGCGACGACACCTTGTTCGAGACACTGATCGCCACCGCCGTCGACGGTATCATGGTGATCGACGAGCGGGGAACCGTACAGGTCTATAACAAGGCCTGCGAGCGGTTGTTTCAGTACAGCGCCGCCGAGGTCGTCGGGCAGAACGTCAACATGCTGATGCCCGCGCCGTACCGCGCCGAACACGACGGCTATCTCGACCGCTACCGGACCAGCGGCGAGGCGCGCATCATCGGCATCGGACGCGAAGCCCGCGGGCAGCGCAAGAACGGCACGGAATTCCCGCTCTATCTGTCGGTCGGCCAAGGCATGCTGGACGGCAAGCGCATCTTCGTCGGCATCGTTCACGATCTTACCCAGATCAAGGCGGAAACGGCGGCGCGCGAAGAGCAGCGCGGCGTCATGGCCTCGATCATCGAGGCGTCGAACGACGCGATCATCAGCAAGACGCTGGACGGAACCGTCACAAGCTGGAACGCGGCGGCGACGCGCATCTTCGGCTATACGGCGCAGGAGATAATCGGCAAGCCCATCGCGATCCTGTTTCCGCCCGATCTGGTCGACGAAGAGGCCACGATCCTCGCCAAGCTCGCCAATGGCGAGAGCATCCAGCATTACGAGACCGTGCGCCGCCGCAAAGACGGCTCCCATATCGACATCTCGCTCACCGTGTCACCGTTGCTCGACAACAGCGGCAAGGTTGTCGGGGCCTCGAAAACTGCCCGCGACATCACCGAACGCAAGACCGCCGAGGCCCGTCTGCAGATGCTGCAGAACGAACTGACGCACGTCGCGCGGCTGAGCGAAATGGGACAGTTCTCCGCCGCGCTGGCGCACGAATTGAACCAGCCGCTGACCGCCGTGCTCAATTACGTGAACGTCGCCAAACGCCTGCTCGTTTCCCCCAATGCCGATTCGCCCGCCAAGACCTACGAGACCATCGCCAAGGCCGGCCAGCAGGCGCAGCGCGCCGCGCAGATCATCCGCCGCATGCGCGACTTCGTGGAAAAGCGCGACAGCAAGCGCACGATCGAAGACGTCAACAAGATCGCCGCGGACGCGATCGCGCTCGGACTGGTCGGAGCCAAGATCGCCAATATCAAGATGCACACGATCTTCGCCAGCCATGCGCCGGCCGTGCTCGTGGACAAGGTCCAGATCCAGCAGTTGCTGGTGAATCTGCTGCGCAACGCCGCCGAGGCGATGGCCGAATCACCCAAGCGCGAACTGACGCTTTCCACCAACACGATCGACGACACCGCGGTCGAGATCTCGGTGGCGGATACCGGCCCAGGTATCTCCGACGAGGTAGCGAAACGCCTTTTCGAGCCTTTCGTCACCACCAAGGCCGGCGGCATGGGGATCGGACTTGCCATCAGCCAATCCATCGTCGAGGCTCACGGGGGACAGCTGCGAATGACGCCGAACAGAGGCGGCGGTACGATCTTCCACTTCCGGCTGCCAGCGGCGCCAGGTATGGAATAGCGACATGGCGGAGAATGGAACGGTCTTCATCGTCGACGACGATCCCGACATTCGCGATTCCCTCACCTTGCTGTTGGAAACGTCGGGCTACAAGGCGAAAGCCTACGCCTCCGGCGCGGAGCTCCTGGCGGGCGCCACGCCGGATGCGATCGGCTGCCTGCTCGTCGACATACAAATGCCGGACATGAACGGGCTGCAGCTGCAGCAGGAACTCGCCGCGCGGCATTTCCAGCTTCCCGTCATCATCATGACGGGCCACGGCGACGTGCCGATCGCCGTGCAGGCCATGAAGGCCGGCGCCGTCGACTTCCTGGAAAAACCGTTCGACGACGGCGTGCTGCTGGACTGCATTCGCCGCGCGCTCGAACGCGTACTTTCGGCCGGCGACGAAGCCCTTGCCGCAAGGGAAGCGGAGAAGCGTCTGGCGCACCTGACCGAGCGGGAACGGCAGGTGCTCGACCTGATCGTGGCCGGAAAGGCGAACAAGGTCATCGCATACGAATTATCGATCTCGCCGCGCACCGTGGAGATCCATCGCTCACGGGTGATGGAGAAAATGGACGCAGGAAATCTCGCGGATCTGGTTCGCATGGTTCTGTCCATCAGGTCCTAGCGGTTATTACGTATTTTCTCTTTTTTCCGTCCGGTTTAGCGTGAAAAACCCTTGTGAATTGAGGGTTTACCGGAGTTTGCCGTATTGGGTCTGACAATCGACCTCGTGGATGACGACGAAGCGGTGCGCGATTCCCTGCGCGCCCTGCTGGAGTCCTACGGTTACAATGTCCGCGACTACGCCTCGGCGGTGCTCTACCTGCAGCGCGGCACCGATCCGCCCGGGGATTGCATGATCGTCGATCATCACATGCCCGAGATGACCGGGCTCGAACTCCTGGAGTCGCTGCGCTCGCATGGCGGGCACATCCCCGCCATCATGCTGACCGGCCGCTACGACCCGTCGCTGGACCCGCGTATCGCACAGGCGCAAGTCGTCGCGCTGCTGCACAAGCCGGTCGACGACGAGCAGCTCTTCCAAGCCATCGAACGGGCGTGCGACAAGAACGGGCGGACGGCGTAAGCCGGCAAACGCGATCGCGGCAGCCCGTTCCTTTCCTATGACGTCATCCCGTGCTCGGCGGTCCAAGCGCCAGGGCGGAAGCCAGCGTCCCGCCGCTGTCGGACCGCGCAGGAAAGCCCATACGGGAAATCCACAACTACCAATCGCGCCGCGCCGCCGGCACACTTCCCTCAACAAAAGCAAGAACAGGGTGGCGGCGGACTCGTGCTGGTAAAGGACCTCTCTTCATGAGCGCGAAAGAAGATCCCTTCGGAAGAACCCCTCGCCGAGATCTTCTGTCCACCGCCACCCACCCCTTTTCGGAGATCAGGGCCTCGAATCCGTTCGACGCCATCTGCGGGCGCCTGGCGGGGTTCTCAAGCGATCTCCGCTGGGCGGCGCGCCACGGCGTTCCCGCCAACGACAATGTCTCCGGACCGGCGGATGAAACCGCGGCAGCCGAGGAGCAACAGACGTGATCCCCTTCCACACGCTGACCGCCTTTTTGCCGCCGGGCGCGCTGACCGTCGCCAAAGCGGCCCTCGACAACGGCCGCAGCGCCCCCGGAGGCCGGCCGCAGAGAGACAACGGCGAGACGATTTTGGCGCAGCTGCGCCAGATCAAGGCCGACTGGGACGGACATCCCGACGTCGCCGAACAAATCTACCAGATCGTCAAAACGACCGTAAAATACTGATTATCCTTTATAAAAAAGAGTGATCGCGTGCCGCTGCCGGGTGCGACATAGAATTACTTGACCTCCCCCCGAGCTCTCGCCGACGTTTGCCGGCAAGATGACACCCGACTTCCACATCGCCGCTTTCGACCCCGCACCCGGTATGACGCCGGTGCGCCCACCGATGCCGACAGGCCGGACGCCGACCATGGCCGGCCGGGCGGCAGCGATCCCGTGCGCTTAGGTTCATCCCTTCAAACGAGACAGATCATGTCGATACGACGCCTCAACTCGAACAACCTCCATCTGGCCGCGATCGTCGCACTGGTGATCATCATCGTTGCCAGCCAAGCCCATGCCGCGGGACTCGCCGTCAGCAATGGCTGGATCCGCAAACTCCCCGCAAACCTGCCGGCGGCCGGCTATTTCGACCTGCACAACGGCGGCAACAAAGCCGTGTCGCTCAACGCCGCCAGTTCGCCGGCCTGCGGCATGCTCATGCTGCACAAGTCCGAGAACATCGGCGGTATGGAACATATGGCCGGCGTTGCCAGTGTCGATGTGGCGCCGGGCGCGACGCTCAAATTCGCGCCGCGCGGCTATCACCTGATGTGCATGAATCCCGGCCCGGCGCTGCAAATCGGCGCGAAGGTGCCGGTGACGCTGGATTTCGCCGACGGTACGAAGATCACGACCGATTTCGCGGTCCGCAACGCGGCCGGAAAATAGGCGCATGACATATCGATCTCGTGCGCAGCGGCTGCTGACGGCGGCCGGTCTAGTACTAGGCTTGGCGCCAACGGCGAGCCTGGCCTGCGCCTGCGGCTGCGGCGTCTTCGACGTGGGAACGAGTGCACTTCTGCCGACATCGGGCGGCGCGACCGCGTTCGTCGAATACGATTTCATGGATCAGAACCGGAACTGGAGCGGAACCTCCAGCGCACCCGCCGCCGCCAATGCCGACAAGGAAATCCGCACCGACTTCATGATGGCGGGCGGCCAGTACATGTTCAACCAGGACTGGGGCGCCATGATCGAAGTGCCGGTCTGGAACCGGACATTCAAGACGGACCCGGGCACCGGCAGCATCGACACGTTTCAACACGCGGCGCTCGGCGACATCCGCCTGATGGGCGTCTACACAGGCTTCTCGGACGACCTGTCGACCGGCGTGATCTTCGGCACGAAACTGGCGACCGGCGATTTCACCTATCCCAATTTCGACCGGGATACCGAGATCGGCACCGGCAGCACGGATGCCCTGCTCGGCCTTTATCACACCGGCGATCTGACGAGCGACGACGCTTTCGTGTGGTACGGGCAGCTCCTGTGGGACAAGCCGCTGGCCAGCCAGGGCGGCTACACGCCGGGCGGCGAATTCGACGGCGCCGTGGGCGTCTACTACACCGGCTTCGTGTTCGGCAGCGACACGCAGATCACGCCGATGCTGCAAATCATCGGTTCAAGCCGCGCCAGGGACGGCGGGGTCAATGCCGATCCGCCGAACACCGGCTACAACCGGCTCATGCTGTCGCCCGGCGTCGAGTTCGATGTCGGAAAGTGGAGACTCTACGGCGACGTGGAATTCCCCGTCTACCAGGACACGAACGGCGATCAGCTCGTGGCGCACCAGCTGTTCAAGTTCATCCTGAGCCGCAGCCTGGACGGCTGAGGCGTTCAGTCCACCTCGTCGAGGAGACGCGCGCCCGGCAGGCCGCGCAGATAGCCGTCCGACAGCGGCCCGGGCAGCGCCAGCGTGGAGAGAACTTCGTTCGCCTCTTCCGATGTGACCTGAGAGTCGGCAAGGTCGCGGAACACGCTCGCGACCTTCACCATGTCGCAACTGTGCGGCGACAGGCGCAACGACACGACGCCGGCCTCGGCAAGATCGGCGACCTCCCGCGTCACGGCGGTGACCACATGACCAAGCGTCTGGATGCCATTGACGGCGAAGAACGGCTTGCCGTCGATGGTGGACACGTTCATGCCGTCGGCATCGCGCTCGCAGACGAACTGGCAGGCATCCTTGGACACGCCATGGGCGCGCGCGTGATAGCAGCGCGCCGACAGCGCCAGCGGCGCGCGGCCGAAGGCGAACACTTCCACGGCGTCGTTGCCGGCGGCGATGAGGCGGATCGAACGGAGCGGCAATTCCGGCGGCAGACAAACCCGCGGCGCGCCGAGCGCCAGATGCTGGGCCAGCGCGGCCTCGCTGTAGATGTTGACGAACGGACCGATCACATGGGGGCGGCCGTTCAACATCTGAATGGTGGCGATATCGTTGGCTTCGATCAGGTAACCCGCCTCGATCATCTCGCCGATGGCGCGGATTTCCCGCTTGGTCGTCGGCAGCGCCAAGGTCGAATAGACCACTTCCTTGCCGCCGCGTTCGAGGCGGTCGACGGTTTCGAGAATGACGTCGTCGCGGAAGGGCTGGCGCTTGGAGCACACGACCTCGCCCAGGCAGACGCGGTCGACCGGCGCCTCGTCGGCGATGCGCTTGTAGAACTCGACCCAGCGAACGACGGGCCAGTTGAACAGCACCGGGCCGAGTGTCAGCGAAAGGCGGTTCGGGGCTTTGCTCATCGCCAGGTCTTCTTGTAGGAGCCGGTGGTGTCGCGCTGTCCCTCGGTCAGGGCGCGCAGTTCGGCGACGTCAACCTTGCCGCCGACGGCCATGGCGTCCACGGCGCGCCGGAACGTCTGCACTACGGTCGCGACATAGGCACGGCCGCGCTGACGGCCCTCGATCTTGAAGGCCGCGACGCCGACCCCCGCGAGACGCGGCAACAGTTCCACGGCGTTCAGACTCACCGGGTCCTCGAACAAATGGGAGACATTGCCCTCCGCCAGGAAACGGCCCTTGCACAGGGTCGGATAGCCCGCCGGCTCGTCTTTCGAGAAGCGCTCCACCGTGAAGCCGCCGACCGAGGCGACAAGCGCGTCCTCCTCGTCCCGGTAGGCCACATGGCTCGGCGGCGAGCAGACGCCGGTCATGTTGGGCGATTTGCCGGTGGCGTAGGACGAGAGCATGCAGCGGCCTTCCGCCATGACGCACAAGCCGCCGAAAACGAAGACTTCGGTCTCGCAGGGCGCGGCCTGGGCGGTCAGCCGCGCAATCTCCTCCCCCGTCAGCACGCGCGGCAGGACCACACGGGCGATGCCGAAACGGTCGCGGTAGAAGGCGATGGCTTCCGGCGTCGCGGCGGCGGCCTGCACGGAGAGATGCAGGCGCTGCTTCGGATAGGCCTGGCGGGCGTAAGCGATCAGCGCGATGTCGGCAAGGATCAGGGCGTCGGCGCCGGCGGCAATCGCATCGTCGACGCCTCGCTTCCAGATGTCCATCGCGCCGGCACGCACGAAGGTGTTCAGCGCCACCAGCGCCTTGGCGCCGTGCGCATGTGCATAGGCGATTCCCTCGCGCATCTCGGCGCGGTCAAAATTGAGGCCGGGAAAATTGCGCGCGTTGGTCTCGTCGGCATAGCCGCAATAGATCGCATGCGCGCCAGCATCGACGGCCGTCCGCAGGCCGGCCGGGGTCCCCGCCGGACAAACCAGTTCCGGACCGCGCTGGGCGGATGGTGCGATCATCCCGGGTACGCCTTTCTGCCGGGCCCGCTCGGTTGTGGCGCGTCGAGCGTCCGGCGCAGTTTCTCGAACACCAGCTCCGTCGCCCGGTTGAACGGCCCCCGGATGCTCTTCGGAAGACCGAGCACCACCGACGGATTGAGTTCGGCGTTCTCGATGGCATTGCGCAAGGCCAGCACTGCCCCGGTGTCGCCTTCGATCACCAGATCGCGCGAGAAGAACAGCGCGTCGCCGTCATAGGTGCCGTCGATCATGCCGAGCAGCACAAGCAGCGGCGCCGCGATGCGCGCGTCATAGTCCTGGCCCGAGAGATCGCGCACCAGTCGCATGGAGGCGCGGCCCTCGTCGGGCGTGATCAGGAAGACGAACGGACAATCGGCCGGATCGACCGCGAAGGTGCGCCCCGCATATTCCCCAAGCCGCGAGGCAAAGGACGGCCGCGCGGCCATCGCATTGGCCAGCAGGTGGCGTGCCGCAAGCTCCAGCGGGAGAAGCGGAAGCACGCTCGCCGCTTTGGCGAGCAGAGGCGGGAGATATCCACGCATGACCATCACAATGTGCTTAGTTCGAAACGAACATTAGAACGATCATACGGTCACCTCACTGCGGCATTTGCGGCTTTTTATGGGCCTTGCGTCACTGAGGCGTGCGACGCGGTGGCACGCGCCCATTCTCACCCTACGCACACCCATCGCACATGCAAACAGGAATGCGACCGAGTCAACATGGCGGCAAAACGTCGCGTGGCGCGCGCCGATCTCTTAAGAATGTGCGAGCACCGGCGAACCCAGACATCGCTGTCCCGCGGAGGTGCTCGATGGGGTCCGCAACGCGAGATAGCGATCCCGGACGGTCAACGCCGCTGACCACGGGCAAGCTTACGGAGCGACACCCAACGCCAGCACCGCGTAGGTGGCGAGCCAATGTTCGCCCATATAGTCGCCAGCGACGTGCGGCAGCGCGGCCTGCAGGTGCTTCTCGGCCGCGGCGCGTAATACAGCCTCGCGTGAATCTCCCGGCACGGCCTCGGCCAGCAAACGCATGCACCAGGCCCGGCTGAGATTGAGCCCGTCGAGATGCGCGATCTTGCCGTCGCTGCGGTCGCTGACGAAGGCGGGCTCGAACAAGGCCTTCGGCTCGCCGCGCACCAGATCCGGCAGAAAGGCTTCAAACCACCCGGAGAACTGGGCGGCGGTCAGCAAGCGCCGCATGCAGACGGCTTCGGTCAGCGTCGGCGAGAGAAAATCGTCGCCGCTCGGTTCCCAGGCCATGGCGCCGCGATCCCACCCGAACCAGGACTGCGCACACTCCGCCAGCAGGTGCAGAAGGTCGGCGTTACCGGCCACGTTCGCGTAGTCCGCCGCCAGGATCAGCGCGAAGGCGGTGTTGAAATGCGTGCCGGCGCGGATCGCATAGCTGAGCTTCGGCAGGAAAGCGGTGAAGCGCGCGACGAACGCCTCTTCCAGCGGGCGCAGCACCGCCGACCAGCGCTCGGCCGTCGCATCCCGGCGCAATTCGCCCGCAAGCATGAGCAGCCAGGCCCAGCCATAAGGCCGCTCGAAACCGCCGCTCAGCGGACGCGCGAGATAGGCGAGTTCACCGGTGACCTTTTCGGCAACAAAGACATCATCGAACAATTTCGCGATGTCCCCTGCCTTTGCCATGTCGGGAAACAGCCGGCGCAGCCGCGCCATCATCCAGTAACCGTGCACGCAACTGTGCCAATCGAAGCTGCCGTAGAACATGGGATGGAGATCGCGCTGCGTGCGCGCATCGCCCGGCTCGTTCAGCACGTGATCGAGCTTGTTGGGGAACTCGCGCGTGACGTGGCCGAGGGCAATCGCGGCGAAGCGATCGGCCAGCGCGGCAGTGAGACGGTTGTCAGGCATGGCGGTCACCGGTGAAAGACGAACAGGGCCATCATAACGGTATTGCAGAACAGCAGCAGAAAGGCGGTCGGCGCCTGCACCTTGATCACGGCATTGCGGTCGCGCAGTTCCAGGATGGCGGCAGGTACGATGTTGAAGTTAGCCGCCATCGGCGTCAGCAGGGTGCCGCAGAATCCGGAGAGCATGCCCAACGCCGACATGATGACGGGATAGCCGCCGAACTTGCCCACAATCAATGGCAGGCCGATGCCGGCGGTCATCACGGGAAAGGCCGCGAAGGCGTTGCCCATGATAATCGTGAATATGGCCATGCCCGTGGTGTAGACCACGACCGCGATCAGCGGCAGATCCATCGGGATGTGATCGGTGGCGAGCGTGGCCACGACCTTTCCGACACCGGCGATGGCGAAGATGCCGCCCAGCGCCGCTAGCATCTGCGGCAGCACGGCGGCCCAGCCCATCGCGTCCACCAACCGCCGCCCCTCATGCGCCGCCGTCGTGACGTTTGTCCGAAGTAGACGCAGCGCCAGTCCCAGCCCCACCATCGCGCCGATAGCCAAAGAGACCAGCGTCACCTGTTTGGGATCGATAATGGGCGTGCCGCCGATCCGCCACAGCGGCAGCAGCAGCGTTCCGATCACCGTAACGGCAGGAATTGCGAGCGCCGGCAGGAACAAGCGGTCGCGAAGTTTTGCGGCCGAGGTTTCGCGCGTGGCGGTGTCGGTGGTGATGTCCTTGCCGGGTTTCAGACCGATGGTCGCCAACACCGCCATGACCAGCACAAACCCGCCGCTGACGAGGTGCGGCAGCCAAGACCCCGCGATCATGATCAGGGCGAAGCAGCCCCAGAACACGGCGCTGCGCCAGCGCCGCGGATTGGAACCGTCCAGCGCATGACTGCCGGCAAAGGCCCCGAACATCAGCCCGGCGGCAATATAGATCGCGTCCAGCCCGATCATTTGGCGGCCTTTCGCCGAGCCAAGCGGCGGTCGAGCAGCCAGAGACGAATATTATGGATGACGAAGGCCAGCACGGCGGTCGGGATCGCCCAGAGCGCGATGCGCGGCGGCGTCACCGATATGCCGTTCTGCGCCAGGAAGCCCTGGATCAACAGGATCGAACCGATGGCTATGAAGACGTCCTCGCCGAAGAACACCGCGATGTTGTCGACGGCCGCGGCGTTGGCGCGAATGTGATCGCGGGTTTCGTCGTCCAGCGGTCCGTCGCGCTCGGCCGCGGCTTCGGCCATCGGCGCAATCACCGGACGTACCATCTGGACGTGGCCGCCGAGCGAGGTCAGCCCCAGCGTCGCCGTCAGCTGCCGCAGGACGAAATACGCCGTCAACACGCGCCCGGTGGTGGCGCCGTGCATCTTCAGAATGAGCGTCCGCGCCCGCTCGCGGATGCCGCCGCGTTCGAGCAGGCCGATCACCGGCAGCACCAGCCAGGCGACGGCGATGAAACGGTTGTCCACGAACGCCTTGCCCAGCATGGCGACGACCGTCAGCGGATCGAAGCCCGCCGCGAGGCCGGTGACGATTCCCGCCAGCGTCACCACCAGCAGCGGATTGAAGCGCAGCGCAAAGCCCAGGATGACGACGGCAATCCCCGAAAGAACCAGCATACGCCCCTCTTCTCGTCCGCAGACGTCATCGCCCCGGCGGCCCGATTGTCGTCACCGGACAGCGTATGCAATTCTCGCGAGACTTCACAAGGACCGCGACGATGGCAGGAGGCTGGCAGTTCTGGATCGACCGCGGCGGCACGTTCACGGACATCGTGGCGCGGCGGCCGGACGGCTCGTTCTCCATCGTCAAGATGCTGAGCGAGAACCCGGAACGCTACGACGACGCGGCGGTGGCGGGCATCCTCGGCGCGCTCGGCCTGCCGCCCGACGCGCCCGTGCCGGAGCACTTGATCGACCAGGTCAAGATGGGCACCACCGTCGCCACCAATGCCTTGCTCGAACGCAAAGGCGCGCGGACGTTGCTCATCGTCAACACCGGTTTCGCCGACCTGCTGGCGATCGGCCATCAGACGCGGCCCCGCCTATTCGATCTGGAGATCCGCAAACCGACGCTGCTCCACAGCGCGGCGGAAGAGGTGACTGGTCGGGTGGACATTCATGGCGGTGTGCTTGCGCCCCTCGACGAAGAGGCCGCGCGCGCCATGTTCGCCCGGCGGCGGGCGGAAGGCTTCGAGGCTTGCGCCATCGCGCTCATCCACGCCTGGCAGTTCCCCGAAATGGAGAAGAGGCTCGCGGCGCTGGCCCACGCGGCCGGATTTGCGCAGGTCTCGGTCAGTCACGCGGTGAGCCCGCTGGTCGGGCTGGTTTCGCGCGGCCGCACGACGGTCACCGATGCCTATCTGTCGCCGATCCTGCGCCGCTATGTCGACCGGCTGGCGGCGGAGCTCGGCAACACCAAGCTCTATTTCATGCAGTCGAACGGCGGGCTGGCGGACGCAGCGCTGTTCCAGGGCAAGGACGCGATCCTCTCCGGTCCGGCCGGAGGTGTCGTCGGGGCAGCGCGCACGGCGGAAGCGGCCGGGTTCAAGAAGATCATCGGCTTCGACATGGGCGGCACGTCCACCGATGTCTCGCTCTATGCCGGACAGTTCGAGCGCGCCTTCGACACCGAGATTGCCGGTGTCGAATTGCGCGTGCCGATGATGGCGATCAACACAGTGGCGGCGGGTGGCGGCTCGATCCTGCATTTCGACGGCGCGCGATTCCGGGTCGGGCCGGACAGCGCGGGCGCCAATCCGGGCCCGGCCTGCTACCGGCGCGGCGGCCCGCTGACCGTCACCGACGCCAATGTGCTGGTCGGCAAGATCCAGCCGCATCATTTCCCGGCGATCTTCGGACCGGACGGCGATCTGCCGCTCGATGCCGAGGTGGTCGCTAAAAAATTCGAGACGCTCGCGCGCGAGGTTGAAGCCGCAACTGGACGGCCCCAGGAACCGCGCGCCATTGCCGAGGGTTTTCTGCGCATCGCCGTCTCCAACATGGCGCAGGCCATCAAACAGATCTCGCTCGAGAAGGGCCACGACGTCGCCGATTTCGCGCTGCAGTGTTTCGGCGGCGCCGGCGGCCAACACGCCTGCCTGGTCGCCGACGAACTGGGCATGGGCACCGTCCTCATCCACCCGTTTGCCGGCGTGCTATCCGCTTACGGCATGGGGTTGGCCGACCAGAGCCTGATCCGCCAGCAGGCGATCGAACGTCCCCTCGACGAGGCAGCGAAGGTCGAGGCGGCACAGGTGTTGGCGCGCCTTGCGACGGAAGCATCCGCCGCGCTGGTCGAAGGCGACGGCTCTGCCGTGTCGCAAATCCTGTCGGCCGATCTTCGCTATGACGGCACGGACACCGCACTGGCTGTGCCCTTCGGCGGGCTGGAGGCGATGCGCGAGGCGTTCGACGCCGTCCATCGGCGGCGCTTCGGCTTCTCCACACCGGAGCGTGCGATCATCCTCGAAAGCGTCACGGCCGAAATCGTCCGCCACGGCGAGGCCGTCTCAGCACCCGCGCGGCCGGTCAGCGACGGTACGCCGCCGGTTTCGATCGATCAGGTCTCGCTGCGGAGCGGTGGGCGAGCACATGACGTATCGGTTTATGATCGCGATGCGCTCCGTGCCGGCGATCGCATTGCCGGTCCCGCGCTCATCCGGGAAGCCATCGCCACCACCGTCGTCGAGCCAAGCTGGACGGCCGAGATGAGTTCGCGCGGCGAATTGCTGCTGCATCGTGCGATCGCCCGCGAGCGCGGCGCGATCGCCTACGCCCGCGCGCCCGATCCGGTGCTGCTGGAGCTGTTCAACAATCTCTTCATGGCGTCGGCCGAGCGCATGGGCGTGGTGTTGCGCAACACCTCCACCAGCGTGAACATCAAGGAGCGGCTCGATTTCTCCTGCGCGATCTTCGACGCCGAGGGCAATCTCGTCGCCAACGCCCCGCATGTGCCGGTCCATCTCGGCGCCATGGGCGAAAGCGTGCGCACCGTGCTGGCGAAGCGCCGCGGCACGCTGAAACCCGGCGACATGGTCGTCCTCAACAATCCTTTCAACGGCGGCACGCATCTGCCGGATATCACGGTCATCGCGCCCGTGTTCGACGAAAGCGGCCAGGAAATCCGCTTCTTCGTCGGTAACCGCGGACACCATGCCGATATCGGCGGCGTCACGCCGGGTTCCACACCGCCCAGTTCGCCCACGCTCGAAGAGGAAGGCGTCGTCATCGACGACTTCCTGCTGCTCGACGGCGGCGAATTGCGCGAGCGCGAGTTCCGCGCGCTGCTCACCGGAGCGCCGTACCCCGCGCGCAGCCCCGACACCAATGTGTCGGACATCAAGGCCCAGATCGCCGCCAACCAGGCCGGCATCCGCGAACTCAACGCGCTGGTCGCGCGCTACAGCTGGCCGGTGGTCGAGGCTTATATGGGCCATGTGATGGCCAATGCCGAGGAAAGCGTGCGCCGGGTGATCGACCGCATCGGCGACGGCCGTTTCGACTATCAGATGGACGATGGCGCGCGGCTCAAGGTAGCCGTCAAAGTGGATCATGCGCGTCGCGAGGCAACCATCGATTTCACCGGCACCAGTGCGCAGCGCACCGGCAATTTCAATGCGCCGCCGGCCGTAACCCGCGCGGTGGTCCTCTTCGTCTTCCGCTGCCTGGTCGGCGACGACATCCCGTTGAACGAGGGTTGCCTGAAGCCGCTCAAGATCGTGGTGCCGGACCGCAGCTTCCTGGCCCCCCGGGCGGGCTGCCCCGTGGTGGCCGTCAACCCCGAACTCAGCCAAGCGACCTGCAACGC
>DAIDUA010000145.1 GCA_027456965.1 Alphaproteobacteria bacterium | reverse complement strand
CTCAAAGCCGAAAGGCGGGTTCACGACGAGGAGTCCCGCCGTCGTCAACCGTTCCTCGCTGCGCGTGCCAAGCGTCACATCGAGACGCAGCGCTTTCTTCGCACCAGCCGCCAGAACCTCGCCGCAAAAGCCGTTTGCGCTCGCCTGTGACTTTACCGGAAACCAGACGAGGTAAATCCCCGTCGCGAAACGCCGCATGGCGTCCACGACCGCACGCGCGGCCTCGGCGAATTCGGTTTCGGCCTCATAAGGCGGATCGATCAGGATGGCGCCGCGCCTCTCCGGCGGCGGCAGCAAGGCGATGAGACGCTCATAGCCGTCGGCCGTTTCCGCCCGCGCTCTGCGGAACGGTTTGAGCGCGGCCGCGAGGGCGATCGCATCTTCCGGATGTTTCTCGACGGCCACCAGCCGGTCTTGCGGCCTCAGCAGCTTCGCGGCGATCAGGGGCGAACCCGGATATGCTCCGGGCGGGCGCGCCAGATCGAGATAGGCCGACAACGCCGCCGGACCTCCCTCCAGGCCGGCAAGCTTTGTGATACCGGTTTCCGCCTCGCCCGTTCGCGTCGCTTCACCGCTGGTCAGGTCATAAACGCCGCGGCCCGCATGGGTATCAATGACCGCGAACGGCGTGTCCTTCTTGCGCAAGTGCAGCAGCACCGAGACAAGCGCCAGATGCTTCACCACATCGGCAAAATTCCCGGCGTGGAAGGCGTGGCGGTAATTCATCCCATGGGCCCTCGGACGGCGGCTGCGGAATGGCGGAAAATATCCGACCTGCTGCGATGCACAACAATAAATCCCCAAATAACGAGCCATCTTCGCTTCTGGCCGGCGGCGGCGCGCCGCCCGCCGACGAACAGGCCCCCCGGCGTGCCGTGTGGGAGCGGTCCATTCAGCGGTTTTCCGGCCGCCTTTGCGAAAACCTGCCTGCCGAATGCGAACGGAGAATCAGCTAGATTGCCGCCGGGAGAACAGGCCGGGCGGAATGCACCTTTCACTACTCGATATCGTGGTCATGATCCTGTACGCCACCTTCGTGCTGGTGGTTGCGCAGTTTGTGACCCCGAAGAAGACAGAGCGTTCCAAAGGCGGTACGGAACGCGCGCCGGAGAAACCCTCGCTGCCCTGGTGGGCGATCGGGACGTCGCTGATCGCGGCGAACATTTCCGCCGAGCAGATCATCGGCATGTCCGGGTCGGCCTATGTGCTCGGCCTGGCCATCGCCTCCTACGAATGGACGGCGGCGGCAGTCTTGCTGATCGTCGGAAAATATTTCCTGCCGATCTTCCTGAAGAACCAGATCTACACGATGCCGGAGTTCCTGCGGCGTCGCTACGGCCCCCGCATCCAGCTCGTCATGGCCCTGTTCTGGCTCATCCTCTATGTGTTCGTGAATCTCACGGCGATCCTGTGGCTGGGCGCCACCGCGGTGCACACCGTTACCGGCCTGACCGTATGGCCCAGCCTGATCCTGCTCGGATTGTTTGCGGGAAATTATGCGCTTTATGTCGGCGTCAAGGCCGTCGCGTTCACCGATGTCGTGCAGGTGTGCATGCTGGTGCTTGGCGGGCTTGTCGTGGCCTTCATTTCCCTGGAGAAAATTTCCGGCGGTTCGGGCTTCAGCGGATTGATCGGCGGCCTCCACATCCTTGCGACACGCTTGCCCGGCCATTTCCATCTGATCCTGGGGCCGGAGAGCCCCTATTACAAATATGTCCCCGGAATCTCCGT
This sequence comes from Alphaproteobacteria bacterium, assembly GCA_027456965.1. GTDB lineage: Bacteria > Pseudomonadota > Alphaproteobacteria > Micropepsales > Micropepsaceae > Rhizomicrobium. The sequence continues at coordinate 12,729 of DAIDUA010000145.1, read as the reverse complement.
GCTGATCGGCGGCATGTGGATCGTCCACCTGTCCTATTGGGGCTTCAACCAGTACATCATCCAGCGCGCGCTCACGGCCAAGAGCGTCCGCGACGCGCAGAAGGGCGTGGCGCTGGCGGCATTCCTGAAGCTCCTCATCCCCGTTCTGGTCGTTCTGCCCGGTATTGCCGCAGTCATTCTCTCCGGCCACATGGCGCGGGCGGACGAGGCTTATCCGCGGCTCATGACTCTGTTGCCCGGAGGCCTGCTGGGACTGGTCTTCGTGGCGCTGATTGCCGCGATCATCGCATCCATGGGATCGACGCTCCATTCGGTCACCACCATTTTCACAAACGACGTCCTTAAATCCATCCGCAAGAACACCAGCGACCGAGAGGCCATGATTGCCGGCAGGTTCGCCGCCATCGTCGCGTTGGCTCTTGCCGTCGTGACGGCGAAACCCTTGCTCGGTCACGTCGATCAGGCGTTCCAGTATATCCAGGACTACACAGGCTTCTTCTCCCCGGGCATCGTGGCGATCTTCCTGCTCGGAATGTTCTGGAAGCGGACCACCGAAACCGCTGCGCTCGTCGCAGCCGCGGGCTCCGTCGCGCTCTCCCTGATTTGCCGTCTCTACTTCCCTGAAGTCGCGTTTCTCAACCGCATGGCGCTGGTGTTTCTGATCTGCCTGGCGCTGGCGGTTGTCGTGACCATGACGCAAAAGCGCAAACCTCAGAGCTCGACGATCGACATCTCCAATATCGACTACTCCACAAGCGCGACCTTCAATATCGCGAGCCTCGTCGTGTTGTCGGTCCTGGTCGCGTTTTACGCGATCTGGTGGTGAGAGCGCGAAGAACGCGTCACGCCCGGTCAGGTACGTTCCGCGAGAACCAGCCGCGCGAGATCGAAGCGGATTTCCTTGCTGCCGTAATCGATCGAGACCCGGGAAAACTGGCGCAGGAAATTCATTCCGATGAGCATCGCGGGCACGTCGGCGAGGTCCCAGATCCTGAATATCTGCATGTCGGCGATGGCGATGTAGCAATTCTCGAAAACCACGCCGTGCAGAGTAACCTTCTTGATCATCGTCACGCTGCCGTTGATGACCCCGCCCGTGACACCGGTCAGCGGCACGACCCCCACCTTGATGTAGTCGGGATCGCGGTCCACCAGGGCCTCGTACAGCCGGGTATTGCCGACCGAGACCTCGGCGCCGGTGTCGATGAAGGCGGTCGTCCGCACGCCGTCGGCGCTGCAGTTGACGGCCCGCAAATGTCCTTGCCGCCCGGAGAGGTTGACCTTCGCTTCGTTCGGCGGCATCACGCCGAACATGCGCGCGTAACGGGGCTCCGTGATCTGCAGCGATCGATTCTTGAAATCAAGCGTCACCCGCTGTCCGTCAATGACGTCGAGACCGAGATATCCGTCCGCCGCCAGAAAATAGCGCGGCAATATCGGCACGACCAGATTGTCGCGGGAAACGGACCCGAACGAGATATTGTTCAGCCGTACCGTCTGCGCGGACAGAGTCCGCACGATGCCGGCCACCATCACTTGCTGGCCCTGCAGCAGGCCTAGAGCCATCGCGACGCTGTCCGCAATGACCGAGCGATCGGCGCCCGTATCGACGACGAAGCGGAACGGCCCCTTGCCGTTTATCATCACATCTATTGTGAGATGCTGGGCCGCGTCCGTTTGGGCGGCGACCTGCCCGGTATCATCGGGTGGCGGCGGCTTCGAATTCTGCGGCGGCGTCTGCGGCTGCGCGAACGCCGAGGAGAACGACATGGCGGCGGCGCCATAACCGATAAATCGGCGGCGTGAGCACCACTGGGGCGGCAGCAACGCACGCATCATGCCCCCGACGATCCGGGCATCCGTCGGCGACGGATTTCTCTATCTTTAATTGTTCGCGTGGCCTGTGTCTAAAATATGTCCGGGCGCGGCATGCCGCTCCTTGACATAATCTTCCAATCGTCCATGAGGACGCCGCGCGGGTATCCGCCCCGGGAAGAAATACCGGCGCAAACGCAGGGTTTCTGTCTCCTCGCGGCGCGACAATGCCGGCCATTCACGACGACGTTGTCGCCGATTCATCCGCAACGGCGATCACACGTTCACATTCCCACGGCCGGTGGACAGGCCTGCGCTGCAGCCGGTTCGAATTTGACCGAGCCCAGCCTGATCTCGAGTCTGCCGCTGGTGGCAAGCTCAAATGGGGTGGTGACGGAGCTCATATCGACCCCGGCGGCGACCAGACAGGAAAGCGGCACCGCGACCTTGGTCCATCCCGTTCCGTAAGCCGACCGCAAAGCCTGGCTGATGTCGACCCTGCCCCGGTTCCGCAGGCCGCCCATTCCGAGCGTCACCTGCGCCGTCGGCGCGTGCTCGACGCGTATTGCAAGCACTAGCGCCGTGTTGGTCCTGGCTTTCCGCGACAGATCGATCGGGGCGCCGGCGACCTCGAGAGTCCCCGTGCCTTTTCCCGACCAGGCCGCCAGCAGGGCATCCGGTTGGCCGCCTCCCTGCACCAGCCTGGTGCGCAGAGCGCCTCCCGGTGCCGCGGCCGGCGCCGGCGCGACCTTTACCGCCGTACCGTCCGCTCCCGCCAGCGTATAGGACCAAGTCGAGCCCGCGTCGCCCGCATCCACGATGCCGCTGCGGTCAATCTCCGTGACCGGCGGCGCTTCCGGCAGGGGGCCGATGTTGCGGGGTTCGGCATAGGTCAGACCGTAGCCGTAAGCGAACAGCGGATAATACGGCTCCGTGCCGACGTTGAGCGGCGTCTGATCGGGCGAACGCGGCCAGGAGAAGGAAAGCTTGCCGCGGAAATCATATGCCACCGATCCGTCCGGCTTGCTGAACAACAGGTCGGCGACGCCCTCTCCTTCCGAGCCCGGCAGCCACGCGGCGACGAAGGCGTTGGAGGCGTTGATCTCGGGCGTGACGTAAAGTGGCCGCCCGGAAAGAAAAACACCGACGACCGGGATGCCCTGTGCGCGCAGGCTCTGGAGCAGCTTGAGGTCCTTCGCATCGGAGAAATTGACGTTGCCCCGGTCTCCGAAGAACTCAGCATACGGATTTTCTCCGAAGACGACGATGGCGACGTCGGGCTTTTCCTGATAGCTGCCGTCGACGCTGAGCGTGGCCGTGCCGCCCGCCGCCTCGACATTGGCCTTGATGCCTTCAAAGATCGTTTCGCCGTGCTGGAAGTCGGCGCGGGTGTTGCCCCCGCCTTGCCAGGAAATCGTCCAGCCGCCGCATTGTTTGGGCAGATTGTCGGCCCCGTCGCCCGCCACCAGGACATGATCGCGCGGCGACAGCGGCAGGAGCCCGGCGTCGTTCTTCAACAGCACCAGCGACTCGCGCACGGCTTCGCGCGCCACCTCGCGGTGTTCGGGCGAACCGAGCAGGTTCCATTGCCCGGCGTTCGGCCGCGACGACGGCTTGCCCTCGGTCATCACGCCGGCGCGCAGCTTGACGCGCAGGATCCGCGACACTGCCTCGTCCAGCCGCGCCATGGGAATCTGGCCGGATTTGACCTGCGCCAGCGTGGTTTTGTAGAGCCCCTTCCAGCCGTCGGCCGCCATGTACATGTCCTGGCCCGCCATCAGCGCGGTCGGACAGTTCGTCTTGGTGCAGCCGGGGATTTGCGCGTAGCCGTCCCAATCGCCGACGACAAAGCCGTCGAAACCAAGGCGCCCCACCAGCACGTCCTGCAACAGCGCCTTGTTGGCGTGCATTTTCGTCCCACGCCAGCTTGAGTAGGACGCCATCACCGCCTGCACGCCGGCCTTGATCGCCGCTTCGTATGGCGGCGCGAAGATGTCGCGCAGCGCCTTCTCGCTGTAGAGGTTGTCGCCCTGGTCGACGCCGCCGTCCGTGCCGCCGTCGCCGAGGTAATGCTTGGCGGTCGCAATGACGTGATCACCGCGCAGAAAATCCGGGCTGCCGGGCATTCCCTGGATGCCCTCGATGATCGCCGTTGCGTATTCGCTGACAATCTTCGGATCTTCCGAATAGCTTTCGTAGGTGCGGCCCCAGCGATCGTCGCGCGCCACGGCGATGGTGGGTGCAAAGGTCCAGTCGCCGCCGACCACGCGCAATTCCTGCGCGGTGATCTCACCGATCTTGCGCATCAACGCAGGGTCGTGCATCGCGCCGAGACCGATATTGTGGGGAAAGATCGTGGCGCCGATGATGTTCGAATTGCCGTGGACGGCGTCCTGTCCCCAGATGATCGGGATCACCGGCTGGCCCGCAGGCACGTCGACCGACGCGTCGTAATATTGGTCCGCCGCCTTCAGCCAGTCCTGCGCCGGGGCACGGTCGTTCCCGTAGGGGCCGGAATCGCCGCCGTTCAGAATCGAGCCGAGATGGTATTTGCGGATGTCGTCGGGCGTCACGGTGCTGATGTCGGCCTGGATGATCTGCCCGACTTTTTCCTCCACGGTCATTTGCGACAGCAGCTTCGCCACCTCGGCTTCGATGGCGGGATCACGCGGCTCGCCGCTCTCGCCCTTCGGCCAGATGTCGGGATGGATTTCCGTCGACGTCGCGAAGTCGATGTCTGGTTGCGGCGCAGGCGCCGCCTGCGCGGGCGCGCTTGGCTTGTTGAACATGGACGTCAACTCGTCGATTTTCGGCATGGACGGAAGAGACGAACAGGCGCTCAGCGCCAACGCGCCGGCCAGCAAGACGGCGATATTGCCCAGCTTTCGGGCCAGAAGCCGACCAGAGGGTTCCCACATCTTCGCTACAAGCGCTGTCATCCTCTGGCTTCCTTTATGGGGCAAGACCTGTGGCAGTACTTTAGGTTTCTTACTTTGATTCTGGGATTCTTACAGCCGGCGGACGCCCAGGCGCATCTCGATGGCGAAAGTTTCACCCGGCGCCAGGGCTCTTGCGCCGGTCTCGCGCGCCGGTTCGGGGCGGTTGAACGCGTTGGGCATGGCGCTGACCGGCTCGGCACAGAAGAAGCTTTCCCCAACCGGCATGAAGCAATGCAGGACGGTGCAGTCCTCCGAGCCTTCCAGCGACACCGAAATTCCGCTGTCCGGCTGGTCGATGCGCGCCGCACCGCGCCAGCCGGGGAAGGAATTGTCGACGAAAGGCGCCTTGGACACTTGCGTGCCGTGCCCCAGATCGATGAACCGTGTGGCCTCGACCAGTTCCGTTGGGATCATTGTCTCGTCAGCGAGCCACATGCCCGAAACCGAAGCCGTAATCCGCGTCTGCGGCAGCCGCGGATAATAGGGATGGAAGCCCAGGGTCGTCGGCATCGGCCGGACGTCCCGGTTGCGGACCGAGAGCCGGACGCCGAGTCCTGTATCGGTCAGGGCGAAAACCTGTTCGGCCGAATAGGCCCACGGCCATTCGCCCGCTTCGTGGTCAAAAGCGAGCGTCGCCTGATCGCGTGACAGCGAAACGACGCGCCAAGCGCTTTGCCAGCCCTGGCCATGCAAAGGATGCGGATGGTCGCCGAAATTCCTCGGGATGCGGTACTCGCGTCCCTGGAAGCGAAGAAGTCCATTCTCGATGCGATTGGCGTAGGGCACCAGGGGAAAGCTGCCCATTTCGCGAACGTCGGCCGTGCCTTTCGGGGCGCGCCGCAGGACGTCCCGGCCTTCGAAGGTGAAACGGGGGATAGACCCGCCGATCTCCGGCAGGAGATCGACTTCCAGCTCACCGTGCGCCAATGCGATCATGCGCGGGTCATTCCTCCAGTTTCGCGTCGGGGGGCGTGTGATGCCACAGTTCCTGAATGGCTTCCAGACTGCGCCCCTTGGTCTCCGGCACGTAGCGGTACACAAACCACGCGGCCGCGAAGCTCGCCACGCCATACAGCCAGTACGCGAAACCATGGTTGAAAGCACTGTTCAGTGCGGAATTGCCGTCGAGCACCTTGAACGACCACGAGACGAACAGATTGGCGATCCACTGGGCCGCGACCGCGATGGCCATCGCCTTGCCCTTGATGGAATTGGGGAAGATTTCCGACAGCATCACCCACACCACCGGGCCCCACGACAGCGAGAAACCCGCAATATAGACGACCACCGCCGCGAGCCCCCACATTCCGGCCTCGTGCGACATCTGCAGCGCGGCGCCGGCCGTGCCGTTGCCGGACGCGTTGAACAGGAAGCCCAGCGCAAGCATGGATACAGCCATGATCAGTGCACCCGTGATCAGCAGCGGCTTGCGGCCCCAGCGGTCGACGGTAAGCTGGGCGACGATCGTGAAGGTCACCATGGCCACGCCGACGACGATGGTCTGCAGGAAGGCGCTGTCCGTGGATGCGCCGAGATTCTTGAACATCAGCGGCGCATAATAAAGGACCGCGTTGATGCCGACCAATTGCTGGAAGACCGACAACATGATGCCGACGAACAACACCAGGGCGCCGAAGCTGAACAACGGGCGCGTGCGCTGAACCAGCGTCTTCTCGATCTCCTTCAGCGTCTTCTTGGCTTCCGTCTCGTCCGTCAGCGTCTTGAGGACCGCCAGGGCGCGTTCGTCCTTGCCGCGCATCACGTACCAGCGCGGCGTATCGGGCACGAACATCATCAGCACAAAGAACAAAATGGAGGGAACGACTTCCGACGCCAGCATCCAGCGCCAGCCGACCGTCAGGATCCACTGGTCGTTGCCCTGAATGGCGATCGCCCAGTTGACGAAATAGACCACGAGCATGCCGCTGACGATGGCGATCTGCTGAAAGGTCACCAGCGTGCCGCGGATGGCCGGCGGCGCGATCTCGGCGATATAAAGCGGGGAAATCATCGAGGCGATGCCCACGCCCACGCCGCCGATGATGCGATAGATGATGAACGGCGTCAGCGCGGCCGGTCCCATGGCGCCGATAGGGCCGAAGCCGATTTCCGGGATCGCCGAGCCGAGCGAGCCGACGAAAAACAGCACCGCGGCGAACATCAGTGTCGGTTTGCGCCCAAATCTGGTCGAGACGGGACCCGCAACGAAGGCGCCGATGATGCAGCCCAGCAGCGCACAAGATATCGTCCAGCCGGACAGGCTGCTGCGCGCCGTTTCCGAGAGGTTGATCTGCGGGTTGATGAAGTTGTGGTCGATCGCCCCGACCGCGCCGGAAATCACGGCCGTATCATAACCGAACAGCAGCCCGCCAAGCGCGGCGGTAAGCGTTAGCGCAACGACAAGTGACGTGTTGGCCTTGGCCATCGGGCCCCCCTTTTATGGACGTCGTGTCCCGTTTTCTCCCGCCGCGACCGAGGCTTGCTGCCCCGCTGGGTTTTGCACCCTATCCTGACACGGCACGGTGACCGTAATGGTAGCGCTAACACCCTGCAAGCACCGACTGAGCCGAAATTCGGACGGCGTGCCGATGCTATTGACGGCGTTTTTCAGCAGCAAGGCCCGGACAATCCGGGCCTAATGATTGTGCCGGGGCGGCTTTGCCGCGACGCCGCGATATTTCACCGCAAGCTCCATCACCGCACCGCTGTCGAGCTGGCTGGTGGTGGCACGGAAAATCTCCTGCCACGGCGTCTGGCTCGGGGGTATCGGGGGAAGCGCGTCCTTCTTGCGCCGGGCTATCTCTTCGCCGGAAACCAACGCGTCGCAGCGCCCACCCTCAACGTCGATGCGGATCATGTCGCCGGTGCGCAACCAGGCGAGCCCGCCCCCCGCCGCACTCTCCGGCGACGCATTGAGGATCGACGGGCTATCGGAGGTTCCCGACTGACGTCCGTCGCCGATGGTCGGGAGACTGGCGATACCCTTCTTCAGCAACGCATCCGGCGGCTGCATGTTGACCACCTCCGCCGAGCCCGGCCAGCCGATGGGCCCCGCGCCACGGATCACCAGGATCGTGCGTTCGTCGATATCAAGCGAAGGATCGTTGATGCGCGCATGGTAGTCGTTGCCGCCGTCGAATACGACGGCGCGCCCTTCGAAGATTCCTTCCGCGCTGAGATAACGACGGCGAAATTCCTCCGAGATCACGCTGGATTTCATGATGGCAAAGTCGAACAGATTGCCGCTCATCACCAGGAACCCGGCGCGCTCCTGCAGGGGTTTCTCATAGGCCGCGATCATCTCGCGATCGTTGCTGTCGCGGCCCTTCAGATTTTCGGCGACGGTCTTGCCGGTGACGGTGAGCGGTCCGCCGTCGATTTTTCCGGCGCGCAGCAGTTCGTGCATGACGGCGGGAACGCCGCCGGCCCGATGGAAACGCTCGCCAAGATATTTGCCGGCCGGCTGCATGTTGAGGAGCAAGGGGATGTCACGACCATAATCCATCCAGTCCTGCGCCTTGATCTCGACGCCCGCGTGGCGCGCCATGGCGTGCAGATGCGGCTGGGCGTTGGTGGACCCGCCCATGGCGGCAATCATGGCGATGGCATTGAGGAACGCCGGACGCGTCAGGATTTGTGACGGGCGCAGGTCTTCATAAGCCATTTCGACGATGCGCTTGCCGGTGGCGTAAGCCATCTGCCCGCGTTCGCGGTAAGGCGCGGGGATCGCCGAACATCCGGGCAGCGAGAGCCCCAGCACCTCGGCGACGGCGTTCATGGTGGAGGCCGTGCCCATCGTGTTGCAATGACCGAGCGACGGCGCCGAGGCGGCGGCCGTCCGCACGAACTCCTCCTCGGTGATTTCCCCCGCACCCAGGCGGCGCCGGCTCTTCCAGATCACCGCGCCGGAGCCGACCAGTTCGCCTTCGAACCAGCCGTCCAGCATCGGGCCACCCGAGAACACGATGGCCGGGATGTCGACGGTCGACGCCGCCATGACCGCCGACGGCGTGGTCTTGTCGCAACCTGTTGTCAGCACCACCGCATCGATGGGATAGCCGTGGAGAATCTCGACCAGCCCGAGATAGGCGAGATTGCGGTCGATCGCCGCGGTCGGCCGGCGGCAGTTCTCGAACAGCGGATGCGTGGGAAATTCCAGCGGTACGCCCCCGGCGTCGCGGACGCCTTCCTTGACGCGCCGCGCCAGATCGATGTGCACCCGATTGCAGGGATTGAGGTCACTGCCGCTTTGCGCGATGCCGATGATCGGCCGGCCGGAACGAAGTTCTTCCGGCGTCAGCCCGCTGTTCATCCAGCGCTCAAGATAGAGCGCCACCATGTCCATGCGCGCCGGATCATCGAACCAATCCCGCGACCGGAACCGTTTTTTCGGCTTGTCATGCGCCACCGCGATTTCCTCCCGTCGCGACCCGCGCGATCAAGCCAAAGTGTAGGCGATTTTCAGCTGCGTGTAGAACTCCACCGCCGCCGTACCCTGCTCGCGCGGACCGTAGCTCGACTTGCGCGTTCCGCCGAACGGCACGTGATAGTCGACGCCGGCCGTCGGCAGGTTCACCATCACCATACCCGCCCGCACGTTGCGCCGGAAATGCAGCGCGTGCTTGAGCGAGGTGGTGACGATGCCGGCCGACAGGCCGAAATCTCCCATGTTCGAAACCGCCAGCGCTTCGTCGTAATCCTTGACGCGGACGACGCTGGCGACCGGCCCGAAGATCTCCTCGCAATTGACGCGCATGTCGGGCTTGGTGTCCACCAGCAGCGTCGGCGACACGTAATAGCCGGGCTTGGACAGCTTCAACCGCTCGCCGCCGGCGATGCGCCGGGCGCCTTCCTTGGCGGCGATGTCAATATACTCCAGCACTGTGTTGAGTTGCGCCTCGCTCGACACCGGTCCGATCCTGGTCTCCGGATCGAGCGCATCGCCGACGCGCAGCGCCGCGACCTTCTCGGCCAGCGCCGTCACAAAACGGTCGTAAACGCCGTCCGTCACGATGATCCGGCTCGACGCCGTGCAGCGTTGCCCGCTGGCGAAGAACGCGCCGTCGAGGGCGCACTGGACGGCGCGGTCGAGTTCGGCGTCGTCGAGCACGACAAGCGGGTTCTTTCCGCCCATCTCCATCTGCAGCCGTGCCTGCCGCTCGATGGCGAGCTTGGCGATGCCGGCGCCGACACCCTGTGAGCCGGTGAAGGAGATACCCGCCACGCGCGGGTCCTTCACCAGTGCATTGCCCGCGGCCGAACCGCCGAACACCATGTTGAACACGCCTTTGGGGATGCCGGCTTCGTGGAGGATTTCCGTCATCGCCGCCGCGATGGCGGGCGTCAGCGACGCGGGCTTCAGCACGACCGTATTGCCGAAGGCGAGCGCCGGCGCGCTTTTCCACGCCGGGATGGCGATGGGGAAGTTCCACGGCGCGATCAGGCCGAACACGCCGAGCGGTTCGCGATAGGTCGTGACCTCCACGCCCGCGCGCGTGGAATCGACGTTGTCGCCGGTGCGGCGCAATGCTTCGCCGGCGAAGAACTTGAACAGCCGCCCGGCGCGGGCGACTTCGCCAATACCTTCGGGTACGGTTTTGCCCTCTTCACGCGACAGCAGACGGCCGAGTTCCTCGCGACGCGCCAGAATCGTCGTGCCGGCGCGGTCGAGCACGTCCGAACGCACTTCCGGGCTCGCCTGCGACCAGGCGGGAAACGCTTCGGTGGCCGCGGTAATCGCCGCCCGTATCGCCGTGCCATCGTCATTGGGCGCGCGGGCGACAACGTCCGTCGTGTCGGAAGGATTGAGGCTTTCGATGCCGGAACTCGTCCCGACCCATTCGCCGCCGATCAGATGTCTTAAAGAGAGAGTTTCGCTCACGATTTGACCTCCGCGCCCGTCGCGCGCCCTCGCAGCAACCCGCGCGCCCCGAGATTGCACATAAGATCGCCCACCCCAAACGTCCAGGGCGGCGCGCTATCGCAGTGCGTCACCTTGTTCTCCAGAACGCCGAGCTTCTCCGACGATACCCGGACGATATCGCCCAGTTTGTGGGTAAATCCGCTGCCCGAGGCATCGCGGTCGTCGGTAGGGGCGAACATCGTGCCGAGAAACAGCGCAAATCCGTCGGGGTATTGGTGGTGCCTGCAGAGCGTCTGGCCGACAAGTTCGAGCGGGTCGCGGCTGATTTCGCTCATCGAGCTTTGCCCTTCCAGCCGGTAGTTGTCCTCGCCGATCACTTCGAGCCGGACCACGGCCTTGCGCACATCTTCGAGAGAGAAGGTGTCGTCGAACAGGCGAATGAAGGGGCCGATGGCGCAGGAGGCGTTGTTGTCCTTTGCCTTGCCCAGCAGCAGCGCGCTGCGTCCCTCGATGCAACGCAGGTTGACGTCGTTTCCGAGCGAGGCGCCAAGCGTGCGCCCGTTGCGGTCGCACACCAGCACGATCTCCGGCTCGGGATTGTTCCACACCGAATCCGAACGAATCCCGATCCAGTCGCCCCAGCCGACCGAGGACAAGGTTGGCGCCTTGGTGAAGACCTCGGCGTCGGGGCCGATGGCGACTTCGAGGTATTGCGACCACAAGCCGTCGGCGATCAACGCCTCTTTGAGCTTCTTGGCTTCCGGCGATCCGGGCTTGACGGAACGGATGTCCGTCCCCACCCGGTCGCGCAACGCGGCGCGGATGGCGTCGGCGCGGCTTGCTTCGCCGCGGGCGCGTTCTTCGATCACCCGCTCGACGGCGGATACGGCGAACGTCACGCCGGCCGCCTTGATGCATTGCAGGTCGATGGGCGCCAGCAGACGAAGCCGATCCGCCGAACCGTCCCAGGCGCGGCGCCATTCAAAATCGTCGAGCGGGCCGAGATCGCAACCGCCCTGCACCGGAGATTTGTCCCAGTCGCCGAGGAAATGCGCCACCGTCGGCGCCACCGCCGAAATATCCCGGATGCGCCCACCCGTCACCAGGACCGGCGTCGGCCCTTCAGACGTCCGTATACGGCCGAGAAGCGTTGCCTCCCGCCAATCGTGCGGCAGATGTTCGATCATGTGCCCGCCATTACCCGTTACGCGCGCGCTTCGCCAATCTTTTCGCGACGGCGTTTGAACCCGCTACCGTCAAAGCTCGGACTTGCGCTGTCAAGAATAGTGTTCGCTCAGCCCACCTTCAACAGGCCGGCCGACTGGCGTTTCACCAAGGAATAGGTGACGAGATGGTCGACCGGCTTCGGGTCGGCGCCGCTTTTGCGATTCCGGATGATGCGGACGATCAGATCGATGGCGATTTCGGCCATGGCGGCAATCGGCTGATGGATCGTCGTCAGCTCCGGCCAGATCGTGGAGGCGATCGCCGTGTCGTCGAAGCCAACGACGGAAAGGTCCGCCGGCACGTCGAGACCCTTGCGGTGCGCCACCGAGACGGCGGCGGCGGCCATGTCGTCGTTGCTGGCAAAGATCGCCGTCGGAGCCGGACGCCGCGACAGCAGGTGCTCCGCCGCATCGAGGCCGGAGCGATAGCTGAAATAGCCCTGGACGGTCAGCGATTTGTCGCGAGCGATGCCGGCTTCGCGCAACGCCGCTTCGAAGCCGCGCTCGCGCTCCCCGCTGGCGCTCAGATTGGGGTGGCCCCGGATGAAGCCGATGCGACGATGACCAAGCTCCAGCAGGTAATTCGTCATTTCGTAGGCGGCCGCATAATCGTTGATGCGAACGCAGGAAGCTTCCGCATTGAAGCGTCCGGTCGCCACGGCCACGGCGGGCAGACCGGCCTTCTTGAGTTCGGCCAGCACTTCCTCGGATTCGCACATGGGCGGCGGCAGGATCACGCCGGCCACGCCGCCATCGATCAGTTTGAGGACGGCGGCCTGCTCGGCCGCCGCACTGGTCGTCGTACATTTTTCCAGCACGATCTGCGCGCTCTTGCGGCTCGACTCATCGAGCGTGCCGACCAGGAATTCGCTGAGATACGCCGCGC
>DAIDUA010000144.1 GCA_027456965.1 Alphaproteobacteria bacterium | reverse complement strand
GTTCGGCTATTGCGCGATCAAGGCGGCCCAGCTGGTCAAGGCGTCGCCGGCCGGCATGCTGGCGGCGCTGGCGCTGGTCACCGCCCTGCTCTCGGCCGGCCTGAACAACGTCACCGTCGTGCTGCTGATGGCGCCGGTGACCTTCGTCGTCTGCAAGGAGCTGCGCGTCGAGGTCTATCCCTTCCTGTTCGCCGAAATCCTCGCCTGCAACATCGGCGGCACGGCGACGTTGATCGGCGATCCGCCCAACATCCTGATAGGTTCGGCGACCGTGCTCGGCTTCAACGATTTCCTGTTCGATGTCGCGCCGGTGGTGATCGTCATCCTGGCGCTGCAGCTCGCGATCAATCATTTCATCTGGGGTGTCAAACTGAAGGCCGCGCCCGAGGATCGCGCCCGCGTGATGGAGCTTCACGCCGGCAGCGCCATCACCGATCCCTATCTGCTGGTCTGCTCGCTGTCGGTGATCGGCGCCACGCTCGTCGCCTTTGTGCTGGCCGTGCGCCTGGAGGCGGCGACCATCGCGCTGTGCGGCGCGGCCCTGCTGATGCTGCTGGAGAATCTGCGCCATCCGGTCGAGCGGCACGGCGAGAACGTCGCCCAGGCGATGAACGGCATCGAATGGACGACGCTGTTCTTCTTCATCGGCCTGTTCGTCGTGGTGGGCGGGGTGGAGCGCGCCGGGCTGCTCGACCTCGCCGCCCGCAAACTGGCACTGGCCACGCATGGCAGCCTGGCCATCACGGCCGGCGCGGTGCTGTGGGGGTCGGCCATCCTCTCGGCGATCGTCGACAACATCCCCTTCGTCGCCACCATGATTCCGGTGGTGAAAAATCTGGGGCCATCGCTCGGCGGCCCGGAGGCGCTCAGGCCGATCTGGTGGGCGCGGTCGCTCGGCGCCTGCCTGGGCGGCAACGGCACGCTGATCGGGTCCGCCGCCAATCTTGCCGTCGCCGGAATCGCCGAGAAGAACGGCGTGCCGTTCCGCTTCGCCAAATTCATGCTGTTTGCCTTCCCGATGATGCTGGCCAGCATCGCCGTGGCGCAGCTCTATCTCTGGCTGTTCTACCTCTGACCGCCTGTCGCACGCGGAGGCAAGCTGCTAACATCTGCGCCATGAGAAACACCGCACGCATCGCATTCGCCGCCTTTGCCGCACTGACGCTGGCGGGCTGCGGCATCGTCTTCCCCAGCGCCCGCGAGCGCGCCATGAAGAACACGCCCGGTTTCAAGGCCGGCTACAGCGACGGCTGCGCCTCGGCCAACGCGCAGGGCACCAATTACCGCAACGACCAGGTGCACGACCCGGCCTATGCCAACGACCGCAACTACCAGCTCGGCTGGGCGAGCGGTCACGCCAACTGCCGCACTTTCACCACCCGCGCACCCACCGCCGGGCCGATCCCCGACAACAACCCCGGGACGCAACCCTACTGAACGACGGTGTCCTCGATGATCCGCGCCCTGGTCATGACTCCGCTGCTGCTGATCGTGCTGTGCGTCGGCGGCGTCTATGCCGCCTATGGGGAGGTTGATCCTTGCCGCGTGCTGGCGGTGGAGCAGGCGCGCACCAGCGCCGCTCCGACCGGCCTCGCCGAACCTTTCACCCGGATCGGAACCAGCCAGATGTCGTCGACCGAATGCGTCCGCGGGCTGCTCGGGTCATGGCGGGAGCGGATCGCGCACGCGCTCTGACGCCGGCAGCGCCGTCACGGAACAATCGCGAATTCTTAACGTGCGATTAACCTTTATAGATGATCGTCAGTGGACGGATTGTCGCAGGCGGTTTTTGGGCGTATGATCCGTACACGTTGTTAACGTCGGCGAGGCTCCAGAGATGCTGGGACACCTGGTTTACAGCCGCCACGACCTGGATAGCGGGTCTACGGTCCAGCCGCATGTCGGCTGGCTGCGCCGCTTCCTGAACTGGCTGCTCCACCACTAAAACCTATTGCAGAACGAGCAGGCGGATGTCGCGCGCGGGCGCGAAGTTCGTGCGCGTGGCCTCGAAGGTGGTCGGCCCCGTCTTCTGCAGCGCCCCGTCCCAGCACAGCGACAGCACATTACCCGGTTTCAGCTTGTCGAGCGTCAGGTGGAAGCGGCCGATCGGGCCGTTCCAGTTGTTGGCCGTCTTCAAGATGTAATCCGTCTGATAGGCGGTGAGGTAGCCGCCGCCCTCCGGGTCCGCCTGCTTGCGCTCCGCCGCCTTGGCCCGGATCGCGGCACGGGTGGACGCGTCGATGCAGTAGCCCACCCCGCCATAGGACGGCTTCCCCGCATCGGCCGCCGAGAAGTACGACTGCCCCGTCACCGGCTGGTAGGAATGTTCGATGACGACGGTCTTATGGGCCGGAAAACGTTGCGTCCAGTAGAAGCGGGTGCGCACCACCCATTGCGGTATGAATTCGGTCTTGCCGTCGCCTTGCACCAGCCCCGCCGCCGTCAGGCGCTTGTGCCTGTCGGCGGACATCGCATCGAGCTTCCGGTAGCCGTCGCCGGCGAAGAGCTTGACCGGAAGCCCGGCGGCGGCGACCAGCGCCGTCACGTCCTTGCCCTTCAAAAAGGCGCGTTGTTCGACGCTCAGCGCGACGGGCTTGCCATCAACGACCGCCTTGAAGCCCACGAAATTCACCGGATCGTCGATGACGGTGCCCAGCGGCGAGGCCCAGAAGGTCGCCATGTCGACGTCGGGAAGCGGAAACGCGACGACGGTGTCGACGTCCTTGTCGGTGTCGTTGGTGAATTCGAAGCGGATGCGCACCTGCTTGGGGCTGACATAGAGATCTTCCGCCGCCATGCGGACGGGCGTGTTCCTGGTGAAGACAATGCCGCCGGCACTCAGCGCCGCAGAACTGTCGTCGGCCTCGGCGGGGACGGCCGCCAAGGCGCACGCGACAAGCGCGCAAACCGCTATTCGCATGAAAAACCTCCCCGCAAACGCGGGGAGGTTATCACAGTGACAGGTTTTATGCCGCCGCGATGGCTTCGCGCGGGGCGTGGCCTTTGGCCTGCGCCGCAAGACGGTCGTCGACGTCGGCGATGCTGCGCTTCAGCTCGTCCATCGCCGCATCGATGTCGACCTTCTGGCGCTCGAAGGCCTTGATGCGCTCTTCGAACTTGCGTCGCGCGTGCAACAACTGCTTGGGGCTGAGGTGCTGGTCGTAGAGGCTGAGATATTCCCGTATCTCGGCGAGCGAGAAGCCCAGGCGCCGCCCGCGCAGGATCAGGATGATCCGGGCGCGGTCGCGCACGGAATAGATGCGTGTCTGGCCCCGCCGTTCCGGTCCGATGAGGCCTTCGTCCTCATAGAAACGCAACGTACGCGCGGTGACGCCGAATTCCTTGGTAAGCTGACGGATCGTATATGTTCGGTTCATGGTTCCCTGCACTTTTGTGCGGGCCACGGCTTGACCGTTTGATGCCGGTTCTTGGACCTGAAGCCCACATCCCTGACAAATTCTCAGCGAATTATCTTGACGTGCACGTCAACGTCAAGGGGGCTGTAATCGTTCTAATTAAAATTATTGCAATGGTAATCTACCTGCCACGCGGCCGCCACGGACGTAGCGTCCGCCGGGAAAAACCAAGTGCCTGATCTGCAACACCAATCTTGCGGCAACGTGGTTGGCGGCCGGGTTCCGTCGCGTTGCCCCCGCCGAAACCGGTTCCTATGATGCCCGATAACAAAGGCAACAGGGGAACGCACATGCTGGGCCTGATGCAGGACTGGCCTCTACTGATCCACAAAATCATCGATCACGCGGCGCTCTATCATGGCGATCGCGAGGTCGTAACGCGCTCGCCGGAAGGTCCGATCGAACGCACCAATTACGGCGCAATCGCCAGGCGCGCACACAAGGTGGCGGCGGCGCTGGACATGCGCGGCATCAAACTCGGCGACCGCGTCGGCACTCTGGCCTGGAACACCGCCCGGCACCTGGAGAGCTGGTACGGCATCGCCGGGATCGGCGCCGTCTATCACACGCTGAATCCGCGGCTGTTTCCCGACCAGATTGCCTGGATCGCCAATCATGCCGAAGATCGCGCCCTGTTCTTCGACATCACGTTCGCCGAACTGGTCGCCAAGCTGGCGCCGCACCTGAAGACGGTGGAATTCTATGTCGCGCTGACCGACCGCGCCCATCTGCCCACCGCGAACATCCCCAATCTGATCGCCTATGAGGATTTCATCGCGGACATGCCGGGCGATTTCGCCTGGAAGACGTTCGACGAACACACCGCCTGCGGGCTTTGCTACACCTCGGGCACCACGGGAAATCCCAAAGGCGCGCTCTACAGCCACCGCTCCAACACGCTGCTCGCCATGATCGCCTGCGGCACCGACGCGCTGGGCCTGTCGGGCCGCGACACGATCCTTCCGGTCGTGCCGATGTTCCACGCCAATGCCTGGGGGATCGCCTTCGCCGCGCCGATGACCGGCGCCAAGCTGGTGATGCCCGGCCCGGGACTCGACGGCCCCTCGCTGTGCGAACTGTTCGCCGAGGAGAAGGTGACGATGACGGCGGCGGTGCAGACGGTGTGGCTGGGCGCGCTGCAATACCTGGAGCAAAGCGGCAAGACGCTGCCCTATCTGAAGAGGGTGCTGATCGGCGGCGCCGCCTGCCCGCGCTCGATGATCGACATCTTCGAACGGAAATACGGCATCGAGGTGATCCACGCCTGGGGCATGACCGAGATGAGCCCGCTCGGCACGCTCGGCACGGTGAAGGCCAAGTTCGCCGATCTGCCCTACGAGAAGAAGCTCGACTACAAGATGCGCCAGGGCCACGCGCCCTTCGGCGTCGAGATGAAGATCGTCGACGCCGAGAACCGCGAGCTGCCGCGCGACGGCAAGACCATGGGCAAGCTGAAGGTCCGCGGCCCCGCTGTGGCGAAGTCCTATTTCAAGGGTGAAGGCGCCGCCGCCTTCGATGCCGAGGGCTGGTTCGATACCGGCGACGTGGCGACCCTGGACGCCGACGGCTACATGACCATCACCGACCGGGCCAAGGATGTCATCAAGTCGGGCGGCGAGTGGATTTCCTCCATCGACATCGAGAATCTGGCGGTCGGCCATCCCGCCGTCGCCGAAGCCGCGGTGATCGGCGTGCGCCACCCCAAATGGGACGAGCGACCGCTGCTGATCGTCGTGCTCAAGCCCGGGCGGACGGCGGCGAAAAAAGATATACTCGACCACCTTGCGGGGAAGATCGCCACGTGGTGGATGCCCGACGAGGTCGTGTTCGTGGACGCCATCCCCCACAGCGCAACCGGCAAGATTCAGAAGACGGCGCTGCGCGAGCGTTTTGCGGATTTCCGCTTGCCCGGCACGGCGGGATGACAACGGGGAAGAGCGGGAACCATGCGTTATCAGCCCATTTTCGCAAAGGCGGCGCTCGGCTGCTTTCTGCTGGGCTTCGCCGTTGCGCTGGCCGCCTGCCTGGGAACGCGGCTGGACTTCTGGACCTATGCACTCGGCATCAAGATCCTGGTTCCCGGCGTGGCGATCGGCGCCGCCGGGCTGGTCTGCGGTGTGATCTGGATCTGGCGGGCGCTGGCGGCGAACAACAGCCTGGGCTGGCGCATCGGGACGGTGGGCCTGGCCGGCTCGCTGCTCCTGGTCGGCATTCCGGCGGACCATCTGTGGCTGGCCTATTCGCTGCCGCCGATCCACGACATCTCCTCCGACATCGGCGACGCGCCGCAGTTCCACACCCTGCTCGCCTGGCGCAAGGGCGCGCCCAACCCCGCGCGTTATGACGGGCCGGTCATCGTCACCTATGGCGGCGACCGCGTCACCACGGCGCTGGCGCAGAAATACGCCTATCCCGACATCAAGCCGCTGGAACTCCTGGCCGGGCGGATGCCGCAGAAGGAATTCATCGCCAAATATTTCTGGCGCGCGCTCAATGCGGTGAACGCCCTCGACTGGCAGGTGGCGTCGTTCGACTTCAAGACCGGACGCATCGAGGCGACGGACACCAGCTTCTGGTTCGGCATCGTCTCCGACATCGCCATCCGCGTGCGGCCCGCGGGCGCCATCGGCGTGCGCATCGACATCCGCTCCAAGAGCCGGGTGGGCGAAGCCGACATGGGGCGCAACGCCGCCATCGTCCGCGAATTCCTGCAGAAGGAACGGGGCGGCTGAGGCCGCGAGCGGCTCACGCCTCGGCGGCGGCCTGGTTCAGATAAAGCGTCCGTGTCGGGAAGGCGAACGACACCTTGTCCGCCGCGAAGCGCTTGAACAGCTCCAGATTGATGCGCTGCTGGATGTCCATATAGGTGCCGTAATCGGAACTCAGCACATAATAGACGACCTCGAAGTTGAGCGCCGAGTCGCCATAATCCTTGAAATGCGCCCGGTCGAAGCGGGCCTTGTCGATCGCCGTGATGGTCTCCCGCACGATGCCCGGGATCGCCACCAGCTTGTCGTAGGGCGTATCGTAGGTGACGCCGAAACCGAACAGAACGCGGCGCTCGTAGAGGTGCTTGTAATTGTGGATGCGGGCGCTGAGCAGGTTGGCGTTGGACTGGACGATCTGCTCGCCGGAAATGCTGCGGATGCGCGTGCTCTTGATACCGACATGCTCGACCGTTCCCGACATGTCGCCGACCACGATGAAATGTCCCACGGCAAAGGGCTGGTCGAGCACGATGGAGAGCGAGGCGAACAGGTCGCCGAGGATGTTCTGCGCCGCCAGCGCCACCGCCACGCCGCCGATGCCCAGTCCGGTGACCAGCGCGGTGATGTTGATGTTGAGCGCGCTGAGCACCAGCAGGCCGACCAGCGACCACACCACCACCCGCGCGATGAAGGTGATCGCCCCCATGGCGGTGGCGAGGCGCGCCCCGTCATCCTGCGGCTGCCGGCTGACGAGCCCCTCGATGCTGTAGAGCACGACGCGGATGCTCCAGATGCCGAGTTGCAGCAGGACAGCGATCTGGATGACGGTCTCGACCGTTGCTTCCGTCCGTCCGCGCAGCGGCAAGGCATAGCTGCCGCAGTACAGCGCCACCACCAGCAGGAAAAGCGTATTGGTCGACTTGATCAGGCCGGCGAGCATGTCGGAAAGGCCCGCGGCCCGGCCCGTCGTCGCCGATGGCTTGACGTAACGCAGCAGCAGGCCGCGCAGCGTCCGCAGTACGGCGTACACCACCAATGAAACGATTGCGAAGGTGACTGCGTCGCCGAGATCCACGCCGGCAAAACGGCGGCCGAGAAAAGCCAAGTTCTCCGTCATCATTCCTCCTTCTATCTCGTTCGGGAGTTTAATCGATCCGCAACGGCCGATGAAAGCTTGCCGGCCGTCTACAGCAGCCAGATGCCGATGAGGATCGTCAGAACCGTCAGCGGCGCACCGACCGCGAAATAATCCCAGAATGGCAGGTTCACGCCCCGCATGCGCGCCTTCTGCGCCACGATCAGGTTCGCCACCGAGCCGAGCAGCGTGAAATTCCCCGCCAGCGTCGCCGCCATCGCCACCACCAGCCACGCATGTGCGGGGTCGGCCAGGCCCGAGACGAACGGACGCAAAACCAGCACCGCCGGCACGTTGCTCACCACATTCGACAACGCCGCGGTGATCAGGCTCAGGATCGCCGGATGGTCGAGATGTTGCGCCGCGACCTGCCGGATCAGATCGGGGCCGAGCTCGCTCTTCTCGAAGCCCGCCACCACGATGAAAAGCCCGACGAACATCAGCAGCAGCGTCCAGTCGATCTCCGCATACACCTTCTCGATCTTCACCCGACGCGTCAGCAGCAGCACGCCACCCGCCACCACCGCTGCCTTGCCCGGTTCGACACCCAGGAAGAATGCGGCAATCAAAACCGCCGTCACCAGCAGCGTCTTGGCAATCATGCCGGCATGGGCGCGGGCCGGCGGCAGCGGCGGGACGGCAAAGCGCGCCCGCGTCAGGAACTCGCTGCGCCAGAGCAGCGCGATCAGCGCCACGGCCAGAACCAGGCCGATCGCCGCCACGGGCGCCAGCGCGCCGGCGAAATGGCTGTAGGAGATTCCGGAGATGCTGCCGATGATGATGTTCTGCGGATTTCCCGTGATCGTCGCCACGCTGCCGATGTTGGACGCCATCGCCGTGCCGAGCAGATAGGGCACCGGCGGGCGCTCCAGCTTCAGCACGACATCCAGCACCAGGGGCGTCAGCACCAGACAGACCGTGTCGTTCACCAGAAACGCCGAAAACAGGCCGGAGACCAGCACGATGGCGATCAGCAGCGTCAGCGGACGGTTCACACGACGGATCACATGCGCCGTGATGAGTCGGAAGAACCCCGACAACCGAAGGTTGGCGACCAGGATCATCATGCCGAGCAGCAGGGCGATGGTGTCGAAGTCCACCGCGTACAGCGCCTGCGGAAACGTCAGCACGCCCGCCGCCACCATCAGCGCCGCGCCGAGAAAGGCGGCACCGGTCCGGTCGATGCGGAAACCCGGCAGGCGGCCGATCGCCAGCACCAGATAGGTCGCCGCGAAGATGAAAACCGCCGCCGCGATCTGCGGCTGCGCCAGGAGGTCGGTCATGCCGCCATCGTATCAGGATTCGGACCGGCCGGAAACGCGCGCGGCGGCGATCAGCGGAACCGCACGCCGCCCTTCATCACCAGCCCGACGCTCTTCAGCGCGGCGATGTCGGCAGACGGATCGCCGTCCACGGCCATGAGATCGGCGAGGAAGCCTTCGTGGATTGCGCCCCGTTCGTCCTGCTTGCCAAGGATCGTGGCGTTGACGGAGGTGGCGGCGGCGAGCGCCTCGTTCGGTGTCATGCCGTGCTTCACCATCCAGAGAAGCTCGCGCACGTTCTCGCCATGCGGAAAGACGCCGACATCGCTGCCGCAGCCGATCTGCACCCCTTCGGCGCGGGCATGGGCGAAAGCCTGTGCCGCTTCCTCCATGCGCTCATGCGGATCGCCGCCCGGCTCGTGGCCGTGGAAATAGGAGCAGATTGCTTCCACCGCCGTCAGCGTCGGCAGGAAGGCGATGTTCTTCTTGGCCATCAGCGCGAAAGTGGTGCGCGTGCCGTCATAGCCGTGCTCGATACTGTCGACACCGGCGTTGGCGGAGCGCCGCATGGCTTCGTCGCCGCTGGCATGCACCGACACCGGGCGGCCGAGGGAATGCGCCGTGTCGACGCCCGCCTTCAACTCGTCTTCGGAAAACGTCGCCACCACCGAGCCGCCCGGGCCGGCGCGATAATCGGCATACAGCTTGATCCAATCGGCGCCGTGACTCGCCTGCAGACGCACGGCGCGCACCACTTCGTCGATACCGCTCGCCTCCTCAGCGCCCTGCGGGAAGCAGCAATCGGTGCGGTAGCTCGCACGCGCCGGGCTGTAGGAGCCGGTGGCGACGATGGCGCGCGTCGCCACGAACAGCCGCGGCCCCGGCGCCAGTCCTTCGGCGATGGCGCGCTTGAGCGCGGCATCCGCATAGCCCGCGCCTTCGGTGCCGAGATCGCGCAGAGTGGTGAAGCCGGCGCGCAGCGTCGCTTCGGCGTGGCGCACGGCGCGGACCGTGCGATAGGCCTCGGTCTCCTTCAGCACCTGATCGTCCCCCGGCGTCTCGTTGTAGGGATGCAGGAAGAGATGGGAATGCAAATCCATCAGCCCCGGCAGCAGCGTGGCGCCGGGAAGATCGACAACCTCAGCGTCCTCCGCCTTCAGATTGGCGCCGACCGCTTCGATGCGGTCGCCGCGCACGCGCACGGCCCAGCCGTCATGCGAAGCGCCGCCGCTCCACACGCGGGCGGGTTTGACGAGAAAAATGTTGCTCACGAAAGCTCCGACACGATCACGCGATCAGTCTATACGCAACCCCACCCCGCTGCACGCGGCCTTCCCTCATCAGCTTGATCAGATGCGCTTCCACCGAGCGCGCGGCGGCCGGATGCAGGCGCTGGTCGACGTCGGCATAAAGTGCGGCGACCATGTCGGGGACGGTTTTGACGCCCCGCTGCAGACAATCCACGATCTGCGCCTCGCGCTCCAGACGGTGATCGAGATAGGCGGCGAGGAACGGCGCGGGGTTCTCCACCGGCCCGCCATGCGTCGGATAAAGGATGCGGTCGTGGCGCGCCATCAGCTTCTTCAGCGAAGCGATGTAGTCGGCCATGTCGCCGTCGGGCGGCGACACCACTGTGGTCGACCAGCCCATCACGTGATCGCCGGTGAACAGCGCCCGTTCCTGGCGCAGCGCGTAGCACATGTGGTTGGAGGTGTGGCCGGGCGTGTGCAGGCAGTCGATGGTCCAGCCGCCGCCCGTGATCACATCGCCATCCCTGACGCGGACGTCCGGAACGAAATCGCGGTCTCCCCCCTCTTCCACCCGCACGCTGTCGTCGCCGTGCGCGGGATGCGGCCCGAAGGCATAGACCGGCGCGCCCGTCCATTCTTTGACCGCGCGGGCGGCCGGCGAATGATCGGCATGGGTGTGGGTGATCAGGATGTGAGTGACATGCACATCGGCCAGCGCCCGTTTCAGGGCTTCGAGATGCTGCGGCAGCAGCGGACCGGGATCGATCACCGCCACCTCGTCCGCGCCCAGGATATAGACACCGGTGCCCATGAAGGTGAACGGGCCGGGATTGTTCGCCAGCACGCGCCGTACCGACGGGCTGAGCTGCATCGCGTCGCCATGGGGGGCGCGGAAGCTACGGTCGAAGGCGATCGGCATCAGATGTGGCGATGGTGATGGCGCAGGCGCATCCGCGCCAGACGCAGCAGCGCCTGCGGGCTGGTGCGACGGATCATCGTCTTCACATGGAGGGGAAAGCGATGGTGCATGCCTTCAAGCCAGTGCGAGAGGAAGTCGAAGCGATGGCGCAGGCGCTGCATCCCGCGCCGGAATCCTTTGGAATGCTTCGAAAGGATCGCACAGCCCACCAGCAGCGGCACCACCCCGATCAGCGGAATGGGCACCGGCGCCGGCGTCAGCACAACCCCGACGGCCACCAGGCACCAGCCGCCCGATAGGAGAAAAATCTTCCGCATGCTGCCGGTCCCGCAGGTCCTGTGATCTACTATCACGGGAGAGTGTTCCTTAGCGAGATGTCGCGGCGGAACGAAAAGACGCGATTTGCGAAGCCTTTAACGGCCTTTGCGGAACACCCGACACAAACTACAGCGTTAATCATGCTTTAATCATTTTTGCCGTTCGGCGCATCAATGTGCCTAACATAGGGGCATGCAGGGGCATGATACGCACGCTCAGAAAAGGCACACCGCGCTTACCGTATGGGGCGTCTGCGTGACGATTCTGCTCGGCCCGGCGTTGCTGGTCTGGATCGTGCGCGCCGCCGCTTTCGGCGCGCAATGCGCGCCCGGCCCGGATCTGTGCCAGGGCATGCTGCTGGGCGCCGGCCTGCGCGACACGCTTTCGCTCGCCTGGCTCGTCGGCACCGACGCGTTCATCCTCATTGCGGTGTCGCTCGTCGCCACGCTGGCGGCGTTCGTCGCCCATCGTCCGCTGCTCGGCACGCTGAGCATGCTGCTTCTACCGATTCTCGCGCCGGTTTTGCCGATGCTCGCCGTTTATACATCGAAATACGACGGCTGTCCGATCAGCACCGATGGCATCGGCAGCTGCACGCTGTGGGGCGCGCAGATGGGCATGAGCTTTCACACCGCCGCGAGCGTGCCGGACATGGTCTACGGCCTCGCGGATTTCTCCTTCGCGCTGGCTGTGGTGCTGGGAATCCTCGGCTGGTGCTTCGCGCGTCCGCGTCCGAAGGCGCCGACGCAGTCCAGCGTATTGGCGATGCGCCGGTTCGACGAATAGGGCCGCGATGACGACGTTGCGAAAGAACGGACACCCTCTCGCAAAGACCGTGTGGCTGCTGGGCCTGCTGGCCTTCGTCGCGCCGGCCGCGGCCGCCTGGGCGATCCTCGGCGTCGGCCGCTATGAAGGCTGCGAGATCGGCGCCGCTGCGTGCAGCCGGCTGCCGGAACTCGGCGAATTCTTCAAGCATGCGCTCGACATCTCCTGGCTGCTGGGCATGAATGCCGTTGCGGTGATCCCGCTGGGGCTCGTCGTGGCGCTGGCGGCGATCCTGGCGCGGAGCCCGGGGCGCGCCTTCATCGGCGTGTTCGGCGGACCGACGGCCGCACTGCTACTGCCGGTGCTGGTGGTGATGAACGCGATCTATCCCGGCTGCAACGTCGACGAAGGCGGCGCCAGCTGCACCTTCTGGGGCGTGGCGATGGGCGACAGCTTCACCAGCGCCTCTATCGCGCCATGGCTGGCTTACATCATCCCGCCGGTCGGCTTCGCGGCGGCTGTGGTGGTGATGGCCGTGACCTACATCGTCAAGCGGCAGCGCGCCTAATAGTAATATGGCCGGCCATCGACGGCGCGCACCAAGCCCTTCACGGTGCGGAAGATCACCCAGATATAGAGCCCGATCACCAGCGGAATGCCGATCAGCACGAAGCACAGCGGCACCGCGACCAGCATGCCGAGCAGGAACACCCAGAAGATCTCGATCGCATTGGCGAGATGGCTGTCATAGGGCGTGCCACGCGCATCCTCACGCTTGGCGTAGGCCAGCGCCACGCCGATGATCGCCGTGATGCCGTTCACCAGCGCCGCCAGATAGAGCAGGTAGATGATGATCGTCAGCGTCCGCGCCGATTCGGCGGGTGAAACAGGTGTACTCCCGGAAGCGTCTGCCATGGCCCATCCCTCCCACGTTCCACAGAGATGTGGGAAGCGTCGCGAACAATGTCAACAAAGAGGCGCGGGAGAGCCTTTGCGACAGACTTGCGAAGAACCCGGTATGTTGCGAAGCAACGAAAGATTTCAATGAATTACAACGAATTTGTCATTCGACATTCAAGCGCATTCGGCACAAGAATTCGACGAGCAACGGGGGCATCTGCTTGTCGAAGGAGACAACCAATGCCGAGCTACGAAATCTGCTACCGCAGTGACAACGGAACGCTGGAAGCGAAAGTGGCCGCGGATTGCGCTAACGACCTTCAGGCCAAAGTCCTGGCCCACGCCATGAAGGAGCGGGGACTGAAACGGATCCAGGTGTGGGACGGGGAAATCCTCGTCTACGAACGCCCGCATCAATTCCAGT
>DAIDUA010000143.1 GCA_027456965.1 Alphaproteobacteria bacterium | reverse complement strand
GGTTAAATCGGTGTCCTACGCGCCAACGCCGCACCCATTCGTGGACCGACTGATGGGGACTATCCGGCGCGAATATCTGGACCACACGTTCATCTGGAGTTCGATCGATCTTCACCGGAAGCTCCAGCAATTCCGAGCCTGTTACAATAGCGTTCGCGTTCACCGCTTCCTCAACGGCGCCACGCCCGCGAATCGCGCCGGAAATTCCTCATCATCGAAAGCGAACCCAGCTCACGCTTGATTGGTAATTCGCCTCCCACAGCTCCTGAATCGCAGTGTCGCCCCCAGACGGTATATTATTCTGGAACGATTGACGATTGTCGACAATCGACTATATGATCGACGCTCGGCAGGAGGACGGCGTGCGCGAACGAGGCGGGTCCGCGGCGCCGGTTGGGTCCCGAGTCCTTTCCGACAGGGTGCAAGACGATGTACATGATATGGCTGCGGCGCGCCACGATAGGCTTGTGTTTTGTGGCGTACGCCGGTCAAGCGGCGCAGAGCAACCCGCCTTTGTTCCGAGTGATGCAGCACATCGCGGCGCCGGCTGCACTTTGGGACTACGCGGCCGTCGATGACGATGCGAGGCGCTTGTACCTAGGACGCGTCGGCGGCGTGCTGACGTTAAATCTGGAAACCGGCGCCGTGGTTTCGGCGCTGGTACCGAGCGCCTTGGTGCACGGCGTTCTGCCGATCGACCATACCGGTGTCGTTATGAGTACCAACGGCGAAGCCAACACCGTCACGGTGTTCGAAGGATCTTCCGGCAGGATTCTCGCGACCATCGCCGCGGGTAAGGAACCCGACGCGATTATCTACGAACCGATCAGTGGATTGGTCGTGACGACAAACGAGGGAAGCCATGATTTGACGTTGATCGATCCACGCCGGCGAATCGCGATCGGCAAGATCGCATTGCCGGGAAAGCCCGAGTTCCCGGCGGCCGCTGGGCACGGATACATCTACGACAATATCGAAAGCCGCAACGAAATAGCCATGATTAACGTCGTTCAGCGCCGGGTGGTGCGCACCCTGCCGCTGCCGGGGTGTGACCGCCCGACGGGGCTCGCCTATGACGCTCTTGATGATCTGCTGATCTCCGTGTGCCACAACGGCGTCGCCAAGTTCGTGCATGCAAAGAGCGGCCGCCTCGCCGCCACCGTTGCAATCGGCACGGTTCCGGACGCGGTTCTGTTTGACGCGAAACGGCGCCTCGTATTCATCCCCTGCGGCGTGCCTGGCTGGCTCAATGTCATTGCCGTGCGCAGCGCTTCGGACATCCATGCGGTGCAGACGCTCATCACCCAAAGGGGCAGCCGGACCGGAGCGCTCGACCCAAAAACCGGCAAGATTTATTTGCCTGCCGCACGATTTACGGCGCCGACGCGGCCCGGCGTTTACCCGAACATCGTTCCAGGAAGTTTCGAGATCCTCGTCGTTGCAGCAAATCCCGCGGGAACGCCATGACGGAAAACGCGAACCGCACTCTGGCCGCCGACTATCCGCAGCGCACCAAGCAGCGCAACTTTGCGCACGTCGTGCGGGCGATGCCCGATTTAAGGTGCGCGTGCAATCGGCACCTGCGACAGGTCGACGGCACGGCGGTTACGAAAACGACAACGATTTCGCCTCAATACGGGGAGCTCTGAATGAACAAAGCAATAGCCTTGGGAACGATCTTTGCGGCGAGCTTCGCACTTACCGTGTTTGCCGGCGACCATGCCCGGGCCGCAACGGACAGCGGCGGTCTCGAAGAAATCGTCGTCACCGCGCAGCGGCGCGCCGAGAACCTGCAAACGGTGCCCATCTCCGTAACGGCGATAGCAGGCACCGATCTAGCCAATCTGCAGATCAACACACCAGCGGAGCTGTCGCAATTCACGCCGAGCCTGCACATCTATGCCGAGGACATCGGTTCGGAGTTCTACACCATTCGCGGCATCGGTCGAACCAGCGAGGATTTGAGCGCCGATCCGGGCGTAGCGGTTTTTCTCAATAACGTCTACCTGCCCCGTCAGGCGGAGGCCAACCTCGGATTGTTCGATACGGACCAAGTCGAAGTATTGCGCGGTCCGCAGGGCACGCTGTACGGCAAGAACGCCACTGCGGGAGCAATCAACATCACGACACGCGCGCCGACCGAGGCTCTCTCCGGCTATGCGGATCTCATGGCCGGCAACTATGGGCGCATCAACGTCGACGGTGCGGTTAGCGGTAAGCTGACCGACGATCTGCTCGGCCGTTTTGCCTTCGATTCGGAGAATCGCAATGGGATCTACCACAACACAACGACCGGCGACAAGGCGAATAACATAGATCAACAGGGAGTCCGCGGCACATTCAAGTTCACCCCATCTGGGCAACTGACGATCAATGCCGTACTCGATTGGGAGCGCTCCGTGCAGCACGGCAATCTCAAGTCGATTTTTACCGACGTGCCGGGAACACTCTACGAATTCTTCGCCCATAACCCCTTTACCGGAGCGCCGCGTCCGGGCATCACACCGCAGACCCAGGGGTCCAATCCATTAGATGTCGCAGCCGGCACCAACGGCGGTCAAGGGCTTGAAACCTATGGGGCGCTGGTCAATGTCCGCGAGCGGTTTTCGGGCTTTGACCTCGTATCTATCAGCGGTTATCGCCATGAAACGGATTACAGTGTCGAGGACGATGGCCGCACTCCTGAGGTGGCCGCATATAGCACGTCCAACGAAGGGACTTGGTCGGCCAGCGAGGAACTGCGGCTGATGAGCAACGTGCCGACTGGGCCAGGTAGCACCCACCGGCTGTCGTGGATCACGGGGCTTTACTACTTCCACGAGCAAGGCGGCAAGTTGGCGGGCATATACTACGATGTCGTACCGTTCAGCGGCATCACCTATTTCGACCAGGGGCTGCACACCAACTCGCTCGCCGCGTTTGCCGATGTAAGCTATCGGCTCCTCGATCGACTGACCGGAACGCTTGGCGTGCGGTTTACAACCGAATCCAAGGTATTCGGCGTGAACGCCTCCTCCATTCCGGTGCCGGGCGAGGCGGGATCCGACGGTTCGACGCCGTTCCTCGACAATGGAAATTTTACGACGCACTCGTCGGATCGTTGGAATAACGTATCGCCGCGCGTCGTCCTCGGCTATCAGCTCACGGACGATCTGTTCAGCTACCTGTCGTATTCGAAAGGCTTCAAGAGCGGCGGCTTCGACGGCGAACCTTCCTCGCCGCCGGACACCGAATTTCAACCGGAACTGGTGAAGAATTACGAAGCGGGCTTCAAGGGCGAATTCTTCAAGCGGCTGCGCACCAACATCTCGGTGTTCTACAGCGATTATAGTCATCTGCAGTTGCAAACCTTCGACGCCAACGGCGCACCCACGACCGGCACCGCGGACGCGCGCAGCAAAGGCATCGAAGTCGAACTCGAGGCGCATCTCACCGACGACTTCAACGCACATTTGGGGCTTTCCCTGACCGCCCCTACATACAAGAACTACATCAGCGTGTTGCCCGCGGTCGGCACCCTGTTCGACCGTACCGGTCAAACCATCGGTGAAGTGCCGAAGCATCAGTTCAACGCCGTGCTGGATTACCGAATCCCGCTGGGAAACGGTGGCGCATTCGACATTCAACCGGACGTAGTCTCGGTCGGACCAACGATCACCGAATTCGGATCCTTGTGGTCGCCCGCGTACACCAAGGAAGATCTGCGAATCGTCTGGACACCGGTGAGCGCTAGCTGGAACGTCGCGCTTTGGTCAAAAAACATCACCAATGAGTTGTATTACGAAGGTGGCGGTCCTGTGTCCAAATACAACACCAACCTCGTTCGCGTGGGGCTGGTCACGGATCCGCGCACCTTCGGCTTGAGCGCGCACTTTCGGTTCTGACGTGCGGATTGCCGAATTCGCCCGTTACGGACGGGCAGTGCAAGTGCTGCGCACCGATCGCGATGCACCGGCTCTCATTATCGGGCCGGTGGCTCGAAAATCCGGCCGGCGTTCAGGATTGCCTGCGGGTCGAGAACTTGTTTGAGGCTGCGCATGAGGGCGACCTGATTCGCGGCGCGACTGTAGTGCAAGAACGGCTTCTTGACGACGCCGATGCCGTGTTCCGCGGAGATGCTGCCGCCCACCATGCCGATAGCGCCATAAACCTGCTCCTCCACCTTGAGCATCTCTTTTTCGTCCATGTACGGACCGGACACCAAGTGTAAATTGCCATCGCCTAAATGCCCGAAGAATAGATGCTTATGGGACGGGTATTGATCGCTCAATGCCGCTTGCATGGCATCGACGAAACAACCCATCTCGGCTAGCGGAACGCTTACATCGAATGCGAGATATGGTTTCATCGTTGGCAGCAGTTCGCTGATGGCGTCGCGAATCTCCCACAACGCCTTGGCTTGGTTCGGCGACTGCGCGAGCACGGCGTCCTGCACGACGGTGTCTGCAATACAGGTCTGTAGCATTCGTTCGAGGCCTGCCGATGCTGCTTCCTCGTCCGCACCCAGCGTTTCCATCAAAGCGTACACCGGACAGCGCGCGTCCAGAGGTGAATTCCGGCCGGTTGCGCGCAGCGCGGCATCGAAATAATCGTCCCACATCAATTCGAACGACGATAAGCCCGCGAGGCTGCGCCGCGCTTCCCGCAGTAGCACGGTCGCCGCCTTGTAGGACGGCAAGGCACACAGTACGGTACGGCTGGCATTTGCCAATGGCGTGAGCTTCAGCGAAAGCCGGGTGATGACTCCCAGCGTACCTTCCGATCCTATGAATAGGTGCTTTAGGTCGAAGCCAGCGTTGTTCTTGACCACGCGGTCGAGCATCGTTAACAGCGTCCCTCCCGCGAGCGCCACTTCGAGACCCAGCACTGATTGGCGCATCATTCCGAAGCGCAGCACCTGATTGCCGCCAGCGTTGGTCGCGGCGTTGCCGCCGAGATGGCAGCTGCCTCGGGCCCCCAGATCGAGTGGAAACAACCATCCGAGCGGGGCCACGTGCTGCTGGAGGCGCTCCAGGGTCACACACGC
>DAIDUA010000142.1 GCA_027456965.1 Alphaproteobacteria bacterium | reverse complement strand
CCTGGACATTCCGCGGGCCGTCGAAACGACCTTGGATGAAAGCCCGGCGGCCAATATCGAAGCGCAGTCTCTTGACGGCGTGCTCGCGGCCGACGCGCGGGCTCGGGAACTCGCCGGAAAGGTCTGCCGGCGCATGATGGACAAATAGGGCGGGGCATACGGGAGCCGAGATGGTGACAGTGTTGCAGAACGTGATGAACTGGCTGCCGTTGGGCTTGCCGGCTTTTATCTTTGTCATCACGTTCGTGGTCGGTATTCACGAACTCGGGCACTTTCTGGTCGCGCGGGCCTTCGGCGTGGGCGTTGAGACCTTTTCGATCGGTTTCGGCAAGGAGATATTCGGCTGGACGGATCGTAAGGGGACGCGCTGGAAGGTTTCCTGGCTGCCCATCGGCGGGTATGTGAAGTTCCTCGGCGACGAGGATGCGGCGAGCACGCCGGATCGCGAGCGCCTGTCGCGGATGAACGCTGAAGAGCGTTCGCACACCTTGCCGTTCAAGCCTCTTGGCCAGCGCGCGTTGGTCGCCGCGGCCGGCCCGGCGGCGAATTTCCTGCTGGCCATCGTCGTTTTCACGTTGCTTTTCACGTTTTTCGGGGCGAAGGCGCTTTCGACCTATGTTGGTTCGGTGACGCCGAATTCGCCGGCGGCCGCGGCCGGGATCAAGGCCGGTGACAAGATCACCGCCGTCAATCACAAACCGGTGCGGTTGTTCGCGGAGCTTTATGGCGTCATCGGCGACAGTGACGGGAAGCCTCTTGCGGTCTCGATTGACCGTAACGGCAAGGCCATGACTCTGAACGTTACGCCGCGCCTGATCGTCAGCAAGGATATCTACGGAACGCCGGTCAAGACGGTCGCCATCGGGGTCGGGCTTGGTCCCGATTCCCCTGCAAACACGGTTTACATCCCCGTTCCTCTGCTCCAGGCGCCTGTGGCCGCCGCCGCCCAGACCTGGGGCATTGTCGACATGACGTTCACCTATCTGTGGCGGATAGTCTCGCACCACGCCGATGCGAGCCAGCTGGGCGGGCCGATCGGCATGGCGCAGATGGCGAAATCCGCCGCGTCCCATGGGCCGTACGAGCTGGTTTATCTGCTGGCTTTCATTTCTGTAAGCATCGGTCTAATCAACCTTTTTCCCATTCCGCTCCTCGACGGGGGCCATCTTCTGTACTATGGATGCGAAGCGGTTCTGGGGCGCCCTCTCGGGGAGCGGACCCAGGACCTTGGATTCAGGCTGGGGCTTGCGTTGGTGCTGGGTCTGATGATCTTCGCCACCTGGAACGACTTGGTCCGGTAGTATCGTTAAACCTTCGGCCAGCAGCACGCATACGGGATTTCCTCGCCGCGTGTCGCCCGATCTGAGACGAGAGTCAGAGACGAGTGGATGAGCGTTAACGCCCTCTTCGCCCGAGTAAAGCGTGTGGCCCCGGTCTCGCTGCTTCTCGCGTCCGTTGCCGTCGTTGGGCCTGCATTCTCGCAGGAGTTGAGCGGCCCTGGCACGGCGCAACCGCCGTCGACAGGCGCCGGCGGCGCCCCTGCCGCACAGGCCGAGCCTGCACCGACGACCGTCAAGCGGATCGTCGTGCTCGGCACGCAACGCATCGAGCCGGCCACCGTCCTGACCTACATAACGCTGCATGTCGGCGACGATTACAGCGAGCCGGCGGTCGACCGTGCATTGAAATCTCTGTTCGCGACCGGGCTGTTTTCGGACGTCAAGATCAACTGGGACGGCAGCACGCTGACCGTGCATGTCGTCGAGAACCCGATCATCAATCAGGTCGCGTTCGAGGGCAACGACAAGGTCACGACGAAGGACATTCAAAAGGAAGTGCAACTTCAGCCGCGCATGGTCTTCACGCGGGCTAAAGTGCAGTCCGACGTCCAGCGCATCATCGAACTCTATCGCCGCAACGGCAAATTCGCGGCGACCGTCGACCCGCAAATCATCCAGCGCCCGCAGAACCGCGTCGATCTGATCTATTCGATCAACGAGGGGCCGACCACCGGCGTCGCGCGTATCATCTTCATCGGCAACCACGTATTCGACAGCGACACGCTGCGCTCGAAAATCGCGACCGAGCAATCGGCCTGGTGGCGGATTTTGGCCACCAACGACAACTACGATCCCTACCGCCTGCTGTTTGACCGCGAACAATTGCGCCGTTTCTACGTCAGCAATGGCTACGCGGACTTCCATGTTGTCTCGTCGGTGGCCGAGCTGACGCCCGGCGGCGGCGATTTCTACATCACCTTCACGATCGACGAGGGGCCGAAATACAATTTCGGCAAAGTAGACATCATATCGAAGGTTAAGGAACTGCCCGCGCAGGAACTGCGTCCGTTGGTGAAGATCAGCGCCGGCGACGTCTACGACGAAAACCAGGTGGAGAACGCGAAGGACGCGCTGATCAATGCCGTCGGCACCAAGGGCTATGCCAACGCGGACGTGAGCGTCCGTCTCAAGCGCAACCCGCAGAACCGCACCATTGATGTGATCATGAACATCAATCAGGGGCCGCGCGTTTATATCGACAAGATCAACATCGTCGGCAACAACCGCACGCTCGACAAGGTCATTCGTCGCGAGTTGCGGTTCGTCGAGGGCGACGCCTTCAACCGTGAACTGGTTGACCGCTCGCGCACGCGCATCCGCGCCATGGGATTTTTCAAGGATGTCACGATCAAGAACTCGCCCGGATCGCGGCCTGACAAGACGGACATAACGGTTGCGGTCACCGAGCAGTCGACGGGCGAAGTGTCCATCGGTGCCGGCTATTCGACGACCAGTTCCTTTGTGGGAGAGTTTGCCTATACCGAGCGCAATCTTTTCGGTCGCGGTCAGTACCTGCGGGCCAGCATAGCCATGTCGACGCTGAGCAAGCAGTTCCAGTTCAGCTTTACGGAGCCTTGGTTCCTTGACCGTCCCCTGGCGGCCGGCTTCGACATCTACAAATATGTGACGAATTACAATCAGGCCGCCTATCAGGGCGACACCACGGCGGTCGGCCTGCGTCTCGGCTTCCCCACCTCGGAATATGGCAGCGTCGGCCTGCGCTATACCTACAGCATCAGCAAGGTGTCGCCGTATTCCAACGCGCCGCTGGAAGTGCTGCAGGCGGCCGGTTCGATGAGAATCTCCGAGCTCGGCTATTCGTTCATCTACAATACGCTGGACGACAACCTCAAACCGACCAAGGGCATGGTGTTCAGCTTTACCCAGGGCTTCGCAGGGTTCGGCGGCAGCCTGGACTACCTGAAGACCGAGGGCTCGGTGTCCGCGTATCACAAGCTGTTCGGGGACTCCTATATCGGCCAGCTTACGCTGTCGTCAGGGTACATCACGGGCTATGGCGGCACGGTGATTCCGATCCAGGAATGCTTCTTCAAGGGCGGTGATTCATTCCGCGGCTTCAAGCTGGCCGGCATCGGCCCGCGCGACGTGGATGTGGCCGGCGATTACGGTGCGGTCGGCGGCGATTTTTACGCCATCGGCACGGCTCAGGTCCGGCTGCCGGACTTCGTGCCGGCCGACTACGGCATGACCTTCGCGCTGTTCTCGGACTTCGGCACGCTCGGTCACCTCGATTCGCTGACGCCGCTTTGCGCGCCGGCCACGGCCGCGGTCTCTTGCATCAAGGACAATCTGGCCCTGCGCGCATCGGCAGGCGTCAGCATCGGCTGGAAATCGCCGTTCGGTCCGGTCCAGATCGATCTTGGCATACCGTTCCTCAAAGCACCTTATGATAGAACCGAAATCATCCACTTCAGCGCCGGCACGGGGTTGTAAATCCATGAAGAAGAAATTGCTGATCGCCCGCACCATTCTGGTCGCAGGAATGTTCGTTCTCGGGACTGCGGGGTTGAACTCCGCCGTCGCGGCACCGCCCCCGCCGGCAACCGGTGGAGCTCCGACCGCGAGGATATTGCTCATCGATCTGCGCAGGGTCATGGGCGCATCCAAAGTCGGCCAGGACATTCAGCGGCAGGTCGAGGCGCTGAAGGCGCAGGCGACGAAGGAGCTGAACGGCGAAGGCCAGGAGCTGCAGAAGGAAAAGACGCAGCTCGAGCAGCAGGCGGCCATTCTGGCGCCCGACGTCAAGGCGCGCAGGATCAAGGATTTCGACACCAAGGCGCAGGCGTTTCAGCAGAAGTTGCAGCAGCGTGGGGCGCTTATCCAGGGCGGCGTCGTGAAGGCGCAGCAGCAGATCGAGCAGGCGCTGGGCCCCATCCTGCAAGGCATCATGCAGGAGCGCGGCGCCACCATTCTTCTGGACCGTTCCGCCGTTCTGTTGGCGCCCAACGCGATAGACGTGACCGATGTCGTCATTCAGCGGCTCGACATGAGAATGCCGTCCGTGAAGGTCGAACTCACGGCGCCGCCGCCCGGCATGCAGCAGGCGCCGCAACAGCAATGACGCCGCGGTGACGCGAGGCCTTCTGGACTGACTGCTCATGGCCGATCCTCGCTTCTACGACAATCGCGGCCCGTTCACGCTGGAAGGCATCTGCGCGGGAATCGGCATTGCCCTGCCGGCGGGAGTGGCCGGCGCGTCGCGAATCGACGACGTTGCGAGCCTGTCCGGGGCCGGGGCCGCGCATCTTTCGTTTTATACCGGCAAGGGGTCCGCAAGCGAACTGCGCGGCACGGCGGCGGGGTTCTGCCTCGTCCCGGCCGCGCCCGATGCGCGGCGCGAGATGCCGGCAAAGACCGTCGCCATCCCGTGCGCCTCCGTTCAGCACGCCTTCGCGGCGGTCGCGGAGATGTTCTATCCGGACGCAAACCGCACTGCCTGGTCGCAGCAGACGCCGGTCGACTCGAGTGCGGCGATCGGCGCGGGGGTGGTGCTGGGCTACGGCGTGGTGGTCGGGGCCCACGCGCAGATTGGCGACGGAACGCGCATCGGCCCCAACAGTGTCATCGGGCGCGGCGTGACCGTCGGGCGGAATTGCGAGATCGGGAGCAATGTGTCGATTTCCCACGCCCATATCGGCGATCAGGTGCTGATCCTGCCGGGCGCGCAGATCGGCCAGCCCGGGTTCGGTTTCGCCAGCAGCGCGCAGGGCCTTGTCAAGACTCCGCAGCTCGGCCGCGTCATCGTGCAGGACAAGGTGGAAATCGGCGCCTGCGTCACGATCGACCGCGGCGCGCTGGGCGACACCGTGATCGGTGAAGGTACGAAGATTGATAATCTGGTGCAGATTGGGCACAACGCCCATCTGGGACGGCATTGCGTGCTCGTCGGCCAGGCCGGTGTTGCCGGCAGCAGCATCTTGGGCGATTTTGTCGTGGTGGGCGGGCAGGCTGGTGTCTCCGACCATGCCCGTGTCGGCACCGGGGCGCGCATCGCGGGGCGTACGGCGGTGATACCCGGCCAGGACCTTGAAGGCGGACGCGATTACGGCGGCCTGCCGGCAAAACCGGCGAAGGACTGGATGCGGGAGTTGCACGCCGTGGCGGCGCTGGTAAAAAAGCCGAAACAGGGCGGCAGTCATGACTGACAAGAATGTACCGCATATCGTGCTTGGCGTGGAGCAGATCAAGCTGCTGCTGCCCCACCGCGCGCCGTTCCTGTTCGTCGAGAAGCTCAGCGACATCGTCGTCAACGAGAGCGCGACGGGCCACAAGGCGGTGGGCTACAACGAGCCGTATTTTCAGGGACATTTTCCGGATCACGCGGTGATGCCGGGTGTTCTGATCATCGAGGCCATGGCGCAGACGGCCGGCGCCATGGTCATCCACTCGCTGGGCCTCACCAGCGAAAATCGCATCGTCTATTTCATGACGATCGAGAAGGCGCGGTTCAGGCGGCCCGTTCGCCCGGGCGACATGATGCACATGAAGGTGAGGGCGCTGCGCCGCCGCGGCCCGGTGTGGCGTTTTTCCGGCGAGACCTTCGTCGACGGCATGTTATGTGCGGAAGCGGAATTCAGCGCGATGATTCAGGATGGCGCAAGCGACGGCGGCGATGGCGATTCATCCAACGGCGGTCGTTGAAGACGGAGCGCTGCTGGGCGCAGGCGTCGAGATCGGCCCGTTTTGCACCGTCGCGCGCCTGGCGCGCCTGGGCGAGGGCGTCCGGCTTGTCTCCCATGTCGTCATCAACGGGCAAACCGAGATCGGCGCGCGCACGGTGGTGCATCCGGGTTCGGTTCTCGGCGGGGAGTCGCAGATCCGCGGCAACGACCCGGCGGGGACGCGCCTGGTCATCGGCGAAGACAACGTCATCCGGGAATGCGTGACCTTCAGTCTGGGAAGCGCGAAAGGCCATGGCGTGACCGAGATCGGCGCGCGCGGTTTCTTCATGGCCTACAGCCATGTCGGGCATGATTGCCGCGTCGGCGACGACGTGACCTTCGCCAACGGGGTGCAGCTCGGCGGGCACGTGGACATTGCCGACGGCGTCAACATCGGCGGGCTTTCGGCCGTGCAGCAGTTCGGCCGCATCGGACGCGGCGCGATGCTCGGCGGCATTGCGGGCTGCAACGAAGATATCATTCCGTTCGGTATCGCCTTCGGCGCGCACGCCAAGCTGGCGGGGCTCAATATCGTCGGCCTGAAGCGCCGGGGCATCCCGCGCGCCAACATCCATGCCTTGCGGGCCGCCTACCGCGCCATCTTCCTGGAAAGCACGGGAAAATTCGAAGAACGCGTGGCGTCCGCGCGCCGGCAATGGGCCGATGTCCACGAAGTGCGCGAAGTCGTCGATTTCATCCAGGCGCCGGCCAAGCGCCCGATCTGCCGGGCGCGTGTTCGCGGTCAGGACGCGGCCGAAGAGGGATGAGCGAGAAAGCGCAACCGGCATTGGGCAGCGTGGCGGGCGGCGGCGATCTTCCTCTTGCCGTCGCCGAAAGCGCGCGCGAGGCCGGGCGCGAGGTTTTCGTTTTGGCGCTTCTCGGTTCGGCCGACGACTGGGTTTCGTCTTATCCGCACGAATGGGCGTCGCTCGGCGAGGTCGGCAAGATCGTCAAGACGCTGCGCGGCAACGGCTGCGGCGACGTGCTGCTGGCCGGCAAGCTGGCGCGGCCGAAATTCTCCGAGATCAAGCTCGACGCCAAGGGCGTTCT
>DAIDUA010000141.1 GCA_027456965.1 Alphaproteobacteria bacterium | reverse complement strand
CCTTGAGACTATACGACGAATTGCGGAACGCGCCGTTGACGGTGAGGCTCTTGATGAGCGTCACGTCGTTGATCACCTGAACGCGCAACTCGCCGAACACTTCCTTCACCGACGTGTTACCCTTGGTCGGGTAGCTGTAGTTGAAGCCCGTCGGCTCGCCGGTCGCCAGGTATTGGTCGGGGATGTACTGCGCCGAGTCGAACCGCCATTCGAGACCTAGGCTGAACTGCACCGGCCCGGCGGGGGCATCAAACGCCGTACCGCTTAGGTTTCCCACCGCTCCGGCCTGTTCGGCCTTCGTGGTGTACTGGTCGGTGATGCCGACCTTCTTCACGCAGGCCGCAGACATGTTGGGACCGAAGATGTCGCACACCGGCGCCTGGCCGTTTTGGCTCAGGATCGCGTCCTGGATCGCGCTGCGCGCGCCCACGCCGCTGAGCCAGTTGGTGTCGATCGTACGCGCGTAGTCGTAATAGACGTCGTACGACAGGTCCTTCATGAAGTTGTCGCTCAGGCTGCCGATATCGCCGCGGAATCCGCCGGCAAAGCGCCAGGCGACGCGGTTGTCGTCGTCCGTGCGGTTGCCGAGCTCGACGAAGCGGCGGTTCATCTGGAGGATCGCCAGACCGTCACCCGGCGTCGTCGTGTAGGTCTTCGAGCCTTCGACGATGTTGGTGGTCCCGGTCTCCAGCTGATCCAGCCTGACCAGCACGGCATCCATCGCCGGGCTGAGGTACGGGTTGTTGGTGTTGACCAGGAAGGACTGGCCGCCCAGGTTCGACGGCGTCAGCTGGACGCTGACACTGTTGTTGCTGAAATGCATTTCCGCATAGGCGGTGATCCACGGCGCGATGTCGTAGTGCGCGAACGAGTTGATCATCCAGCGTTCTTGCGGGATCTGCATGTAGTTCTGGGACGTCAGATTGTAGAGGTCCGTCGGGTTGTTGACGGGCCGCGCCGTCATGCCGTTGAAGGTGAAGCTGCCCGCGCCAATCCCGGCCGCGGCTTGAAGCGCCGCGAGCGTGGCGTCCGTGCCGGTGAAGACCGCGTTGAACTGACCCGCCGGCGAGCTGGTCGAGCCGCCCTGGGTGAAGCCCATCCTGCCGCCGGAGGCCGCGCAGTTCGCGGCCGAGGCGCCATTCGCGGTGCCCGGCCCATCACGCATCCATGACGCGGTCGTCACGCAGGCCTCGTTCAGCGGATACTTGGCGTAGGACACCTGCGACTGCCTGATGCCGCCGCGGTTGAGGTAGTCCATCGACACCGCGACGTTGCCGCGGTCGTGATCGAAATTGGAGCCGACCGTGACGTCGAAGCTGTACTCCGGCGTGCCCGTGTAGCTGTCGAAGTTCACCTGCGAATTCACCTCGGCGCCCGTGAAATCCTGCTTCATGACGAAGTTGATGACGCCGGCGATGGCATCCGAGCCGTAAACCGCCGAGGAACCGCCCGTCACGATTTCCGTGCGCTGGATCAGCGCGGTCGGGATGGTGTTGAGGTCGGTCGCCAGGCTGGTGCCGTTGATGGTCCAACGGCGGCCGTTGACCAGCACGAGGGTGCGCGGCGTGTTCGAGCCGCTGTTGAGGTTGCGAAGGTTGGCGTAGGCCGCGCCGCTGTTGCCGTTGGCCTGCTGGGTGTTCGAACTCGGGCTGCCGTTGGTCGCGCCGGTGAATTGCGGCGACTGGTTCAAGATATTCTCGATGTTCAGCGTACCGGACATCTTAATGTCTTCCTGCCCGATAATACTGACCGGCGTCGGTGCATCGAAAGCACTCGACACAGGGATGCGCGAACCAGTCACAACGACAGATTCAATTGCACCTTGATTGGTTTGGGCGATTGATGGCGCGCACAAGGCGAAACTGGCGGCAACCAGCCCCGTGCCACATAATAGACGCGCGCGGCGCTTCTCGAGCTTAGTCCTGGACATTACTTGAGCCTCCCTCTGTTGTTTCCTCATGGGGCGGTTCAGAAATTGGATGTGGCGTGAGTACCCTGCCCCGTAGCCAGATTCCGAAGGTTTCTGCGCCCCATTTCGATCACAAATCCGCATTTGTGATCATTATGGAGTGATAAGTATCACATTTGCTTGGTAGCGCTAACAAAAAAGTCAGTTATCGATTGATTATGATTGCTGATGTGGTGAGAAAGGCACATATGTCGGGAAGGGTTGCAATCCGCTGCAGGTAAATGTTCCTAATGCTTTGAATTCATTGCGTCGTGCCCCTGCAGATAAACGATTTAGGGGGCGCCCGCCGTGAGTGCGGCTGCCCCGACCGGCGTCAGTTCGGGATCGTCACCTGCCGGACAAGAACCGGCCCCAGCAGTCCTGACTCGCGCAAGGGCGCGTCAGGTTCGTAGGTCGGGATTGTCGTGAAGGTGTACTTCTTCTTGACGCTAGGTTGCGCATCCCCGATCAGGCGATTGACCCATAAATTGGTGACCTCGATCTTCAGCACATTCTTGCCCGGCCTTGCCGCCTTGGTGATGTCAAGCTGAAATGGCGGCGTCCAGACCGTGCCGACCGTTTTGCCGTTGAGCGACACCACCGCAAGCTCGCGAACGTCGCCAAGGTCGAGCATTAGCCGCGTTCCTGCCTTAAGCGCGCTTTGAGGGATATCGAAGGCTTTCGTGTAGACACCGGTTCCCGAGAAGTACTTCACACTTGGAACTTTGCTGTCGCTCCATGACTGCAAAGCGTCCTGGGTAATGTCCGCCGGCGCGCCGCGACGGGGCTGGAATGTGATTTTCCAAGGCCCTTTCAACGTTTCGAGGGTGGTGATCGCCGGCGCGGCAATTGTTCGGGATGATGCTTCGGTCTTTTTGCGGAATACGACGAAAGCCGAACCGTAGGCAGGCATCGCCAGCGAAATCTTGGTGCGACCGCCGGCAGCGACGAAGTTCGCTTCCGTAATTTTTCCCGTCACGGCATTCCAGATTTCAGGACTGTATCCCGCAACGCGGAAAGTCGCCGAGATGTCTTCGGGCTGATCCTGGCGATTGCTCACGAAATAGAGATCGCCATGTGCGAGCCGGCGATGGAGATAAAGGATTTCGGCATTCGGCTTGGTGTATTCGAAGTCGGGCGGCAAATGCAAAGCCGCGAAGGCAGCGGCGAGCGACCCGGACGGAAAGACTTGGCCTTGCCCATAGCTATGAGCGGCGTCCGCAGGACCGAACAATTCATCCGCCATGGCCTGGAACTGCGCAGGGTCGTCGCGCAGACTCGGCGACGTAAGTGGCCGTCGTCCGACGAGCACGGCTCCCTGCTGTACCAGATCGCGAATCCGGCGGAGCGCCGACAGAGTCATCATCTGGCTGCTGCCGCCCAGATACAGGACCCGATAGCGCATACCGGAATTCGTCACGAGGTCGCCATCGCGCACCGACAATTCGTGTTCAAGAGCATCAGAGTCGACGAAGTCGAACGCATAGCCCGGTGGCACCGCCTTGACTCGCTTGTCGCCGAACAACCCGGTTATCGGCGCTTCCTGGCCGTAGAAATACGCCACGTCGGCGACGTAATACCCCTGCTGCAATAAATAGGAACTGCGCGCAATGTACTGCATCCAAGGACCAGCTTCGTTCGCCCAGGTTTCCAGTCGGTCGAAAAACTGTCCGTAACCGAAGAGTGACAGGCCCGGCGGTTTGTCGACGGGTTGATGGACGGATGTATGGATCACGATTCGGTTTGCCCCACGGGCAAATTCCATATCCATAAACGGCTTCAATTCGCGCGGAGCGAACGCCCAAGGCTGTCCCGCCGATGTCAGGGATTCCGCCCCCACCAGGTTCTGACCGTAAATGTGCGCGACCGATGCCGCCCCGAGGATATCTGCCTCGTACGTCAACGCGGAGGGATAACGCTCGCCATAGGTCCACATCGCCCCCATCGGAATGGTGGTGTATTGGCGCATCGTCATGTCGTCGCCGAAGGTGGGGCGATGATCCTCAAGCGCCTCGCCGTAATTTATCAGGCCGCGTTCGCGGGCAACCGCAGCGATCTCGCCATAGTGGTTTCTGGCCAACAGTTGTTCAATGGTACGCCGGAAATCCCACAGGAACTTGTCGCTGTCTGCTGGGCTTCGCACGGCAGCGCCGGTAAGTGCCGGCAGCCAGGGCGTAGGGTCATAACCGCGAAGCCGCTTGAATTCGGCGAGTATGTTTTCGGTCCAGTTCTGCATGCCGACTTCCGAACTGTCCACGACCAGCGCTCGCAATCCCCGTTTGCCGAACAATCGCGGGCCGGTCACTTTCTCGTAGGTGTCGAGATAGTGCTCCATATACGATCTGACATCCTCGCGATTGAGCTTGTCGACTTCCAGGCCCGTCGCTTCCGGCGTCGCCGGATGATTTTCGGCGCCCGTGAGCGAGTACCCCATGCGCAGCACGACCCAATGCCCCGGTGGTGGCGTCCAGTCGAGTTCCCCGTCAGGTTTCATCCGGTTGGTCAGCACGACGACATCGGCGGGATTTATCGCTGTGCCCGGCGCGAATTTAGGAGGACTCGCGATCGTATAAAAGTTACGCGGAGGAGCAGCAAAGTCAGCTTTCTTCTCGAATTCGTTGACCGCGGCAGCAGCGTGGAAGACGAGTTCGTGCAGTCGATAGACGCGCCGGAGTTGGTCGGAATTTGGCGCCGCGGCCACGATCGCGCCGGGCGCCGGCGCGTTGGGCCGCAGGCTAGTCGGCAGAGGAGGCGCGGGACGGAGTATGACGCGGAAAAAACGGCCTGTAACGGGCGGAAACGACATGGTCTGTTGCGCTAGCACCATCCGCTGCAATTGCGCCGCCTTCGGCATATCGGCGACATGCCGCCAATTGAGACCGTCGTCGCTGACTTCGACGGCGGCCGCAAACCCGAGCCCCTTGGTGACCGATACCGCCAGAGTCAAGCCCTGAATCTGCGTCGGTTTGTCGAACGCGAGACGGACCCAGACATCCTGATCGCCGTCTTGCGGCACCAGCGTGACACCATCAGTCAGATCACCGTCGGACAACATCGCCGCATTGATCGCACCACCGACATTCGACGTCGCCTCCGAGACGACAGGTTCGGCAATTGGCGCCTTGTAAGCGATCACAATGCTGTCGCGATAGAACTTCAGTGCCGCCACTTTCGGCGAAGGCGGGACATCGCCACCCATCTTGGCATTCTGGAACGGGCCGGGATTCGACGGCGGCTGCG
Source organism: Alphaproteobacteria bacterium (assembly GCA_027456965.1). Classification (GTDB taxonomy): domain Bacteria; phylum Pseudomonadota; class Alphaproteobacteria; order Micropepsales; family Micropepsaceae; genus Rhizomicrobium. The sequence continues at coordinate 5,458 of DAIDUA010000141.1, read as the reverse complement.
GCAGAACGCCGTGGAACGGCTTGCCGCCTTGTATCTGCGTCGCGCTCCAAACAAGCTTCTTCATAGCCTCCTGCGGCGAAACCAAAGGGCCGCCAGTTTCGCTCCAGCCGGGCGAAGAATCGATGGCCAGTTCCATGCCGTATTTGTCTGCGAGGCGTGCCGCGTAACGGAAGGCGTCCTTCCATCCCGGGGTCATGTAAACGAGGCGGTGCTTCACAACCTGCGGCGTCTCGACTGAAGCGTCGATCGCGTCCATGCCGTCGATGCCGATGCGCTTCATCCATTCGAGATCAAGGCGAATGCCCCTTTTGGTGACGTTACCGTTCATCCAATGCCACCAGACGCGTGGCTTGGCGCCCGAAGGCGGCCTGCGGAATCCGTTCAAAAGAGCGTCGCGAGATACGTGCGAGCGGCTTTCGCCCGCGGCTCCATGGGCGAAGCACGGACCGACCGCTGCCACGAGAAACAGGAGCAGCAGAGATGGGATTTTCCCTGCCCTGGGCGCAACAGCTCGCAGTCGTCTGGCAAAAAATCCGCGCCGGCCCGTCATCCTGCTGTCCCTCACAGATCGCCGCTGCCATTGAAGTACAACTGCACGGCCCCGAGCGGAGATGCTTGGAGGCATGCTGTTGTAGGGCGGCGATAAAGCGCGCACCAATTTTGCATTACGGATCATCGTGAGCATAAATGCAATCATTTACAATCGCTGCCGTGCTATGCTTCGCTACGATCGACCACTCTGGAGGAAGACGATGATGGTCCAGGTTCCCCGCCGCAAGGTTTTGCTTGGCGCTGGTTTGGCGCTCCTTCCTATTTATTCGTTGCGCGCGGATGCGATCCCACTCGACGTCTTCAATATCCGCGATTTCGGAGCCAAGGCCGATGGCACAACCCTCGACACTGCGGCGATCCAATGTGCAATCAACGCGGCGGCGACGGCAGGCGGCGGAACGGTCTACCTGCCGGCGGGACGCTATTTGAGCTTTTCGATTCGGCTCAAGAGCCGCATCACCCTGCTTTTCGCGTCAGGTACCGTTCTAATCGCCGCCGACCCATCCAAGCATGGCGGGCATTACGATCTGCCGGAACCGAATCCGTGGGACGCCTACGAGGATTTCGGCCACAGTCATTGGCACAACAGCCTGATCTGGGGCGAAGGCCTGGAAGACGTCGCCATCATCGGCCCAGGCTTGATCGACGGCCAGGGTCTGACGCGCTTCAGCCCCGATGCGCCATGGTCAGTGGGTGTCGGACGCGGCCTACCGTCCACACCGACCCTGAAAGCGCAGATCGCCAAAAACGAAGCCGACATCAAAAGCATGAACGGCCTCGGGAACAAGGCAATCGCATTGAAAAATTCGCGCAATGTAACGATGCGGGATTTCTCCATCCTGCGTGGCGGCCATTTTGGCATTCTGGTCACCGGTGTGGACAACCTCACCATGGACAACCTGAAAATCGATACCAACCGCGACGGCATTGATCTTGATGTGGTCCGGAACGTCCATTTGTCGAATCTGTCCGTCAATTCACCGACCGATGATGCCATAGTGCTGAAAAGTTCGCTGGCGCTGGGCGTCGTCCGGCCCACGGAGAATGTGACGATCACCAACTGCAGTGTGAGCGGCTACGACGTCGGATCGATGCTGGACGGCACCTACCGCAAAGGTCAGTTGAAGAACATCGAACCCCACCTTACGAGCGGGCGCATCAAGCTCGGCACGGAATCCAACGGCGGCTACCGCAACATCGCCATTTCAAACTGTGTGTTCGACTGCTGCAACGGATTGGCGCTGGAAAGCATCGACGGCGGCGTGCTGGAAGACGTGACGGTGAGCAACATCGTGATGCGGAACACAACCGCTGCACCGATATTCATAAGACTGGGGGACCGGCGGCGCGCACCCGCGGGAACGCCGATCGCAGCGCTTCGCCGCGTCACGATCAGCGACATTGATGCCTACTGTCTGGACAAGCGCTACTGCGCCAGCATTACCGGAATTCCGGGGGCTTCGGTCGAAGATGTCACCTTGAGCGGCATTCGTCTTATCTATCCGGGGGGCGGAACGGCGGCCGACGCCGCCCGCAAACTGCCGGAGGCGGCCGGTGTCTATCCGGACCCGGACATGTTCGGTGTCATGCCGGCCTGGGGGTTCTACATGCGCCACCTGCGTGGTGTGATTCTGCGCGACGTGGAGCTTTCCACCTTGTCGGCGGACGCCCGCCCGCCGGTGGTGACGGACGACGTGACCAGCTTGAAAGCCGATGGTCTTATCGCCGCCTCGGCACCCGGCATTCCTTTGCAGCCAGTGCAGCTGTAAATTGGCGCGTTAATTTCTGCGCCTTGGACCATTCGACGGCGTAAGCTCGCGCGACGCCATCGAACACGCTCGGCGGGAAATGCCGATTTACACAGCCGGCCATCGGCACCGGCGTTCGAACCGAAGGCCGAGCAGAATCTTAAACGTCTACGGTGATTAATTTGACGCCATGGCTTTCCACCATCTTGGCGGAAACGTCGTCAATATCGCTGTCGGTGATCAGGGTCTGCACTCTGGACAGTTCGCACAACATGTGTCCCGCGGAGGCAGCGAACTTGCTGCTGTCCACCAATACGATCAGTTCATCCGCTTGGCTGAGCAGTTTGCGTTCCGCCTGCACCAGGATGATGTCGCTTTGCATGAGGCCGTGGCGAGAAACCGCCGCAGTACCGAGAAACATCCGCGACGCGTGGAAAATGCGCGTTTTCACGTCCTCGAAAGGATCGAGGACGATGTTCTGCTCACGAAACACGACACCGCCGGGGATGGAGACGCCGGTGTTTGGCTGTTGCAGCAGCGCGCTGACGATGTGCAACGAGTTCGTCAGGACCTGCAGCCTCAGCGGTTCCAGATGAGGGCACATATGCAGCGTCGTGCTGCCGCCATCGATGATAATGGCCTCTCCGGGCCGGCATAGCTCGGCGGCGGCCTTGCCGATGGCTTCCTTCGCCGCGCGATTCCGGTTGATGTTTTCGTGAAACGGAACACCCTGCAAATGAAGTCCGCTCATGTGGTCGACGCCACCCGTCGGCTGCACGCCGCCGCGCACCCGCACCAGCTTCCCATCAGTCTGTAGGCGCTCCAGGTCCCGTCGCAAAGTCGCCGGCGAGGCGGAAACGCGATGTGACAATTCGCGGAAGGACACGAAGCCCTGCTCTTCAAGAAGATTCAGAATGGCTCGATCCCGCTCGGTCGCGTGCATCTTCACTCTCATGAGCGCAAGAGACATGTCATAGCCCGGAATTTGTCAAGATATGTGCCCACACCGCGCGTATTATACAATACCGGAACCTGATTTCGAAGGCTTGCGCTCCCGTGCCTTGCGCGTGCGCCACCCTGATTCGCGATATGCCGAGATGGGGTCAGCCGCGCCGCCGACTTCGACGCGCGCCATGGCTAGAATGGCGGCCACGTCCAGATTGTAGGCGTGCCGCAATGTCCGGAACGTCTCCATCACGTCGTTCTGGTTTCGGAGCGCCGCCAACGCGTCGCGGTTCACAATCTGGGCGCGCGAAGACTCCCGCGATCGCTTCGGCGCTCGCCAAGAAGCTTTCGACCGGGTCTGTTATGTTGTGCGACTGATCGATCATGTAAGCCGGATCGAAGCCTTTGGCGTCGGAACGTTCGGCCTCGACCAATTCGTTAAACACCAGGAACAGTTGGTGGGGATTGATCGAGCCGGTGTGCAGGTCGTCGTCGCCGTATTTGCTGTCATTGAAGTGGAAGCCACCGAGCTTACCGAAGCGACTCAGTCGCGCAACGATCTGCTCGATGTTGACGTTTGGGGCGTGATGACCCAGATCGACAAGGCATTGCGGCTTTGGACCTAGTTCCTTCGCAACCAAGATGCTGGTGCCCCAGCCGGAGATGACGGTCGAATAGAAAGCCGGCTCATAGAGTTTGTGTTCGATGAACATCCGCCAGTCCGTGGGCAGCTCAGCATAGATGGCGTGCACGCTTTCGAGATAGCGGTCGAGAAAGTCACGCAGGCTCTTCTGACCGGGGAAATTGGTCCCGTCCCCAATCCACACCGTCAGGGCTTTGGATTCCAGCTTTTCCCCGATGCGAATGCAGTCGATATTATGTCTGATCGCCCGTTCCCGGACGTCCCGGTCGGTCGCGCTGAGGCTGCCATGGCGGTAACTCAGGGCCTGGTTGGCCTGATCTTCGAGCGTGTTCGAGTTTACGGCGTCGAAGCTCAGACCCAACTGCACGGCTTCCTCGCGAAGGCCGTCGAAATCATCGACCTGATCCCTTAGCCCACAGGATGCGCAAGGATTCACCCGTCAGAGGATCCTTAGCGGCAATCTTCCCGGGTGTATTACCGCCTCCAAAATTGGTGATCGTCAGATCGCTACCGAGAAGGTTGGACCGGTAAAGCAGCAATTGCTCAGCCGTGAGCGACACGGCGGATTCGTCCGACCATCGCGAGTTGGCGACAGCGAACCGAATTGCCTAGGCCATTGAACACAACCCTTCTCTCTAAACCGCCAATGGGGGAGTCACCGCACGATTATGTGCAATGCATCGCGCTATTCCCGCCATACCAGTCATGATTAACCAAAATCATTCAAACAAGATCATTCGTGACCGAAGGCGCAACAAACTGCTGCCGCATCACGGCGGCCTTAAGTCGAGGTGATTTATTCAGCCAAGCCAGGCTTGGCGCACGCGACGCATGGCGGGACCCTGCGGCGAAGCGTCGTTCCTGCTCTTGGCGCTGTCGGCAAGGCACCAACCGTCGAGTGCGATCGCTCCGCCCAACGGTGTAACGCCGAAGTGCTTTGCAAGATCGACGAGATTCTGCGTCGAGATTGTCTGCCTAGCGCCGCCCATCGAAATGATCTTAACCAACATCTGGGCGGACTTTTCGGCCGTGTCGATCAAGCCGAACGCGTCGTCCAGTGTTTCGCCGGCAGCGAATACGCCGTGGAAGGGCCACAGCACGATCGGATGTTTCCTGAGCAGATCCGCGGTGGAGGCACCAATGGCGTCGGTACCGGGAACCATCCAATCCAGCGTACCGACGCCGTCAGGAAAAACCACAAGACATTCGGTGCTGCCTTCCCACAAAGCGCGCGTGACATTTGCGGTGTTGAAATCGAGCACATAAGACAGCGCAATCAAATTTGTCGCATGGCAATGCATGACCACGCGCGCGCGGCCGGCGGCCACCCGCTGACGCGCCCGATGGGATTTCAGATGCGCAGGCAATTCCGAAGTCGGGACGCCGCCGTCGCGATAACCCCACAACAATTCCGCAGTCTTGCCGTCCGGCTGGATCCGGATAACACCGAGATTGGCCTCCGGGTCCAATTGAATGTTGCGGAAATACTTTCCGGAACCTGTAACAAGAAAATATTGCCCGGCAAGGTCGCTCAGCGTCTCGCTCAACGGCAGTCGCGGCCCCTCTCTCC
>DAIDUA010000140.1 GCA_027456965.1 Alphaproteobacteria bacterium | reverse complement strand
ATCCTTGGCATATTCGGGCAGGCGGTCTTTCAGGATTTCGATCGACATCGTGATTTCTCTCTATGGAAGAAAAGGAGACCCCGCCGTCGGGAGGGGGAACGCCGGCGGGGTCCTTGCGGCATTAGGCGGCGGGTTTGATGACCTCTTCGCCTTTCTGCCAGTTGCAGGGGCACAGTTCGTCGGTCTGCAGGGCGTCGAGCACACGCAGAACTTCCTGCGGATTGCGGCCGACGCTCATGTCGGTGACGTAGACGAAGCGGATGATGCCGTCCGGATCAACGATGAAGGTGGCGCGCTTGGCCACGCCCGCGTCCGCATCGAGCACGCCGAGCGCGGTGGAAAGCTCGCGCTTGATATCGGAGAGCATCGGGAACGGCAGGTGCTTCAGGTCGGCGTGGTTCTGCCTCCAAGCTAGATGGACGAATTCGCTGTCCGTCGAGACGCCGTAGATCACCGCGTCGCGGTCCTTGAACTCGCCGTAGATCTGGCCGAACCCGGCGATCTCGGTGGGGCAGACGAAGGTGAAATCCTTGGGCCAGAAGAACACGACCTTCCACTTGCCGGCATCCGAGGCCTGGGTGAGGTCGGTGAAAGCGGTCCGGGGATCGATCGAAACCACGGCTTTCACGGAAAAATCGGGGAATTTGTCGCCAACGCTCAGCATCTCATGGGTCCTTGTGTGTTGCAGATTATAATTAGAATAATTCTAAGTCGCAAACAAGAGCTATAAGAATGGTTGGCCTGCGCCCTGCTGTCGCATGCGGGATTTCTTATAACATATTGATATATATGACATATTATTTGCAACGTGCAGAAACTGGCAAGAGCCGAACGGCCTATGGGGCCAGGAATTCAGCGCTCCGGCGCACGGCCAGGACAACCGAAACCGTGTCGCAGGTGTGAGTCCGGCGCCAAATCGCTTTAGGGTCGTGGGGCTGCCGGACCAGGGAGAAAACGATGCGAGCCTTGCTGTTCGGACTTGCCGCCGCGGGCCTCGCCGTCATGCCGGCCCGCGCGATGCATTGGGTGCAGTACGCGCCCGACCGGCCGAACCTCTACGTGGACACCGACAGCACCTACACCAAGGACGGGTACACCTATTACACCTGGGCAAGCGGACCGGCCGACAATGTGCCGCCGTCGCTGCCGGGTGGAAACCAAGGCGCCATCAACTGCGCGACCGGACAGACTTTGCTACAGGTCGGCGAAGGGCAATGGCAGATGACCGATGTCGTGTCGCGTGAATCCCGGCTCTACAAGGCCGTGTGCAAACTCTGACGCCGCGTGGTTGAAAAGCCGCGAGCGAGGTCCCACATGTCATCCATGCTGCCCGCCGTTTTCGTGTCCCACGGTTCGCCGACCTTGCCGTTCGACGACGTGCCGGCGCGCGATTTCCTGCGCGGCCTGGGTGCTCGGCTCGGGATTCCCAAGGCCGTCCTCGTGGCCTCTGCGCATTGGGACACGCCGTCGCCGGCCGTAAATTCCGTCGCGCGCAACGCCACCATCCACGATTTCTACGGATTCCCGAAACCGCTCTACGAGCTGCGCTACGAGGCGCCGGGCGCGCCCGTGCTGGCTGGCCGCGCGGCATCCTTGCTGGCCGGCACTGGTGCGTCCATCGACAGCGCGCGCGGCCTCGATCACGGCGCCTGGGTGCCCCTGATGCTGATGTATCCGCAGGCGGATATTCCCGTCATTCAGCTTTCGGTGCAGAGTGGAGCCGGCGCATCGCATCACCTCGCACTGGGCCGGGCGCTCGCGCCGTTGCGCGAAGACGGCGTGCTGATCCTGGGGTCCGGCGGCTTCGTGCACAATCTGCGCGCCATCGATTGGAACGGCGGCGCGGAACCGGAATGGTCGCGTGCTTTCGCCAAGTGGCTGCACGAAAACCTCGTCGCGCGCGACGAAGCAGCTCTTGCCGATTATCGCAGCCGCGCCCCTTTTGCCGCGCAGGCGCATCCGACGGAAGAACATCTCGTGCCGCTGTTCGTCGCCTATGGCGCGGGCGGCGCGGCGGTCGAGCGCCTGCACAGCAGCGCCACCTTCGGCTCGCTCAGGATGGACGCCTACGCCTTCGCGTAACCGGCCGTTCTCTCAGCGGCCGTCATACTCCGCCCGGCAGTCCTTCGTCTCATGGACGATCACCGTGCAGAGCTGCGGCAGCGCCGGCTTGATCTTCTGCCATATCCACACGGCGATGTTCTCCGCCGTCGGATTTTTCAGGCCTTCCACATCGTTCAGGCAATAGTGGTCGAGCCGCGCCAGCACCGATGCGAAGGCCGTCTCGATATCGAAGAAATCGACGACAAAGCCGGTCTTGGCATTGATCGGCCCTTCCAGCATCAGCTCCACCCGATAGGAATGGCCGTGCAGCCGGGCGCAGCGGTGGCCCGGCGGGACGTTGGGCAGGCTGTGTGCCGCCTCGAAATGGAAAGCCTGGACGATCTTCATGGCTCGAAAAAGTCTATCGGTTCGCCGCGACGACATATACGCAAACCGCCGGCCGGAAAAGCCTCACCCCGCCTCGATGTCTTCCTTGCCCCGTTCGCTGGCGCCTTCCAGGGCGTGGCTGTAGCGCACCGCCAGTTTGGCGAATTTCTTCGGGCCCCAGACACATTCCAGCGTTTCCGCCTCGCCCGAGGTCTCGCGGAAGACGATGTCGCCATAGTTCAGGATCTGCTGCACGAAGGTGTAGTCCTGCTGGGCATCCACCACCCGCGACAGCAATATGCCGTGCATATGGTAGTCGAAGATGCCGTGATGGATGATGATGCGCAGCGGGGTGATGATGTAGCGGTGCGTGCTCCATTCCGCCATGTGCGAGATCGCGAACGGAATGGCGAAGATCAGCGGGATGTAGAAGCCGATCACGATACTGTTGTGCGGCATCAGGCGGAATGGCGTGCCGAACGCATGGAACCAAGGCGCATCGACACCCAGCTTCACGCCGAGCAGCCAGGCGCCCCACAGCGCCAGATACAGCGTCGCGAGCGCCGCGATCAGTACCGGAATGCCGATCCAGCGATAGGCGGTCCTGTCTTTGCGGATGCCGCCGAGCAGCCTGATCCAGTGCACGCAAGTCTCGTGCACTTTCGTTTCGCCTTCTTCCAGGATGCCGCGGATGCGCGACCCTCCGCGGATCAGATTGGCGAGCTTGAGGAACACCAGGAACATGATCAGCGACGCAAGCCCCGTGGCGACGAAGCTGCGCACGCTGAACGGATCGGAGGTGTAGAAAAGAAACGCATCGACCGCGAGCGCAAAAACGAACGCACCCCAGCGAACCCATTTCCACAGTTTGCGCATCGCAGGCCCCTCTGCCGACCGCACACAAGAACTCTCAAAGTAAATAGGCATTCAATGCGGCAAATCTACGGTGGTGGCGCCGCGCCACCGCAAGCCTTTGAATCCCGGCACAAAAGACCTTGCCGCTTTTTTCTCAGAAGAACAGGCTCATCATCCCACCCTTCGTCACGAAGTCCCGCAACAGGTCGAATTTTGCCTTGCTCAGAACGGGGCGGACGCGGAACACGTTGCCGGTTTCCAGCACGGGCATCGTCTTGGCGTTTGCCGCCGGCCAATGCGCCAGGCCGGGTCCGTTCGGATTTCCGGTTTTGACGAAGTTCACCCAATAGGCCGAGACCTTTTTGGATATCTCGCGGTCCTTCGCGGTGAACGGCCGGTTCGGCGACTTGTCCAGCGTTCCGAACACATATGGAAGGTCCGCCGAATGGAAGGCGCCGTAGTGCGCCGACATCGATCCTGGTTCGGTGTGATCATAATAGTAGACATAGATCGGAGCGTGTCCGGTCTTGAGCCGTGCCAGCGTCCACAGATAGGTCGCGGCCAGTCCGCGATCGCGGAAGAGCTGCTTGACACCGACATTGCAGTTCAGGCCCGGCTTGCCGAGATAGACTTTGCGGAACGCAGCCCCCATCGGCGCCATCGATTGATCGATGTAGCTCTTGCATTCCTGCGGCGTCATCAGGCCGTATTTCCGATCGAAGCCGCTGCCTTCGTTGGCCGTCATTCCGGTCATCACCGGCGTGTCGTTGTAGCGGCCTTCGGCGAGCAGCTTGTCCGGCGCGTCGGGCAGGAACCATCCATCGACGATGGGCAGGAAGGTCAGCCATTTCGGCTTGCCGGGAACATCCAGGTTCAGATGCAGCAGCTGGTCCATCGACAGCGCGCGCAGCGCGGCCAGCGACGGTGCGCCGTTCTTCTCGGCGATTGCAGCGCCCATTTGCTCGGCCTGCCGCAAGGTCGGCGTCTCGAAGTTGATGCCGGCGCCGCTTTGCGGAATGGCGCTGGCGAACAGGCCCTTGGCCAGCGGCGACACGATCAGGTCGAGCACGGCGCCGGCGCCGGCCGATTGTCCTGAGATGGTGACTGCGTCGGGGTCGCCGCCGAACGCTGCCACGTTCCGGTGGACCCATTGCAGCGCGGCGAGGATGTCCAGGAGCCCGTAATTGCCGGAGACATGCTGCGGCGATTCCGCGCTCAGTTCCGGATGGGCGAGAAAGCCGAACACGCCGAGCCGGTAATTCATGCTGACCACGACGATGCCTTTGGCGGCCAGCGCCGCGCCGTCGTAGATCGGCACCTCGGACGAACCGTTGATGAAGGCGCCGCCGTAGATCCATACCATCACGGGCAGGTGCTCGTTCGCCGCGTGGGCCGGCGTCCAGACGTTCAGATAGAGGCAGTCCTCGCTGGCCTTGTTCTGCGGCACATATTCCGCCGTCCAGGGATGGCCTCCCTTGGGATCGATGATCTGGGCGCAGCTGTCGCTGAATTTCGTGGCGTGCAGCACGCCGCTCCACGGGGCGTTGGGCTCGGGCGCACGCCAGCGCAGATCGCCGACCGGCGGTTTGGCATAGGGAATGCCGAGAAAGGCGGTCGCCGCGCCTTCCGGCTTGCCGGCCAGTGCGCCGTCGGCCACCTTGGTCTCGAGCATCGGCGCCGCCGCGGCGCACGCCACCGTCAACAGTGCCGCGGCGAAACCGGCGCGCCAAGCGTTCTTCATGATCGTCCCCTTAGCGGTCGCGCGCAGAGTTTCAGCCGTTCGCAACGGATGGCAAGTGATATTGAAAGGGGAATTTCGGCGTCAGCCCGCGCCCAGCGCCACGGCGATGTGATAGGTGGCGAAGGCGGCGACATAGGCCAGCGCCAACATGTAGCCGAAGGTCACGAACATCCATTTCGCGCTGCCGGTCTCGCGGCGGATCACCGCCAGGGTCGAGGCGCATTGCGGCGCGAACACATACCAGGCGAGGAAGGCGAGCGCCGTGGCCAGGCTCCATTGCCCGGCGAGCACATGGCCGATCTTGGGTACTGCGTCGTCGCCGCCGGAAATCGAATAGACCGTGCCGAGCGCGGCGACCGCCACTTCGCGCGCCGCCATGCCGGGAATCAGCGCCACCGAAATCTGCCAGTTGAAGCCGATCGGCGCCAGCATGGGATGAATCAGGCGGCCGATCCAGGCGGCGAGGCTGTAGTCGATCGCCGGGCCCGTCGCGCCGACGGGGGCGCGGGGAAACGATGCCAGGAACCACACCATCACCATCATCGAGAAGATGGTCGTGCCGGCGCGCGTGAGGAACGCCTTGGCGCGGGTCAGCAGGCCGATGATGACGCTCTTCGGCCGCGGCAGCTTGTAGTCTGGCATCTCCAGCATGAAGGGCGGGCTGGGATCGTCGCGCCAGAAGAACAGTTTGAACAGGTAGGAGACGCCGAGCGCGCTGACGATGCCCGCGGTGTAAAGGCCGAACATCACCAGTCCCTGCAGGCTGAACCAGCCGAAGACCAGCTTCGCGGGAACGAAGGCGCCGATGATCAGCGTGTAGACGGGGATGCGCGCCGAACAGGTCATCAGCGGCGCCACCAGGATGGTGGTCAGTCGGTCGCGGCGGTGATCGATCACCAGCGTCGACATGATGCCCGGGATGGCGCAGGCGAAGCTCGACAGCAGCGGGATGAAGGCGCGCCCGTGCAATCCGGCGCCGCCCATGATGCGATCCATCAGGAAGGCGGCGCGCGCCATGTAGCCGAGGTCTTCCAAGAGCAGGATGAAGAGGAAGAGCGTCAAAATCTGCGGCAGGAACACCACCACACTGCCGACACCGGAGATCACGCCGTTCTCGATGAAGCTTTGCAGCAGTCCGGCGGGTAGCGCGTTGTGGGCCTGCGCGCCAAACCAATCGAAGCCCGCCGAGATCAGAGTCATCACCGGCTGCGCCCAGCTGAACACGGCCTGGAACATCACGAACAGGATGACGAAGAGGATGATCAGCCCCGCCACCGGATGCAGCAGCACCGCGTCGAGCCGCGTGGTCAGCGAGTCCGGCTTGGAGGGCATGCGCACCGAGGCGCGGAAGATGGCATCCGCCCGCCGCTGTTCGGCGCGCAGCTCCGTGCTGCTGGGTGGTTGCCAGGTGTTTTCCGTGTGCGGGCCGAGGCTCTTGGCCGCCAGCTCGTCGAGCCGCGCCAGCAGATCGCAGGTGCCGCCGCGCCGCACGGCGATGGCGGTGACGACCGGTATGCCAAGCTCCGCCGACATCTTCTCGGTGTCGATCTCGACGCCGCGCTGGCGCGCGATATCGAACATGTTGAGCACCAGCAGCATCGGCCGCCCGACGCGCTTCAGCTCGAGCACCAGGCGCAGAGACAGTCTGAGATTGGTGGCGTCGGCGACGCACATCAGAAGATCGGGCGGCGTCTCGCTCTTGAGCCGGCCGAGCACCACGTCACGGGTGATTTCCTCGTCGGGGCTGCGGGCGCGCAGCGAATAGGTGCCGGGGAGGTCGACGATGTTGACGCTGTGGCCGCAGGGCGTGCGCAGCATGCCGGTTTTGCGTTCGACGGTGACGCCGGGATAGTTCGCCACCTTCTGTCGCTTGCCCGTCAGCGCGTTGAACAAAGCGGTCTTGCCGCTGTTCGGCGTGCCGACGAGGGCGAAACGCCAGCCGCCGGCGTCGGTCGCGACACTCAT
>DAIDUA010000139.1 GCA_027456965.1 Alphaproteobacteria bacterium | reverse complement strand
CTCAAATCCCGTCCCGGCCTTCAATGCCTTGGCCGTCGCCAGCACGTCGGTTTCGTGTTCGGTGTCGGACACAGGGTGGCCCGCACAACGCTGATGAGCGGCGACAACAAGCGCGCGCGGCGCATGCGCCCCCACCAAAAGTTTGATCTGGCCGACCGCCGCCTGCCATTCCGCGCTGCGTTCGGGCCTTGTCAGGCCGTCTGGGCCGGGAACGGCAACCGTGTCGACGCCATGGACTCCGAGCAGTTTGGCAAGCCGGCTGTTAAGGTCGACTTTCCGCTGGTGGAGACGCCAATCGGCGCAGGTCAACGCGACCGCGAGCTTCTTGTTTCGTTGTCCCCACATGTCTCGTTCTCCCCGCCTGCGGACCCGGTCGGCGCTCCTATTGCGTTAGCTTTTTTTTTGACGCGGCGCCAGTCCGGTGCGATGGGGTAAAGTGCAAAGTGGTAATTGCATGAAAAGCGAGCAGTAGTGCGCAAGAAATGATGCTGGAAATTTCAAATTACCGCAATCGCAACGGGAGTTTGCCCTCTGTCATTTCCGGATGCCGCGAGCAATTGGTAAGGTGCGGGAATTCTGCCCATTGCGTGTTGACTTTTTCGTCTTCGGCACCGGTGCGGCCTTGGAGCTTCAGGACTGAACGATGAACATCAGGTTTGCCAGCGCGTTTGAAGCCTTGCCCGCCAGCGTGCAGGGCTTTCCGCAGGCGGTCGGGCGTCTGATGGGGGCCCGCACCCGTCTGATCGGCGGCGCGCTTGCGGGCGTGATTGCACTCGCTCTGATCTGGCATTTCCTCGGTGGCGAAAGCGGTGCAGGTAAAATACCGCCGCCGCCGGTCGTCGTTGCCGCCGCCGCAAGCAAGAACGTCACGGTCGTCGAGCACACGATCGGAACTGTCATCGCCAACTCGACCGTCCAGGTGACCGCACGTGTCTCAGGCCAGCTGATGACAGCCTTCTTCAAGGAGGGACAAATCGTTCGCGCCGGCGACCTTCTCTTTCGCATCGATCCCAAGCCATTTGTCGCCGCCCTTGAGCAGGCCCAAGCCCAGCTCGCCAAGGATTCCGCTCAGCTGACAAGCGCCCGAAACGACCAAAAGCGCTATGACTCGCTATTCTCGCAGAATGCCGCATCGTCCCAGCAGCGCGATCAGGCGGATGCCACAGCCAAGAGCATGGCCGCCACCGTGGCCTCCGACCGCGCGGCATTGGACATGGCAAGGCTCAATCTGAGTTACACGGACATCCGCTCGCCCATCAACGGCAAAACCGGCCCCATACTCATTCAACCGGGTAATCTCATCAGCGCCAACGGCGCAAACGCGCTTGTCGTGATCACGCAGATTCAGCCGGTGAAGGTGTCGTTCTCGCTGCCCCAAAGCGACCTGCCCCAGATACAGGAACGCGAGCGCGAGCATGAGTTGTCCGCCTATCTCGACCTGCATGGAGGAAATGGGGCGCCGCTGATCGCTCCTGTCGACTTCATTGACAACGAAGTCAACGCTCAGACCGGCACGATCGAACTGCGCGCCACCTTCGACAACCGCGATCAACGGCTCGTTCCAGGACAACTGGTTGATGTCGCTGTCAGCCTGAAGAACTTGACGCACGCGACGGTCGTCCCGCGCGAGGCCGTGAACGACGGGCCGAGTGATCGTTATGTGTATGTCGTCAAGCCAGACGGTGAAGCTGCCATGCGGCCGGTAAAGGTTTTGTTCGACGACGGAACCGACATGGCTGTGTCGGGCGGCGTCAAACCAGGCGACAAGGTCATCATTGACGGCCAGTTGCGCGTGGTGCCGGGTGCGAAAGTCGTCGTCATGCAACCGGGCGCCAAGAAGGCAAAATCCGCAGACAACCAATGAACATTTCGGAACCCTTCATCCTTCGTCCCGTCATGACGACGCTGGTCATGGCGGCGTTGGTCATTTTCGGCGTCTTTGGTTATTTCACACTTCCCGTCAGCGAACTTCCGGCCGTCGACTTTCCGACCATCGTTGTGTCCGCGAACCTGCCCGGCGCAGACCCCGAGACCATGGCCTCCGCCGTGGCGACACCCATCGAGGCTCAGCTTTCGACGATCTCCGGCATCGATTCGATGACCTCGCAAAGCGTGCTCGGCAGTACCCAGATCACCATCCAGTTCAAACTTGACCGCAACATCGACGCCGCCGCGCAGGACGTGCAGTCGGCCATTTCGGCCATCCTCCGCAAGATGCCGCCGCAGATGACGACGCCGCCCACGCTGCGCAAGGTGAACCCGGCGGATACGCCAGTCCTCTTCCTGGCGATGAGTTCAAATACCCTGCCGCTGTCGCAGGTCGACAACTACGCAGAAACGCTTCTGGCACGACAATTGTCGACTCTGGACGGGGTCGCGCAGGTCAATGTCTTCGGGTCGCAAAAATATGCGGTGCGCATCCAGGCCGACCCGGCTGCGCTTGCGGCCAGGCAGATCGGCATCAACCAGCTCGCGGACGCGATCGCCTCGGCGAATGTCAACATCGCAACCGGCACCTTGAACGGGCCGACGCGCGCGTCCGTCATCGACGCCAACGGACAATTGAACGACGCCGCCGAATTCGCGCGCCAGATCATCGCTTACCGCAACGGCGCGCCCGTGCGGCTCAAGGACGTCGCCCACGTCATCGACAGCGTCGAGAACATCCGCGTCGCGAGCTGGTTCCGCGGAAAGCGCGCCATTGTTCTGGCGGTGCAGCGCCAGCCGGGATCCAACACGATCCAGGTCGTCAACGAGATCAAACGCGTCCTGCCGCACTTTCTCTCGCAACTTCCAGCATCCGTGAAGCTCGAGACCGTCCACGACCGAAGCGATTCGATTCGCGCGTCGGTAGCCGACGTCCAGTGGACGCTGCTGATCGCCGCCATTCTGGTGGTCGCCGTCATATTTGTGTTCCTGCGAACCTTGTCGGCGACCTTCATTCCATCGCTGGCGCTGCCCATCGCCGTCATCGGCACCTTCGCGGGCATGTCCTACTTCGGCTACAGCCTGGACAATCTTTCGTTGATGGCCTTGACGCTGTCGGTCGGATTCGTCGTCGACGACGCCATCGTCATGCTCGAAAACATCGTGCGCCATGTCGAAGCCGGCGAAACCGCATACGACGCCGCGCTCAAAGGCGCACGCGAGATCGGCTTCACGATTCTGTCGATGACGGTTTCGCTCGCCGCGGTCTTCATCCCCGTATTGTTCATGGGCGGCATCGTGGGCCGCTTGCTGCACGAATTTGCGGTGACCATCGTTCTCGCCATTGTGTTCTCCGGGATCGTGTCGGTGACGCTGACGCCGATGCTGTGCAGCCGCATGCTCAAGGATGAAAGCGGCAAACGCCACGGCAAGTTCTACCAATGGAGCGAGCGGACCTTCCAGAACATGCAGGCTTTCTACGAGCGGACATTGCGCTGGAGCCTGGCGCACCGGGGCATCATCTATCTCATCTTCGCGGGAAGTCTGGCCGCTACTGTCTTCCTTTTCTACGTCATGCCGCAGGACTTTCTGCCGAGCGAAGATACCGGCATGATCGTCGGGAACACCGAGGCGGCAAACGGCACGTCGTTCACGCAGATGGTGAAATACCAGCAGGCCGCGGCGCGCATAGCCAATGCCGACCCCAATGTTCACGGCGTGATGTCGGCGATAAACAACTCAAACACCGGCCGGCTTATTATCCATCTCAAGAACCGCTCCGAACGGCCCTTGTCGGCGGACCAGATCGTGCGCGAGCTTCGTCCCAAACTTGCGCACATTCCCGGACTCAATGTGTACATGCAAAATCCGCCGAGCCTGCGCATCGGCGGAATGCAGTCGAAATCGCAATATCAGTACACGTTGCAGGACCTCAATCTGAACGAACTGCAGGCCGCGGCGACCCGCCTGACGCAGGCGCTCGCCGCGCAGCCAGGCTTCGTCGATGTGACGAACGATCTGTATCTCTCGACCCCGACGGTGACGGTGAACATCAACCGGGACCGGGCGGCGGCCTTGGGCGTCACGCCGCAGACGATCGAGCAAGCTCTGGGAACGGCTTACGGCGGACAGCAGGTCTCCCAGATCTATGGCTCGTCGGACGAATATCAGGTCATTCTGGAGCTGCTGCCGCGATATCAGGTCGATGCGGCGTCGCTGTCGCGCCTTTATGTCTCCGCAGCCGACGGAACACTCGTGCCGCTTACCGCAGTGACGAAAATCGGTGCGGCCACAACGCCGCTCTCCATCAACCATCTGGGGCAATTGCCCTCCGCGACGATTTCCTTCGATCTGGGCCGCGGAATGGCGCTCAGCGACGCGGTCTCGACCATCGACAGGGTGAAGCGACAGATTGCGCTTCCGGACTCCGTGCAGACCAGCTTCCAAGGTACGGCCGCGGCTTTCCAAAGCTCGATGAGCAATGTTGCGGAGCTGCTGATCATAGCCATCATCGTCGTCTACATCGTGCTGGGCATTCTCTACGAAAGTTTCGTGCATCCCCTGACCATCCTGTCGGGCCTGCCTTCGGCCGCCGTGGGGGCGTTGTTGACCTTGGCGCTGTTCGGCACGCCGCTCAGTCTTTACGCCTTTGTGGGCATGATCATGTTGATCGGCATCGTGAAGAAGAACGCGATCATGATGATCGACTTCGCACTGACCCGACAACGCAACGAAGGAGTACCGGCCGAGACGGCCATCTACGAAGCCGCGGTGATACGCTTCCGCCCGATCATGATGACGACCATGGCCGCCTTGATGGGAACCCTGCCCATCGCCATCGGTCTCGGCAGCGGATCGGAAGCGCGTCGCCCGCTCGGCCTCGCCGTCGTCGGCGGGTTGTTGCTGTCTCAGCTTTTGACGCTCTACATCACGCCGGCAATCTATGTGTACCTCGATCGTGCCGGCGCGCGCTTCGGTAAACGAAGTGCCGGGTCACAGATTCGCCACGCAACACAAGAATAAGGGCGCCGGTTCCCCGGCGCCCTTATCTTTTCAACTTGCGCGCCGCCTAGAGCTTCGCGCCGAGCGCTATGCCGAAGGTGCGGGGCTGACCGACGAACTCGTTGGTGAAGAGTCCTGTCGCCGGGTCGGAAACATACATGCCCGTGACATAGGACTTGTCGAACATGTTGTTGATGAACGCCCGAATATACCACTTGCTTTCCGGTGCATTCAGCTGCATCTGCGCATTTGCAAGGAAGTAACTGCTGATCCTGTCGGTGGGATTGTCGTTGAAGATCGTTCCCCACATGTCCGACTGCCAATAGCCGTCGACGCGCGCGATCAGGCTGAACCCGCTGTCGAGCGGCTGGGTATACTGGGCGCCGAACCCGATGGAGCCGGTCGGCATGTTCTGCAGCGAGTTGCCTTTCAGGCTCACCGGTTCGCCATTCGCGAAGTAGTGGTAGTGACCGGCCAGCGCAGCGGGCAGTCCAGCAATCACCTGCGGAATGTTCTAACAACTGCTGAACCCGGAATGCGCCACACCGGGGGTCGCCGCCGCAGGCGGGATCACCGGCAGTGGCGTCGCCGCCGCCACCGCGGTCCAATCCGGATAGCCGGCATCGTTGGTGACGACGCAGGTTTCCGCGCTGCCCAGATCCTTGATCAGCGTAGCATTCGGGTCGCCGTGCGTCGGATTGCGCGCATCAACCAACGAGCTGTTGCCGATGTCGGAATGGTTGTTCGAGACGGTCATGTTGAACTGCCAGCGGTCCGTCGGCGCCCACAGGAACTCGCCCTCGAGACCCCAAAGCTTCGCATCGACGTTTTCATTGATCGCGTCTTTGTCAATGATGGCCGAGACCTGCAGCGCCTTGTAGTCGTAATACCAAACGTCTGCGTTGGCTTGCAGCGTACCATCGAGGAGCACATTTTTCGTGCCCAACTCGTAGGCGTTGACGAATTCCGGCTTATAAGTGTTGAGCGAAGGCGGCGCGCCGGCCGGCAAGGGCGGATTGGATCCGCCCGCCTTATAGCCCCTCGAGTATGACGCGTAGAACATCGTTTGCTCAGTGAAGGAGAGCTTCGGCGTGTAATTGACGACGAAGCGGCCCGTGACGGCGTTGTTCTTGGTAATCGCGGTTGAGAAGGACGTTGGGCCTTGAAGTCCGCCGAAGGGCGTCGTCGCAATGTAGGCAACGGGACTGTCCAGATTGGTCGTGCCGACGGGCACAAACGCGTTGTACAGCGTGGTACGGCCGGTCAGCGCCTTGTCATCTTGGGTGTAACGAAGGCCGCCGGTGAATTTCAACAGGTCCGGAATGGCATCGTAGTAGATTTCACCGAAGACTGCCTTCGACGTCAACGTATATTTCTCCGCATTCCAATAGAAACCGGGCCCTGCAGCCATGGGTACGCCCGGCGTCGATCCGGGCGGCAACAGGTTGGTGACCGGCAAGGCCAGCGCCCCCAACATCAAGCTCCCGTAGTCGAGCGCCGGAGCGTTAACGAAGTAATCGACCTTGTTGTTGAAGGTCAGATAATACCCGGCCAGCATGAAATTTATCGGCCCGTTCAAGTCGGAGTTAAACCGCATCTCGACGGACTTCTGGACGTCATATCCCGACGATTGATCGGAACCGCTGTTCAGATCCGAGTACTGCGCGATGTGTCCGCCAATCGTCCCCGAGTTTCCGCTGTCGAATGCGGAGGTCGGTATCGACAGGGTGTAAAGGCCGCCGCCGATCGAGGTCGGATGCAACAAGCCAAAATTCGAGAGCGGCGCACTGTTGTAGGAATGGCCGCCGCCCGGAAGAGCAGCCAGCCCGTTGATCAGCGCAATTTGCTGCGCCGAGTAGATGATCGGATTACCGACGGTGTTGTAGTAGGACTGCCGCGAGTCCACACCAGCGTGCTGGTAACCGAGCAGGAGGGTCATATCCAGCCAGTTGTTCATGCGCTGCTTCCACTGGCTGGTCACGAGCAGTTCATTCGCACGATACGTCGGATTAAAGTCGGTATTGATCTGGTGCATGTTCGCGGGGTTGATGCCGCTCGTTTGCGGGCCGGAGAGATTGGCCTGGCCCAAGCCCAGAGCCGCAAACAATGTTTCGCCCGCAGTCAGACCCGGAGCCGCCGCAACGCCGAGCGCTGGCGCGACGACGTTGTTATAGTATCCTTGCAGACCTGCCGGGAGCCCCTGAAAGACAGCGGCGAAGACTTGTGGCGACGCCGAGATGTTGCCAAGCGTCGCATTCATATTGGGCGTGTTGTAGGCGAGCTTGTCCGGCAAACAGCCTAAGACACCCGACGGATCGAAGTCGCACATCGACTTCTGGGATCGCATGCGCGTGGAGTTCTCACTCGACGCTTGCACCATCAAATCGATCGTCGTGTCGGACGTTGGTTCAAACCGCAAGGAACCGCGCGTCGACCACTGGTCGCGACCATCGACCTTTGAATTGTTATAAAGATTTGTGGTGGTGCCGTCACGTTTCCACCAGAGGCCCGCCACACGGAGCGCCAGTTTATCGTCAACGATGGGAATATTGATCGCCCCGTTGACCTTCATGTCGTTGTAGTTGCCGTACTCTCCCTGGAGGGCGGCGCTGAAGGTTTCAAGATCGGGCTTTGTCGAGATGACGTTTACCGAGCCACCGGTGGCATTGCGCCCGTAAAGCGTGCTTTGGGGGCCACGCAGGACTTCGATGCGATCAATGTCGTAATACTCGGTTTCTGCAACGGCCGGAGCGTTCAGGTAATAATCGTTCATGTTGAAGGCGACACCGGATTCGGTGGCCGCACCGGTGCCGCTCGCCCCGATGCCACGGATTTCGAAGTTGGAACTGGTAAAGTTCGTCTTCGTGTCCGTCACACTCGGCACATTGAACTGAAGGTCCTGAAAGGTATTGATCTGACGATCCGCAAGATCCTGGCCGGTCAATGCCGTGATTGAAATCGGCACGTTCTGGATGTCTTCGGCCTTTTTTTCGGCTGTCACGACAACGGCTTCGATCTGCCCGTACGCTGGAACCGTGAACGCGGTGGTTACGAGCAACGCATTAACAAACGCGAGGGACCCAAGGGTCCCGATGCGACGCTGAGCAAGCATTTCGAACTCCCCGGTGAGATCCCGCTGACGAGGATCTTTATGTCGTTGCGCCTGTGCTCGCTTTTGAACACACCCAGTGGCGCAATTCGGCGTCGGGAAGCATGAGATAAGCATAAAGAGGCAGCAAGGAAATTGTCGCTGGCGTCATTTAAATTGGACAAGTTCCAGAATAATCAGTGCCTATTATGCCACACTTTTCCTGCTTTACCGGCACGACGATATTTCAACAACATATTGTAAAATAAAGATAAATTCTCACAAAAATAATACTTCGCTGTGCTGTAAAATGCCGCTGCGACAGCTTTATATGTCAAACAGACGTGTCGCTCGCCTGCGGAAACGGACCGATCGGGAACGGCTGTTCATCACGCAGGAAGGTAATGAAGCCGAGCAGCTCCGAGAGATACTTCACGAGGCGAAACGACAAATTTTTGATGTCGAGATCCACCTTGCCGTTGATCGCAAAAGCCACGAATTGAACGACGGCGAGCACGATGACGATCCAGAACACGAACCACGCCGCAATCGCAAAGCCGAAAGCATAGAGCAACCGAACCGCCGGAAACGGGGTGCGAGATCCGGTAGGAGGCGTCGACCGCGTGCCACTGCCATTACCGCTCGAAGCGTCTGTCATAGCGAACACCCTCCCTGGGCCGCAGAAGCCGTTGGGCCCACAAAAGTACATAGGAAGTCGCACTACGTCTTCAACCCCCTGTCGGATGCACCTGAGGCACGCGGTTGACGCATGGCGTCAAAGCCGCCGGCCAAGAACAGGCCGGCAAGATACCCGCCCAGATGCGCCTGCCAGGCGATCTGATGGAGGTCACCGGCGGCACCAAACCCTGTCAGGCCCGCGAGGAGGTTGGCTCCAAACCAAAACCCACTGAAAAGCATGACGGGGGACGAGAAAATCGGCGCCATCGGGTGCAGCCGAGCCGCGCCAGGCCATGGATACATTCGAATGCCCGCCGCCATGAGACCCGAAATGGCGCCCGATGCCCCGATTACCCCTTCAGGCGAGCCCCAATTGAAGCCCAGGTATGTCGCCGCACCAGCGATGCCGCAGACGGTAAAGAACAAAAGGAAGAGCCCAGTTCCGTACCGGCGCGCGACAATCGGGCCAAAGGCCAAGAGCCAAACACTGTTCACCGCCAGATGAACGAAATTGGCGTGCAGAAACATGTAACTGACAAAGGGCACGGCCAGCGCAAAGATTCCTCCCGCAGTCAGGCCGCTGCTGTAGCGCGCCGGAATGAAGGCGTACTGCATCAGGATTTCGTCGGATAACGTGGCGGGCACGAGAACCCGTGCGACGTGGGCAACCACAAGCGCCACGATCAACCACAGAACGGACGCGGGCGCGTGAAGAAACGGCTCGCGCGGCGGCTCAGACTGCAAAAAGGCCATGGTGATAGTCTTCCGTTACTTGCTGTAGCGCGCCGCACCAATCCCGCATGTACCATAATAGGACGTTCTGCGGGGCCACGAATAAACGTCCCATAGACGATTGTGGCGCTCGCGTCGCGCTTTCCCATGCCGGCGGCTCATTGTCGCTCGACCGCCAATCGAAGGCGGACAAGCCTGCATTTCGGCAAACAGGACGATCGTGCCGGTTTGGCACGCCCGCGTGTCTTAATGCCCGTTAAGTGTTGGCACGGCCGTTGCTGAATGGCGTTGGAGACAGTTTGGACACCGCACATGCCGTTCGATTTCAAGCAGCTTCTGTTCGCGAGCCTGACCCTGCTGGGCGCCATCGCCCTTGAGGGCGTGGCGCACGCGAACGATTACAGCAACGCGGCGAGCTACAACAGCCCCTACGGCCTGCAGGCAGGCGCGGAAAATCAGACGGTAAATCCGAGCCTGCGCGACTCGAACGGCAATCTGTCCGTCGTCAATGGCCAGTTCACCAGTTCCGCCTTCAGCCAGCAGCCCGGCGTGCAAAGCATGGGCACCATCAGCTCCGGCGCGCTCGCATCGCTTGGAACCAGCGGTTCCGGGGTTGGTGCGTCCGGTACAGCCTACGGAAGCGCGAACGCGATCGGAAATTCGCTCAACGTCGTGACCGTCGGCAACAACAACACCGTCATCGTCAACTCAAGCCAGACAAACAACGGAAATCAGAACGCGTCCGTCAGCCTCAACGGACACTAAGGTAGAAAGAAGGGAACCCCATCCCATGACCCCGCGCGGACGTAAATACATGTTCAGGTCTCTGGCGCTTGTGATCGCAGCCGTTGCGCTGGGCGGTTGCATCAGCCCGATCCCGACGGCAAGCGGTCGCTACACCGCGCCAATCGGCGGGTCCCCGGTGATCAGCAACGAGACGCCTTATTCGGCCGCGTTGCGCTGCCTGAGCCGCTATACGGCCAGCAAGCCGTTGCGCATCGCCGTCGGGCAGATCGCCGATTACACGGGCAAGATGGAAAGCGACAACTCCGGACGCAAGGTCACGCAGGGCGCCGCTCTGATGGCAATGAGCGCTCTTGCCAAGGCCGGCGTGCCGCTGGTCGAGCGCTTCGATACCTCCGTCGCCGAGATGGAACTCAAATATGCCAACAACAAGCTGATCGGCTCAGACAATCCGTCCGGTCCCGGCGGCTATCGCAAGATCATGGCGGGGTCCATCCCGGGCTCCGATTATTATCTGGTCGGCGGCATCACGGAGCTGAACTTCAATATCCGTTCGGAAGGTATCGGCGGCGACGGCGGCGGAACCGCGACAAACGCCATCAAAGGCACAGTCGGCGCTTCCATGTACGTCATGAACGTCGGCCTCGACCTCCGTCTTGTCGACACGACCACACTGCAGGTCGTCGACGTCGTCTCCTACCAGAAGCAGATCATCGGTCGGCAAATCTCGGCCGGCGTGTTCGATTTCCTGGGCCAGACCTTCTTCGACGCGAGCGTCGGGGAAAGCGCGCTGGAGCCCATCCAGCTTGCGGTGCGGTCGGTCATCGAACGCGCGGTGCTGGAGATGATGTCCCGCCTCTATCACACCCCGCCGAACGCCTGCACCGGCGACCTCGGCACCGCCAACGATCCCGTAACCGATATCAGCGATCGCCGACAGGTTCCGGGTCCCGCCTATGTACAGCCTGCCACAACCGCCATGAACGAGGAGAAGTACTATGACACGTCTCGCCAAGAGCCTTATCGCTGGTACGGCGCTAGCGATGCTACCGCTGACGATGGCCTTCGCGGGCAGCTCCAGTGACGCATCCGGCGGCAGCCAGATCCTCAACGGCCAGATAGCGCTGCACACATCGATCTCGTCTCTGCATACGACGATCGACAATGTGGGATCGGACGTCGGCGTCCAGTCAGTGGCGGGCGGCAATGCGGTCGACATCACCACCATGAACGACACGCACGTGACCAACAACCAGTACACGTCGACCGTGGACATCAGCTCCGATCTGGGCGCGCAGGTGACCAACGTGGCCGGCAATGTCGGCATCCAGGGACAGGCGAGCTGCAACTCGGCCAGCGTCTCCACCGACCCGCAGATCACGGCGGTCAACAGCAAGCAGCAATGCGATGCCGTCGATCCGACGTCGATGGCCTATGTCAACTCGGCCAATGTCGGCGGCAGCTTCAGCCTCGCCAATTCGGCGGTCGGCAACACCTTCGAGGCGGACTCGAACGCCAGCAACATGCCGGTCAACACGCTTCAGATCAACCATTCCAACGTCAATGCACTGACCACGGCCAACGTCTACAACGTCGCCGGCACGGTCAGCGTCACGGGGGCGGCGATCGGCAACAACGCGCAGATCTTGCATTACACGACGAACTGAAAAATCGCGCGGACCGCGAAAGACGTCTCCTTGGGGCAAACGGGGGACGTCGGGGAAGAAGAGGGAGGGTCGTCAACGACCCTCCCTCTTTTTATTGGCGCGTTGCGGCAGCCTCCGCGAGCGCCAGGACATTCTGCGCCTGCATGAGATGCGGCTTGTCGAGCATCTTGCCGTCGAGGCTTGCGACGCCCGCACCTCCCGCGAAGGCGGCGACAACGCGCCGCGCCTGCGCAACGTCCCCGGCCGAGGGCGTGAAGGCGGCGTTGATGATCTCCACTTGGTCCGGGTGGATGGCAAGCATGCCGGAAAAGCCGTCGCGCCGGGCCGTGCAGGCGACGCGCTCAAGGCCCGCGGCATCACGAAAATCGGCGTGCAGCGTCTCGACGGCGGCAACGCCGGCCGCCTTCGCCGCGATTAGGGCCAGCGAGCGGACGACCTTGTAGGTGAACACGAAATCGCCGTCGGGTTCGCGGTTGGTCGCGGCACCCAGCGCCGCGGAGAGATCCTCCGCGCCCCAGGTCAGCGCTGCGAGGCGCGGCGGCGGCGTGCGATAGTCCATCAGACCGAGGACGGCGGCCGGCGTCTCGGTCGCGACGGGCATGACCTTGATGCCGCCCTGCGGCAGGCCGTTGGTCATCTCAAGCTCGGTCAGATCGCGGTCCAGGGCGCGCAACACATCCGGCGAATCCGGCTTGGGCACGACGATGCCGGCGGGCGACGAGGCTGCAACCTCGGCAAGTTCGGCTTTGTAGTCGTCGCTGCCGACGGCGTTGATGCGCACCCAGAG
>DAIDUA010000138.1 GCA_027456965.1 Alphaproteobacteria bacterium | reverse complement strand
CCTCGATCTCGAACCAGATGCGGAACTTCGCCTGCGGCGACCAGATGGCCGTCATTTCGGCGCGGGCATATCGCGGAATCATGGGACAGTTTCTAGACCGAAGCCGGGGCCCGCGAAAGGTCCGGCAAGGTGACCGCTTCGATCAACCTGCGCGTCACCTTTTCCTTGGGCGCCCGCAGCATGTCGACGATGGCGCCCCGCTCGACCACCTTCCGGTCCTTGAAGACCATGGCCTCGTCGGCGCGCGCCTGGGCGACCGTGAAATCGGAGGTGACGACCAGAAAGGCCGGCTCCTGATGGGTGCGGAAATCGGTCAGCACCTCGCGCATGATGGTCTGGGCAAAGGCGTCCAGCCCGCGCAAGGGCTCGTCCACCACCACCAGCAGGGGCGCGCCGACGATGGCGCGGGCCACCTGCAGGCGCCGTCTGTCGAAGGCGCTGAGTGTGGCCACGGTGCGTCTTCCGTCATGCGACGCCAGCCCGACCCGCTTCAGCGCCCCTTCGCGATAGCCGGCGATCAGGTCGCCCGAAAGATCCAGATGCGCACGCAGCGGTTCGTCGACCGTGTCCCACAGCGTCATGCGCGGATCGAGGGCGTCGTCGGCGCCGGTGATGAAGGCGATGCGGCGCCTGAGACGCGAGGTCATGGTCTGCGACAGGATATTGAGATCCACGGCGTCGAACACCACGCGGCCCACGGGCGCGCGATCCAGTCCAAGCACCGCGCGCACCAGGGCGCGCCGGCCGGAACCCTCCTCGCCGATCAGCGCCAGCGACGCGCCGCGGCGCAACTCGAACGTCAATCCCTGTCGGGTGCCACGCTTCGGGTCCGCCAGAAGATCGAGCCCGTGAACCTGCAGCAGCGGCTGGCCGCGCGGAGCGCCGCGCGCTTTGGGCCTGTCGAGGGACAGTTGCGGCAACGCCCGGTAAAGCGTGCGCGTATAGGCGTGCGCGTGACCGCTCGCCAGCCGTACCGCGTCGCCTTCCTCGACCACGCGGCCTTCGCGAATGACGACCACGCGTCCGCCGAGCCGGGTCGCCGGTTGCAGGCCGCCGGTCGCATAGACGAGCGCGAAGCCGAGACGCTTCTGTTCCGCGGCCAGCACACCCAGCAGCATCCGCACGGATGTGGGGCCCAGATCGGCGAGGGGGTGGTCGGCCAGCACCAGATCGGGCGTCTGTGCGCTGACGGCCGCCAGTAGGCCCCAGGCCATGGTGACGGGATTGAGTTCGGCGGGCTTTTTGTTCAGGGACGACAGCGGCGGCGCGCCGTCCATGCGCTCGAGGGCCAGGCGCAATTCCTCCTGTGCGCTTTCCTGGGGCGAGCCCAGCTTGCGCGCGACCACGCGGCTCAACTGCGACAGCACCGTGGCGTGCGGCGCGAAAGGCTGCGCCAGCGGACTCGGCAGATAGGCGATGCGGATTGCCGGGCGCAGACGCCTTGCGGCGGGGCGCGGCTCTCCGTTGCCGAGGCGTATCGTTCCGGAAATCGCATCCGATTTTTCCGTGAAGCCGCCGAGCACGCGCATCAGCGCTTCCTTGCCCGACCCGGCTTCGCCGAGCACCACCACGCTCTCACCCGCACCGAGCAACAGCGAGAAACGATCGAGTTCCGGCAGGACCGCGCCGGGCCGGCTGACGCTCAACTCGGCGAGTTCGAAGATGGGTGCGCCGTCGCTCATGGCCGTTCGCTTTCGTCCAGTCCTGCCGCGAGCCGCGCGCACAGGATCAGGATCAGCAGGGCGAAGGCGGGGGCCGCCGCCGTCCACCAGGCATGAAGATAGCTCGTCTTGGCCGCCGCGATCATCAGGCCGAGATCTCGTGCTGGCGGCGTGGCGCCGAATCCCAGGAAACTCACCGTCGACAGGATGATCGTCACCGCGGCCAACGCGCGCGCGGTCACCGTCGCCAGCGTGTCGCGGAACTCGTAGGTCAGATCGCGCCGCAGCAGTGTCGCTGCGGAGATGCCTGTCGCGCGCGCATATTCGGCATGGGTCGATTTGGTGTCCACGCGGTCGAAGGCGCGCACGAAGGCGAGCGGCGCGGCGGCCAGGCCGGCGGCCAGCGGGGCGTAGAGACGGGCGGTCAGTCCGATCACCAGGATGCCGAGGAGCAGCGCGGGAATGGCCGCGAACACGTCCATCACGCCGCGCAGCGCCAAGCCGACGGGGCGTGGCAGGCGGGCGGCAACGGCGCCGAACAGGCCGCCGAGCACGATGGCGACGATCGTTCCCAGCAGCGCGTGGCCCACCGTCACGCTCAGGCCGTGCAAGGTCTCGCTCAACAGATCGCGGCCAAGCAAGTCGGTTCCGAAGGGATGCGCCGGCGAAGGCGCATCCAGAATCGATCCGGCGTTGGCGGCGCCGGCCGGCGCATGCGCCAGAAAATCGCTGAGCGCGACGGCGCCGGCGATCAGCCCCAGCCCGCACCAGCCGACGACGCGCAGAATGACGCGCAGCATCGGCGCGGCATGGGGCGGTGAATCGAAGGCGGCGCTCATGACGGCTTGCCTTCGTTGGCCAGGGCATGGGCGCCGAGGCGGCCGAGGAAATCGACGACGAACGTCAGCGCCGCGAAGACGAACAGAATCAACGCCGCCATGTTCCAGTCCTGCAAGGCGACGGACTTCACGAACAGGTCCGCCGCGCCGGGCCGGTGGAACACCCATTCCGCGACGACCGCGGCGGACAACAGCGCCAGCGTGATCTCGCCGGCGCTCGCCAGCAGCCCCGCGATCACCAGGGGGGCGGCATAAACCCACTCGATCTCGATCACGGAAAGGCCCATGCGCCGGAGGCCCGCGCGATAGGAGCCGCGCGCGCTGTCGGCGGCGGCACGGCGCAGCGCGAGCTGCACGGCAGCCGCGCCCGCAAGCCCGACCATCAGCATCGGTAGGGCGGCAAGCTGGAGGTCCCGCGCGTTGCTGGAAAAAATGGGGGCGGCGCTCCTCACAGGCGCATTGATGCTCACCGGCCAGTGGAGGAGATGCACCGCACCGTAGGCCAGGGCCAGGCCGGCGCAGAACACCGGCGCCGCCGCAACGATCTGCATCAAGGGCGCAGCCGAGCGCCGGAGCGGCCCGGCGCCGAACACAAGGCCGAGCGGCGCGCCGACGATCAGCGCCACGCCCGTCCCGGTCAGCACCAGCGCCAGCGTTGCCGGTATGCGCCGGCCGAGTTCGTCCATGGCGGAGAGGCCGCTGATGGCGCTGGTGCCGAAATCCAGGCGCGCGAAATCCACAAGGCGCGTACCCACCGCCGCCAGGAACGGCGCCAAGCCGGGGGCGCGCGGCACCGCGATCGCCGAAATCACCGCGGCGACCACGACCGCCCCCAGAAGACCGAGCGCCAGGCGTCCCGTTTGGCGAGCCGCATAGTTCAGCATGAAGCCCCCACCCTTTCGGCTGGGGACTATATCAGCGAGGCGGCCCCAAGGGGCAAGGCCGCTGAGGCGGATTTCACAAGAGTCCCAACGCCTTGAAACTGGCGTGGCCGCTGCGCCCGACGATCACATGGTCATGCACCGCGATTCGCAGCGCCTTGGCGGCCGCCACCATGTCCCGCGTCATCTCGATGTCGGCGCGGCTGGGGGTGGGATCGCCGCTGGGATGGTTGTGCACCATGATCACGGCGGAGGCGCCCAGCTCCAGCGCCCGTTTGACGATTTCGCGCGGATAGACGGGCGTGTGGTCGATGGTCCCGGTGGACTGCACCTCGTCGGCGATTAGCACATTCTTGCGGTCGAGGAAGAGGACGCGGAATTCTTCCGTCATCGAACGGGCCATGGCTGCCGCACAGTAGTCGATCAGCGCCGTCCAGGAGCTGAGCGCTGGCCGCCCCAGCACACGCGTCTTGGAGAGCCTGAGCGCGGCGGCCGCGACGATCTTGAGCTGTGTTACGGCGTTGTCGCTGATGCCGTCGGTTTCGAGCAGGCGCTCGCGCGGCGCGGCGATCACCTCGGCGAAACTGCCGAAGCGGGCGATCAACGTTTTGGCAAGCGGCTTCACATCACGGCGCGGGATGGCCGCGAACAGCGCCAGTTCCAGCAATTCGTAGTCGGGCATGGCGTCGGCGCCGCCGGCAAGGAAGCGTTCGCGCAGACGCTCGCGATGGCCGAGGTAATGCGGCGGGGGCGGCGGCTCGACGTCAGAGATAAGGGGGCTTGTCCCACCCTTTGGGCGAGCGCGTGAAGATTTCGACACCATCATCGGTGACACCCACGGTATGCTCGAATTGGGCCGACAGCGAGCGGTCGCGCGTGACCGCCGTCCAGCCGTCATTCAGGACTTTCACGCCATAGCCGCCGAGATTGATCATCGGCTCGACGGTGAAGAACATCCCGGGCCTGAGGCCTATGCCGTGTCCGGGCTTGCCGTAATGCACGATGTTGGGCAAGGCGTGGAACACGCGCCCGACGCCGTGGCCGCAGAAATCGCGCACCACCGAGCAATGCTCTTCGCCTTCCGCATAGGACTGGATGGCGTGTCCGATGTCCCCGGTGGTGGCGCCGGGCTTCACGACCGCGATTCCGCGCAGCATGGATTCATAGGTGACTTCGACCAGTCGCGCGGCTTTGCGCTTGACGTCGCCGACCAGGTACATCCGGCTGGTGTCGCCATGCCAGCCGTCGAGGATCACGGTGACGTCGATATTGACGACGTCGCCGTCGCGCAGCGGCTTGTCGTTCGGAATGCCATGGCAGACGACATGGTTGATCGAGGTGCACAGCGTATGGCGGTAGCCGCGATAGCCCAGGCAGGCGGGCAGGGCGCCATGGCTGACGGTGTAATCGTAAGCCAGCTTGTCGAGATAGGCCGTGGTCACGCCGGGCTTCACCTCCGGCACGAGCAGGTCGAGCACCTCCGCGGCCAGCCGCCCGGCCCGGCGCATGCCTTCGAAATCTTTGGCCGTGTGCAGGGCTACCGCGAAATGCGCCCGCCGCGCGGCTTCGAAGATCTCGGCTTCGGGCATGAAAGAGGTCATTTTTGTCCTTAATTCGGAGCGCCTAATCTAAGGTCGGCTGGCGGGTATTTCTAGCGCCGCCCTGTGAACCGTTCCTTACACTGCCGGGGCGGCCGTGCGCCAGCGCCTTGCATTTCGCCAATTATCCCGCGGCTGCCGGATGTTATGGGGCGCTGTCGTACCGGCCGGCACCTCCCCGGCTGCCATATTGAATTCCACGCCGTGCCAAGGCCAGAGTGTGCGTGATGAACGACAACTCCGCGCCCACCGCCGCCGTGCTGGTTATCGGCGATGAAATCCTGTCCGGCCGCACCCGGGACACGAACTCCAACACGATCGCTTTGTTCCTGGCGGGGCTGGGCATCGACCTCAAGGAAGTCCGCGTCGTCGGCGATGTGGAAAGCGAGATCGTGGCGGCGCTGAATGCGCTGCGGGCCCGCTATACCTATGTTTTCACGACCGGCGGCATCGGGCCGACGCATGACGACATCACCGCCGACGCCGTCGCCAAGGCCTTCGGCGTCGGCATCGACTATCACGAGGAGGCGCTGGCGCTGCTCGCGGCGCGGATCAAGCCGGAAGACTTCAACGAGATGCGCCGGCGCATGGCGCGTATCCCGTTCGGCGGCCATCTGGTGAAGAACAGCGTGTCGGCGGCGCCGGGCTTCCAGATCGAAAACGTCTTCGTGATGGCGGGCGTGCCGCGGATCATGCAGGCGATGCTGGAGGATATCGCGCCCAAGCTCGCCCGTGGGCGGGTCGTTCAGGCGGTGACGATCTCGGCCCCTATTGGGGAGGGGACCATCGCGGCCGCGCTGGCGAAAGTCCAGGCCGAGTACCCGGCGGTCTCCATCGGCAGCTACCCCTTCTACCGGCCGGACGGTTTCGGTACCCAGCTGGTCGTCCGCGGCCGTGACGCGGCGCTGGTGGGAAAAGCGTCGCAGGCTGTCGAGGACATCGTGCGCGCGGCCGGCGCGGAGCCTTCGCGTCATTCACCATGATGGCGTTAAGTCGCTGTCATATTTGCAGAAATGAATAGTAAACCGGCGGGAACCGTGTAACGGTGTTTCCGGGTACGGGCGGTCGCACGGACGATCCCCGACGGGTTGGGGCCCAAAGTAACAAGACAGACGGCATTTTGGCCTTTTGGGCTGTGTGCCGGAACTGCCGGGAGTGGGACGTGGCTTTGAATCGGTTCCTGGTGTATGCGGCCGGCGGCATGATGGTCGTCGCAGCCGGCGTTGCCGTGGCCGACAGCTATGCCTCCAGCAAGCAGACCGATTTCTTCGCCCCCGGCAAACATCAGTTCTACGTCTGGTGCGCCGGCGGCAAGGATTTCACCACTACCGAGATGGGCAAGTCTGCCGAGGACGCGCAGATGAGGCTCTACAACGCCGTCAAGGCCGAAGGCCGCCCGGCCTGCTGGCCGGTCTGGCAAGGCAAGGTCTCGGGCTGACCTTACAGCACGTCATGGCCGGGCAGCGAAGCGCGCCCCGGCCATCCAGTTACTTTCCGTCCTTCTTCACCCGGTGCTTGCCGCGCGTCAGGGCCACGATCATGCCGCGCAGGGTCTGCACTTCCTGATAGGTGAGGCGCGCCCGGTGGATGGTGGCGCGGATGGCGCGGATCATCGGCGGCTGTTTGTCGGGCGGATAGAGGAAGCCGCTGGCGGTCAATTCGCGCTCCACATGGTCGAAGAGCTGGAACATCTCCGCGCGCGTCGGCTTGCGGTGGAGCGGACCATGTTCGATGCGCGCCGGCGGTGTCGTGTCGGCCTGGCGGAACCATTCGTAACCGGTCAGCAGGACCGCCTGACCCAGATTGAGCGACGCGAACTCCGCCGTCGGGATGGTGATCACCGCATCGGCCAATGAAATCTCGTCATTGTCGAGACCGGCGCGCTCGTTGCCGAACAGGATGCCGGCCTTTTCGCCGCGCGCCGCCGCCCGCCGCAGCCGCCGCGCCGCTTCCGCCGGCGTCAGCACCTCCTTGGTGATGCCGCGCTCGCGCGCCGTGGTGGCATAGACGAGGTTGAGGTCCGACAGCGCGTCCTTGACCGTCGCGAACAGCCGTGCGGACTGCACGATGTCGACGGCCCCCGCCGCCATAGCGTCCGCCCTGGGATTGGGCCAGCCGTCGCGCGGCTCGACCAGGCGCAGATCCGACAGCCCGAAATTCTTCATGGCGCGCGCTGCGGCGCCGATGTTCTCGCCGAGCTGCGGCTGGGACAGGATGATGGAGGGGAACGAGATCATGTGATCCGGCAATCTTATCGTCCCAGGGG
>DAIDUA010000137.1 GCA_027456965.1 Alphaproteobacteria bacterium | reverse complement strand
CGACGGGCGCGCCGCCAATGCCGAGGCGGTGAAGGCGATCCGCGCCGCGATCTCGCTGCCCATCCAACTGGGCGGCGGGATTCGCGACATGAAAGCGATCGAGACCTGGCTGGCGGCGGGGATCACCCGCGTCATCCTGGGGACGGTGGCGCTGACCAATCCGGACTTGGTCAAGGACGCCGCGCGCGCCTTTCCGGGACGGATCGTGGTGGGCGCCGACGCCAAGGGCGGAAAGATCGCCACCCAGGGCTGGGCCGAGACCTCGGACATGACGCCGGCGGAATTGGGCGCGCGATTCGAGGATGCCGGCGTCGCCGCCATCCTGTTCACCGACGTCGACCGGGACGGCTTGCTGCGCGGGGTGAATGTCGGCGCGACGGCGGCCCTGGCGCGTGTGGTCAGCATCCCTGTCATCGCCTCCGGCGGGGTCTCGGACATTGCGGACGTCCAGGCGCTCCTTGCTGCCAGGGAGCCGAATATCGCCGGGGTGGTGATCGGCCGGGCGCTGTATGATGGGCGGATCGATGCCCAGGTAGCGCTGCGCGCAGCGAACGCTGTTCACTAGAATCTGTGGATAAATTAATACTTAATATTCAATTGGATAGGCTGTTTATCCCCGGTTTTTCAGACGCCGTGTGAGCTCATCCAGCTGTTCCAGGGTTTTGTAGGAAATCCGCACCTCGCCGCCCTTATCCCCTTTGTGGAGAATCTGAACTCTCAGCCCCAAGGCATTGGAAATGCTATCTTCCAGCGCCTTGATGTTGGGGTCTTCCACAGGCAGCCTGTGGGTCTTTCCCTTTTTCGCCTGCGAACGCTGTTCGGCCTCGCGGACGTTCAGCGCCCCGGCCAGAATTTCGCGCGCCCGCGCCTCGGGGTCGGCCACCCCGATCAGGGTGCGGGCATGGCCCGCCGTCAGGCGCCCGTCCTGCACCATTGCCTTGACTGTTTCGGGCAGCTTGGTCAGGCGCAGGGTGTTGGCGATATGGCTGCGGCTCTTGCCGACCTCGCTGGCCACCCGCTCCTGGGTGTAGCCGAAGCGGTCCATCAGCTCTTGGTAGGCCGCCGCCTCCTCGATGGCGTTGAGATCGGCGCGCTGGACGTTCTCGATGATGGCGATTTCCAGCGCCTCGCCGTCGTTCATCTCGCGCACCACCACCGGCACGTCGTGCAGCTTGGCGAGCTGGGCCGCGCGCCAACGCCGTTCGCCGGCGACGATCTCGTAGCTGTTCTGCTGGCCGGCAACCGGGCGCACCAGGATCGGCTGCAGGATGCCCTTGGCCTTGATCGACTGGACGAGGTCGTTCAAGTCCTCTTCGGCGAACCGTTTGCGCGGCTGGAAGCGATTCGGTTTCAGGAACGCGATCGGCACGGTGCGCGCCGCGCGCGCCTGCGTTTCGCCGCGGGTCGGCACCGCCTCTTCGCCGATCAGCGCGGAGAGGCCGCGGCCCAATCCGCGCGGACGCAGTTCCTCTGCCAATTCCTTTTGCGCCTCCACGCTCATGCGGCTGCCCGCATCCGTTCGCGTTGAATGAGTTCGCCCGCGAGTTTGATATAGGCCTGACTTCCCGGACACCGCAGATCATAGACCAGCGCCGGCAGGCCGTGGCTCGGCGCTTCGGAAATACGCACGTTTCTTGGGATCACGGTGTTGTACACCATGGTGCCCATGTTCTCGCGCACATCGGCCGCGACCTGATCGGACAGCTTGTTGCGCTTGTCGAACATGGTCAGCACGATGCCCTGGATCTCGAGCGACGCATTCAGATTGGCGCGCACCAGATCGATCGTCTTGAGCAACTGGCTCAGACCTTCCAGCGCGAAGAATTCGCATTGCAGCGGCACCACCACGGAATCGGCGGCCACCATGGCGTTGACGGTGAGCAGCGTCAGCGACGGCGGGCAATCGATCAACACATAGGAAAATTGCGATGATCCGTGTGCGGAGTATTCCGCCAGCGCATCCTTGAGCCGGTTGTTGCGCCGCTCCAGGTCGATCAGCTCCAGCTCGGCGCCGGAGAGGTCGACGGTCGACGGCACCAGCGACAATTTCGGGATGCGGGTGGGAACGATGGCGTCGGCCAGCTTCGCCTGGCCCATCAGCACGTCATAGGTGGGGAGCTTGCGTTCGCTGCGCGGGATACCGAGGCCGGTGGAGGCATTGCCCTGCGGGTCGATGTCGATCAGCAGCGTCGGTTCGCCGACCGCCGCCAGGGCCGTGCCCAGATTGATCGCCGTCGTGGTCTTGCCGACGCCGCCCTTCTGGTTGGCGATCACCAGCACGCGGGGCCTGTTATTTGGGCTTTTTGTGCTTGGCTCGGACATGGCGGAACTTTCGAATCTCCAGGATGACCCCGGACGGATGCGTCAAGCTTGGATGCTGTCGAAGATCGATCCTCCAGGATCGGCGGGCGTCGGTCAATTCGGACGCCACCGTTTCCCCCTTCAGGAACAGACAGATCGTGTCCGGCCCCGCGAAACGCTGTGTATAATCGAGCAGTACGCCTACGGCCGCGCAGGCGCGCGCGGTGATGACGTCGAAGGGCGGCCTCGCCGGCGCGCTTTCGATCCGCTCGTTGCTGATGTGCACATTGATGCCCAGTCGCTCGGCGACTGCGCGCAGGAATTCCGCCTTCTTGCGAGTCGCTTCGAACAGGGTGACCGCGACCCGACCCTGCAGCAACACGGCCAGCACCATCCCGGGAAACCCCGCCCCGCTGCCGAAATCGGCCAGCGTCTCGGCCTCCGGCGGGATCAGCGGCAGGAGCTGCGCACTGTCCCAGACATGCCGGCGCCAGACCTCCGCCAACGACGCCTCGGACACCAGATTATGACGACTGTTCCAGTCGGTCAGCAGATCGACATGCAGTTTCAGCCTGGCCAATGTTTCACGTGAAACACCGGTGGCGGCTGCGAATTCCTCGGGCCCGACGGGTTCTTCAGGCCGCACGGGATTTGACATGGGCGAGCACCAGGGTCAGGGCTGCCGGCGTCACGCCGTCGATGCGCGCCGCCTGCCCCAGTGTGGCCGGCCGGATCGCCGCAAGCTTCTGCGCCGCTTCAGCCGACAGGCCGCAGACGGCGGCGTAATCCAGTTCATCCGGCAGACAAAGAGCTTCGTCGCGCCGGAACGCCAGGATATCGGCCTCCTGACGACCCAGATAGCCGGCATACAGGGCGTCGACCTCCAGCTGTTCGACGACATCCTCCCGGAAGCCCCGCAATTCCGGCCAGATGCCCGTCAGAACCGGGAAATCCACCTCCGGCAGGCTCAGCAGCTCCAAGGCCGTGCGCCGCGTTCCGTCCAGCCGGACCGTGATGCCTTGCTTCTGGGCTTCGTTCGGGGTGAGATTCAGGCTGTGCATCCGCGCCCTGGCCTCGTCCAGCCGTTCCAGCTTGCGGGCAAACGCGCCCCGGCGCTCCGCCCCAACCAGCCAAGCCTTGTCGAACACCGGCGTCAGGCGCTGGTCCGCATTGTCGGCGCGCAGCGTCAGGCGGTATTCGGCCCGCGAGGTGAACATGCGGTACGGCTCACTGACGCCCTTGGTCACCAGATCGTCGATCAGCACCCCGATATAGGCGGTCGCGCGGTCGAGAACGACCGCATCGGAGCCGCCGGCGGCCCGCGCCGCGTTCAGCCCGGCCATCAGACCCTGGGCGGCCGCTTCCTCGTAGCCCGTGGTGCCGTTGATCTGGCCAGCCAAGTAGAGGCCGGGTACGCGTTTGGTCTCCAGCGAGGGCAAAAGCTCGCACGGGTCCACGAAGTCGTACTCGCTGGCATAGCCCGGCCGACGCACCGTGACGTGCTCCAGCCCCGGAATGCTCTTCAGCAGCGCGTGCTGCACGTCCTCGGGCAGGGAGGTCGAAATCCCGTTGGGATAGACCGTGTCGTCGTCCAGTCCCTCAGGCTCCAGGAAAATCTGATGGCTGCCGCGATGGGCAAACCGCACGACCTTGTCCTCGATGGACGGGCAATAGCGTGGTCCGCGGCCTTCGATCTGGCCGGAATAGAGCGGGGCGCGATGCAGGTTCCCGCGGATCACCGCATGGGTTTCCTCGGTCGTCCGCGTGATATGGCAGGCGATCTGGGGCGTCGCGATCGCGCTCGTTAAAAAGGAAAAAGGCGAGGGCGGGTCGTCGCCGTGCTGGACCTCCAGGCTCGCCCAATCGATGGTCTTGCCGTCCAGGCGGGGTGGGGTACCGGTCTTCAGCCGGCCCATGGCGAAACCCAGCGCATACAACGTGTCCGACAACCCGATGGAGGGCGCCTCCACGCCGTCGCCATGAAATTCCGAGCGCCCGGCGACCGCCCGTCCGGCCGCAATCTTCCGTTCCCCACAATGGATCAGGCCCTTCAGGAAGGTGCCTGTTGTCAGCACGATGGCGGCGGCGGTCAGCACCTCGCCATCAGCGGTCAACACGCCGGCGACCCGGCCGTCTTTCAGGATCAGGTCCTCTGCTGCAGCCTCGCGAATATCCAGATTGGCCGTGGTCGCCAGCGCCGCCTGCATCGCTTGCCGGTAAAGCTTGCGGTCGGCCTGGGCGCGCGGTCCGCGCACCGCCGGGCCCTTACGACGGTTCAGCACCCGGAACTGAATGCCGGCCGCATCGGCCACCCGACCCATCAGCCCGTCGGCGGCATCGATCTCGCGCACCAGATGCCCCTTGCCGACACCGCCGATGGCGGGGTTGCAGGACATTTCGCCCAGTGTCGACTGCTTATGGGTGACGAGCAGGGTCGCCGCCCCGGCGCGCGCCGCAGCGGCCGCCGCTTCGCAGCCCGCATGGCCTCCACCGATGACGATGACGTCGTAAGCGCTCATGGCGCGCTCAATAGGCGAGGGGCTGCCACGGGGCAAGCGCCGGGCGATGTTTCACGTGAAACATTGGCCGGCCACATCACTTTCCGATGCAAAAATCACGGAAGATCGTGTCCAGCAGCTCTTCCACATCCACCCGCCCGGTGATCCGTCCGATCGCGCGCAGCGCCAGCCGTAGGTCCTCGGCAAAGAGTTCCGGCTCCCGGACACCAGCAGCCCGTTCCAAGGCCGCCGCAGCCTCCTCCAAGGCGAGGCGATGGCGCGGACGGGTCAGCATCGGCGCATCGCCTCCAGCGTCCAGCCGTTCCTTGGCCTTGGCCGCAATGGCGGCAATCACCGCCTCCAGCCCCTCGCCGGTCTTCAGCGACAGCGCCAGTCCGTCCCGGCGCGCGGGCCAGGGCAAGTCAGCCTTGTTCCACACCGTGAGCAACGGCTTGTTAACCATATTTTTCGGCAGATATTGCGG
Organism: Alphaproteobacteria bacterium; assembly: GCA_027456965.1. Lineage (GTDB taxonomy): Bacteria > Pseudomonadota > Alphaproteobacteria > Micropepsales > Micropepsaceae > Rhizomicrobium. Next base: position 27,220 of record DAIDUA010000137.1, on the reverse strand, counting down.
CGAATTGACGTCGCTCCCGTCCAGCAACAGCAACACCAGATCCGCCGCCTCGGCCCGCGCCAGAGCTCGGCGCACGCCTTCGACCTCCACCGCCTCGTGCGCCGCCCGCAGACCCGCCGTGTCCGCCAGGATGACCGCGTAGCCGCCGAGGTCCAGCCGCACCTCGATCACATCGCGCGTCGTTCCTGCGGTTTCCGACACGATCGCCACGTCGCGCCCCGCCAGCGCATTCACCAGGGAACTCTTGCCGGCGTTCGGCGGACCGATCACCGTGAGGAACAATCCTTCCCGCACCAGCTCGCCGCGCCGCGCATCGTTCAAATGGGCCGCGATCTCCTCACGGACGTCGGCGGCGGCGCGACGCGTGTCTGCCAGGACGCCCTCCGGCAAATCCTCGTCGGAGAAATCGATCGCCGCTTCCGCCCAGGCCAGCGTTTTCAACAGCTCCGCGCGCCAGCTTTCGCAAAGGGCGCCGAGCGCCCCGTCATATTGCCGCAGAGCCTGGCGGCGCTGCGCCTCGGTGTCGGCAGCGACCAGATCGGCGACCGCCTCCGCCTGCGTCAGGTCGAGCTTGCCGTTTACAACCGCGCGGCGGGTGAATTCCCCGGCCTCGGCAGGCCGGCAGCCGGGCAGGGTGCCCAACACGGCACCCAAGGCTTCGACAATCGCCCGCCCGCCATGGACCTGGAATTCCGCGACGTCCTCCCCCGTCAGACTGTGCGGGGCGGCGAACCACAGCACCACCGCTTGGTCGATCACCCCTCCGCCGGTATCGTAAAGCGCTCGCAAGACGGCCTGCCGTGGAGAAGGAATATCTTTTCTTGTCAAATACTTAATGCAATCCCTAGCCGCCGGTCCGGACACCCGCAGGACCGCGACACCGGCGCGCCCAGGCGCGCTTGCCAATGCAAAAATCGTCTCGCCCATCAGCGCTTGGGCTCGTCCTTCTTCGGCGGCGCAGCGCGTTTGGCGCTGTCCCACAGGAATTTCTGGAACTGATCGAAGCCGCCCATCGGCATCCAGGCCTTCATCATGGCGTCCGGATCGCTGGTGTCGAAGGCCCCCATCATCCGTTTCTGCAGCTCCGCGACGAATTTCTCCTGCAGCTTGCTGACGTCGGGCAGGCCCATCACTTTACGGGCTTCCTCGGCCGTCATGTCGATTTCGATGTTCACCTTCACCATCAACCGCCTTCCAGCTTGTGAGCACTTGCGTCCCCGCGCTAAAGGAAGCTTGGTCTAGATCAGTCCCTCAACGCAATGCGCGCGTGGGGCCCTTGCCGGTCGCAGGGCGCGCGCCAATTGGAAAAAACAGATGAGCAACCGCCTCGCAGAGGAAACAAGCCCGTACCTGATCCTGCACAAGGACAACCCGGTTGATTGGCGCCCATGGGGCGCCGAGGCCTTCCAGGAAGCCGAAGCCAGCGGCAAGCCGATCCTTCTCTCGATCGGATATACCGCGTGCCACTGGTGCCACGTGATGAACCACGAGAGCTTCGCAGACGCGGACACCGCCGCGGCGATGAACGAGAACTTCATCAACGTCAAGGTCGACCGCGAGGAACGCCCCGACATCGATCAGCTCTACCAGGCGGCGGCGCAGGCGATGGGCTATCAGGGCGGCTGGCCGCTCACCGTGTTTCTCAATCCCCGCGGCGAGCCGTTCTTCGTCGGCGGCTATTTCCCCAACGAGGACCGCTACGGACCGCCGCCGTTCAAGACCCTGCTCGCCGACGTCTCCCGTCTCTATCGCGAGCAGGCCGACACGGTCGCCGCCAATGCCGGAAAGGTCTCCGAGGCGCTGTCGACGCTGTGGTCGCGCGATCTGCGCGCGCCCCTCGATCCGCGGCTGCTCGATGTCCTCTCGGTCCATGTCGCGCAACGTTTCGACATTTTCTACGGCGGCCTGAGCGGCGCTCCGAAATTCCCGAACATGCCTCTCGTCGAGCTTCTCTGGCGTTCTTATCTGCGCAGCGGCGCCATGCAGTTCCCCCAGCTCGTGCAGACGGCGCTTGATGCCATGTGCCTGTCCGGCTTTTACGATCACGTCGGCGGCGGCTTCCACCGCTATGCCGTCGACGAACGCTGGCTGGTCCCCCACTTCGAGAAAATGCTCTACGACAACGCGCTTCTGGTCGACACGCTGACGCTGGTCGGCCAGCACAATCGCGTGCCGCTCTATCTCGCGCGCGTCGAGGAGACGCTTGCCTGGGTGCAGCGCGAGATGATGGTGGCCGACGGCTTCGCCTCCAGCATCGACGCCGACGTCAACGGCGAAGAGGGCGCCTATTACATCTGGAGCGAAGCGGAAATCGATGCCACGCTGATGGGAACCTTCGCCCAGCGCTTCAAGGATGTTTACAACATCCGAAAAGAAGGCGCCTTCATGGGCCGCAACATCATCCATCGCCTGGGCAACCTGCCCTATCCGCTTCCCGAAGCCGATGAGGCGCTGCTCAAGCGCCAGCGCGAACTGCTGCTGGCCGCGCGCAGCCAGACGCGCACCGCGCCGATGCGCGACGACAAGGTGCTCGCCGACTGGAACGGCATGATGATCTCGGCCTTCGCCAATGCCGGCCGCGCCTTCAACAATCCGGGTTGGGTCGGCGTCGCGGCGCGCGCCTTCGACTTCGTCGTCAAGACGATGGGCGACGGCGATCGCCTCTATCATTCCTGGCGCGACGGAACGCGCGGGCATATGGGCTTCGCGGACGACTACGCCCAGATGGCGCGCGCCGCGCTCGCCTTGTGGGAAGCGACATCCGAGAAGCGCTACCTCGACCACGCCAAGCGCTGGACTCTGGTGCTGAACGAGTTCTTCTCCGACAGCAAGACCGGCGCCTATTTCCAGTCCGCCGCGGACGACGCGCCGCTGCTACACCGCGTTCTGACGATCTACGACCAGTCGGCCCAGAGCGCCAACGGCGCGATGATCGCCGTGCTCGCCAAGCTCTATCTCGCCACCGGCGAAGTGAGCTATCGCGACCGCTCCAACGCGATCATCAACGCCTTCGCCGGCGAAGTCGGCCGCTCGTTCCTCGCCATGGGCACCTATCTGAACAGCCTGGAGACGGTGCTGGCCGGATTGCAGATCGTGATTGTCGGCCCGAAGAACAGCTCCAAGACGGTCGAGCTGGTGAACGCCGTGTATGGCCGCAGCCTGCCCAACCGCCTCGTCATGGTCATCGAGCCGGACGAGGTCTTGCCGGAAATCCACCCGGCCTTCGGCAAGAAAATGGAAAACGGGCAGCCGACCGCCTATGTCTGCCAGCATCAGAACTGCTCGGCGCCGATCGCCAACGCGGTGACGCTCAGTCAGGTGCTGCAGCTGCCGCCGCGTCCGCCGCAGGGCACGCGACCGCAGTAGGACAACCGAGACTGGCTTGTCGGCCTCACTCCGTCTAACCTCCCCTGCGAGGTTAGACGGAGCGTCCTACCGATGTCGGGACAAGAGATCATGATCGCGGGACCGGACGGTTCCTTCGCCGCTTATCTGGCGAGTCCCGCCGCGGGCAGGGGCCCCGGCATCGTCGTCATCCAGGAAATTTTCGGCATTAACGCCGTGGTGCGCACCGTGGCCGACGAGCTGGCGGCCAGCGGGTTTTTCGCGCTCGCGCCGGATCTGTTCTGGCGGCTCGAACCCGGCGTCCAGCTCACCGACAAGACCGATGCCGAGTGGCAGCGCGCCTTCAGCCTGATGAATCGCTTCGACGCAGACCTCGGCGTGAAGGACATCCAGACCACCATCCGGCATCTGCGCGGAATCTGTACGGGCCGGGTGGGGGCGGTCGGCTACTGTCTGGGCGGATTGCTCGCCTATCTCACGGCCACGCGCACCGATTCCGAAGCTTCGGTGGGCTATTACGGCGTGAATATCCAGAACTTCCTCGGCGAAGCCGCCGCCATCAAGAATCCCTTGATGCTGCACATCGCCGGCAAGGACGAATTCGTGCCGCCGGAAGCGCAGAAAAAGATCGTGGACGGACTCGCCCGTAACCCGCGCGTCACGATCCATCAATATCCGGGCATGAACCACGCCTTCGCCAGGCCCGGCGGCAAGCATTACGACCAGGCCAACGCCGGACTCGCCAACAGCCGTACGGCGACCTTCTTCCGCCAGCATCTCAGCTGACCTGCGCCGCTAAGCGGTCTTGAACGGCCGGCGCGAGAGACCATCTTTGGGGGAGATCGGCGCTCCGCGGTGAAGCTCCGTAAAGGGAAGGCTCACGATTTTTGAGGTTCAATGGGGTGCGGCAAATTTTCCCGACAGAGCAACCACCTAGGAATCATTCATGAAAGCCATCCGCTTCGCCAGGACCGGCGGCCCCGACGTTCTCGCCCTCGAAGAGATCGAGCTTGCGTCGCCCGCGCCCGGCCAGGTGCGCGTCAGGCACACCGTCATCGGCGTCAATTTCATCGACACCTACCAGCGCTCCGGTCTCTACAAGCTGCCGCTGCCCTCCGGCCTGGGCTCCGAAGCCGCCGGCGCCGTCGAGGCTGTCGGCCAGGGCGTCACCAGTCTGAAAGTCGGCGACCGCGTCGGCTATTGCACCGGTCCCATCGGCGCTTACGCCGAAGCCAACAATGTGCCCGCCGACCGCGTGGTGAAACTGCCGTCGGGTGTCAGCGATGAAACCGCCGCGGCCGCCATGCTGAAGGGCATGACCGCGCAATATCTGCTGAAGCGCACCTTCCCCGTACAGCGCGGCCAGCCCATCCTGATCCATTCCGCCGCCGGCGGCGTCGGATTGATCGCCGGCCAATGGGCCAAGCATCTCGGCGCCACCGTGATCGGCACCGTCGGCTCCGACGACAAGATCGCGCTCGCCAAAGCCAATGGTTATGAGCATGTCCTCAACCTGCAAAAGGACGATTGGGTGGCCTATGTTCGCGAAATGACCAAAGGCGAAGGCGTGCCGGTGGTCTACGATTCCGTCGGCAAGGACACCTTCACGGGTTCGCTCGATTGCCTCGCGCCGCGCGGCATGATGGTCAGCTTCGGCAATTCGTCCGGCGCCGTGCCCGCCGTCGAACCGGCGATTTTAAGCGCCAAGGGCTCGCTCTATCTGACGCGGCCGACGCTCTTTCACTACGTGCGCACATCGCAGGAATTGCAGGAGACGGCCGCCGACCTGTTCGCCGTGATCGCGTCTGGCGCCGTCAAGATCGCCGTCAACCAGCGCTTCGCGCTGAAGGATGCGCGCGCCGCGCACGAGGCCCTGCATTCGCGCAAGACCACGGGCGCGACGGTGCTGATCCTCTGACCAGTATTCACGCCAGCTTGTACGCCAGCATCAATTATGGTATCGATGCTGGCATGAACGAAATGCGCAAGATCACGGTGGAAGTGCCTGAGCAGGATCTCCTGGAGGCCCAGGCGCTCACGGGTGAGGGCGTCACCGAAACCGTGCGGGCGGCTTTGCGGAAAATGCGCGGCATCCGCGCGCAACAAGAAGCGTTGAAGTTACGCGGCAAGGTCAAGTTCGGCGTCGATCTTATGGCCTTGCGAAAGTTGGAAGACTGAACACAACGTGATCGCCGCGGACACCAGCAGCCTGATCGCCTTCTTTGCAGGAGAACGCGCTCCGGATACCGAACAGATCGCGCAGGCGCTGCAGGGCGGACAAATCGCCATACCGCCGGTGGTATTAACCGAGGTTCTCAGCGACGCGACCTGTTTTGCGCAACTGGTTCCCGTTGTTTCACATTGGCCGCAGCTTGATATCACACAGGATTACTGGCTTCGTGCCGCGAAAATCCGGGCGATCCTGCTGGAAAAAAAACTGGCCGCGAAGATTCCCGACACACTGATCGCGCAATCCTGCATCGATCACGATGTCGCGCTGATCACGCGCGATGCGGATTTCCGTCACTTCGCGAAATACTGCGGCTTGAAGCTGGCGTGAACTGGAAATCGGAAGGTATTCCTCCCCCCGATTTCCGGCCCCCAGTTACGTGTTCATGCTCTCGAAGAAATCCGCGTTGTTCTTCGACGAACGCAGCTTGTCGAGCAGGAATTCGATGGCGTCCACCGTGCCCATCGGCGCCAGGATGCGGCGCAGGACATAGGTTTTCGCCAGCGTGGCCTTGTCGAGCAGCAGCTCGTCCTTGCGGGTGCCGGATTTGAGAATATCGATGGCCGGGAAGATGCGCTTGTCGGCGACCTTGCGGTCCAGAATGATTTCCGAATTGCCGGTGCCCTTGAACTCTTCGAAAATAACTTCGTCCATGCGGCTGCCGGTGTCGATCAGCGCGGTGGCGATGATGGTCAGCGAACCGCCTTCCTCGATGTTGCGCGCCGCGCCGAAGAAGCGCTTCGGCCGCTGCAGGGCGTTGGCGTCGACGCCGCCTGTCAGCACCTTGCCCGACGAGGGAACGACAGTGTTGTAGGCGCGGCCCAGGCGTGTGATGGAGTCGAGCAGGATGACGACATCGCGCTTATGCTCTACGAGCCGCTTGGCTTTCTCGATCACCATTTCGGCGACCTGCACATGGCGGCTGGCGGGCTCGTCGAAGGTCGAGGAAATCACCTCGCCCTTCACCGAACGCTGCATGTCGGTGACTTCTTCCGGCCGCTCGTCGATCAGCAGCACGATCAGATAGCATTCGGGATGATTGGCTGAGATGGCGCGGGCGATGTTCTGCAGAATCACGGTCTTGCCGGTGCGCGGCTGCGCCGTAATGAGCGCACGTTGCCCCATGCCCTGGGGCGCCACGATATCGATCACCCTTCCGGTCTTGTCCTTCAGGGTCGGATCGTTGAGCTCCATGCTGAGCCAGCGCGTCGGGTAGAGCGGCGTCAGGTTGTCGAAATGGACCTTGTGCTTGATCTTCTCCGGGTCCTCGAAATTGATCGTCGACACCTTCAGCAGCGCGAAATAGCGTTCCCCGTCCTTGGGCGAACGGATCGGGCCTTCCACCGTATCGCCAGTGCGCAGGCCAAAGCGGCGGATCTGCGACGGCGACACGTAGATGTCGTCCGGTCCGGCCAGATAGTTGGATTCCGGCGACCGCAGGAAGCCGAAGCCGTCCTGCAGGGTTTCGAGGACGCCCATCCCGGTAATTTCGACATTGCGGTCGGCGAGCTCCTTGAGGATCGCGAACATCATGTCCTGCTTGCGCATGGACGAGGCGTTCTCGATCTCCAGCTCTTCGGCAAAGGCGAGAAGGTCGGTGGGGGTTTTGGACTTGAGATCCTGCAGCTTCATGGCCTGCAGGCCGGATTGCACTGTCATGGGAGATACACCTGATACAAACGCTTGTGATGGCCCGTCGCCCGCAAGTTCCGCTTCAATGCATGAGCTTGCGAGATCTTTGGTGGAGATAGATCGGTCCGCCCGCCGCGTCTGCGGCCATTCTCGGCCTTCGCGCTGACGGGCGCGTAACCGCTACGGGCTTCAATGGGGAACTTGCCGCTTTATACCGCGAATTGCCCGCGTTGCAAACGGCCTTGCGGCGAATTTCGACCCAGATCGCTAAAACGGCTTAACAAGGACGAGGAGGACGATCCCAATCATCAGGACGGTCGGGACTTCGTTCCAAATCCGGAAGAACCGCGCCGTCCGAACATTACGCTCCCGCGCGAAGTCCTTGGCCCAGATCGCATAGGAGTGGTGCGCCCAAGTCATCGCCGCGACGAGCGCCAACTTGGCCTGGAACCAGTGCAGTGGCCAGTAATCCATCAGCCAGGCCATCGTGAGGCCCAAGACCCATACCGCAATCATCGCCGGGTTCATGATGATCTTCAGAAGCTTGCGCTCCATCGTCACGAAGCGCTGGTAATCCGCCGACCCGGGCACCGCCTCGGTATGATAGACGAACAGCCTCGGCAGATAGAACATGCCGCTCATCCAGGCGATCACGGCAATCACGTGCAAGGCCTTGATGACGAGATAGTGGTCGATCAGAAATTCGGTCATCTCGTCTCCCGTTCAAAGCCGCAAGACCCGCACCGGGCCGGACAGATCCGGCCACCCTCATAGGTCGCGGGTTCGGGCTTTGAAAGACTCCGGAGCACCAAATCCGCAAGGGCGGCGATGAAGGCGGGGTGGGCGCTCACCGTCGGGACACGCAGGTAATCGGGGACCCCCGCCTCGTGCGCCAGCTTCGCGTATTCCATGTCGAGTTCGACCAGCGTCTCGGAATGTTCGGAAACGAACGCCATCGGCACCACGATCACCCCTTTGCCGTCCGCCCCCGCGCGCCGGATTTCGGCGTCGGTCGATGGCCCGATCCATTTCAGCGGACCGACCCGGCTTTGGTAGCAGACGGTCCAGTCGGTCGCCCCCAAAAGCTCCACAAGCGCCGCCGCCGACCGCTCGACTTGCCATTGATACGGATCGCCCCTGGCGATCACCCGCTCCGGCAAGCCGTGCGCCGACAACAACAGCCGATAGGAGATATCCGGTCGCGCCTTGGCCATCGTCTCGTGAGTCAGCGCCGCCAGCCCCTCGATGAATCCCGGCGCCCCGGGGTAACAGCATACCCGCGATTCCGGCGCCATGATGTGTGCCGCTGCAGAAGCCCTGCGCCAATCGGTCAGCGACGAAGCCGATGTCGTTGTGGAAAACTGCGGATAAAGCGGCAGGAGCAGGATGTGGTCGGGCAGCCAGGCCGCAACCTCCCGCGCCGTTTCGTCGCTGAATGGCTTCCAGCAGCGCATGGCGATGAACGCCCGCGTCTCATGAACCGACAGCGCCGCTTCCAGCGCACGGGCCTGCGCCAACGTTTCCTCCAGAATCGGCGACCGCCCGCCGATCTTGGCGTAGATCTCACGCGCGACAGGCGCCCGCCGCCGGGCGATGAACCGCGCGAGAGGTTCGCGGATGAAGGAAGGCACGGTCAGGATTGCCGGGTCACGGAACAGATTGCGCAGAAACGGCTCAACGGCGTCCGGGGAATCCGGCCCGCCAAGATTGAACAGAACTACGGCAAGCTTCACTGCACACCCCGCACCAGGCGGACAAATTCCTCGACATGCGCGACGGGTGTCTCCGGCAGAATGCCATGCCCCAGATTGAAGATGAACGGCACGCCACGGGTTGCCTCAAGAATGTTGTCCACACTCTCCGCCAGCGCACGACCCCCCGCGATCAGAGCAATATGGTCAAGATTGCCCTGCAAGGCGACGCGCGTTCCCAGTGTGCCGGCTGCCCAATCCATCGCCACCGCCGTATCGAGAGAGAGAGCGTCGACACCCGTCTCCCTGGCATAGAGTTCATAACCGTCCGACGTGGCGGCCCTGGGAAACCCGATGATCCGTGCGCCTGGAACCTGAGACCGTATTTTGGCGACAATCTCCCGGGTCGGCGCGCCCACCCATCGGGCAAATGCCGTTCGCGGCAGACCGGATGCCCAGCTGTCGAAAATCTGAACGGCATCGGCCCCGGCCTTCAGCTGTGCCACGAGATGCTGGGAAACGCAGGCGACAAGAACGTCCATAAGCTCTTTGAACCCGTCCGGATCGCGATAGGCCCAAATCTTCGCAGCTTTCTGTTCGTCGCCGCCCCTGCCGGCCGCGAGATACGTCGCCAAGGTCCAGGGCGCGCCGGCAAAGCCGAGCAGCATCGTCGACGCCGGCAACCGTCCGCGCACAAGACGAAGCGCCTCGTACACGGGCTCCAGAGTCTGCGACCATTTCGCCTGATCGTGTTCCAGGCCATTCGTCGTGCTGATCGAAGGAAGCCTGGGGCCGACACCCTCCTCAAATTCCACCGACAGTCCCAAGGCTGCAGGCACGACCAGAATGTCCGAGAAGATGATCGCCGCATCGAAACCGAAACGTTCGATCGGCTGGATCGTCACTTCCGCCGCCAAGTCTGGCGACATGCACATTTTCCAGAAGGATCCGGCTCTTGCTCTCGTTTCCCGATATTCCGGAAGATACCGGCCAGCCTGACGCATCATCCAAAGCGGCGGAGGAGTGACGATTTTCCGCTCCAGTACTTCGAGCAGTTTCTTTCTCTTCTCCAATACAAGACTCCTAGTAAAGGATTCTGAAGATGATGTTTGGGCTGTGAATTGTGGAGCAGTCGGTGAGTGTGGATTTTCTGTAGGCCGGAATATTAATAGACTCAAGAGCTTCGGAAAGTGTGGCTAATAGGACAGGCTGTGCGGGGTTGGCGCGGTTCGCGGGATTCCGCGCCCATAGACGCACCGGCCTTGGTCGGCCGCGCCAGTTATGTGCATAGTCGGAGGCATGGCGTGGATGGATCAGGAGCAAGGCTGTGAGTGAACAATTTCACCTCCATCTGATTTCGGACGCGACCGGCGAGACATTACACGCCGTCGCCAAAGCCGCACTTGCCCAATTCGAAGGCGTGATCGTTCAGGAGCATTCCTACACATTGGTCCGCAGCGAACGGCAGCTGTTGCGTGCCGTCGATTATATTCGCGAACATCCGGGGCTTGTGCTGTTCACGGTTGTGAATCTGGAACTGCGCAACGAACTCGTCGCGCAGTGCACGATGATCAGCGTTCCGTTCTTCGATCTCATGGAAGGACCCGTGAGTCTGATGCAGCGCTTCTTCGGTGCACCGAAGACTCACAGGCCTGGTGGACAGCATGAAGTCGATCAACGCTATCTGCAGCGGATCGAAGCGCTGAATTTCACGATCCAGCACGACGACGGCCAGGCGCTGGACGATCTCGGCGGCGCCGATACAATCCTGGTTGGCGCCAGCCGCACGTCCAAGACGCCGACCTGTGTATATCTCGCCATGCGAGGCGTCCGTGCGGCGAACGTGCCTCTGGTTCTCGGCATGCCGGCGCCGTCCCAGCTGCTGGCGTACACCAAGCCTCTGGTCGTCGGTTTGTGGGCCTCCCCCGAACGTCTGGTCCAGATACGGCGCAACCGTCTGGCAACCATCGGCGAACAGATGGTGACGGATTACACCGACCTTGAAAAAGTGCGGGCCGAAGTCATGACCACCCGGCGTCTCTACGAACAGCAGGGGTGGCCGTCGATCGATGTCACAAGACGTTCGGTCGAGGAGACGGCGGCCACGATCCTGAATTATATGGCCGAGCGCCGGGACAACCCGGAATGAGCCCGCTGGTCCTGGCTTCGGCGAGCGCCGTCCGCGCCCGGCTGCTCCGCGCCGGGGGCGTGCCTTTCGAGGTGTGTCCCGCCGGCGTGGACGAGGATGAGATCAAAACCTCGCTGCTCGCGGACGGGGCACAGGCCGCCGCAATTGCCGACACCTTGGCGGAACTCAAGGCGATCCGCGTCTCGGCGAAGAATCCACAGGCGCTTGTGCTGGGTTGCGACCAGGTGCTCGCGTTTGAAGGCCGGATGGTCGACAAGTCGCCGGATATGGCCGGGGCCTGCGCCTTGCTTCGGCAGCTGCGCGGCAAGCAGCACACCCTCGCGACAGCCTGCGTCCTGGCCAGGGGGGGGTCGCCGATCTGGCGCCGCCACGAGGAGGCCACGCTGTGGATGCGGTGCTTCAGCGAGGAATTTCTCCAGGACTATTTATCGGCCGAAGGGGACGCCATTCTGGGCAGCGTCGGCTGCTATCATCTCGAAGGGCGTGGCGCACAGCTTTTCGAACGGGTGGAAGGCGATTATTTTTCGGTGCTCGGCCTGCCGCTGATACCGTTGCTGGCAGTGCTGCGCGATCATGGGGTCATCCGGCAATGAACATCACGGGAGCCGCGAAACTTGCGGGCGTCGTCGGCTGGCCCATCTCCCACTCCCTGTCGCCGAGGCTGCACGGTTACTGGATCCGCGAATACAGCCTCGACGCGGCCTATGTGCCGCTCGCCATCCGGAAAGAAGACTTTGCCGCGGCCTTGAACGGTCTGCGTCGGGCCGGATTCAAGGGCGTCAATGTCACCGTGCCGCACAAGGAAGCCGCGTTTGCGCTTGCGGATCGCTGTGACCACGCCGCCGAGGTGGCCGGTGCCGCGAACCTTCTGCTGTTTGGCGAAGACGGCATCGAGGCGCGCAATACCGATCCCACGGGGTTGTGTGCAAGCTTGCGCGAGGGCATGGACGCCAGCGCCCTTAAGGGCGCGAAGGCGGCGATCTGGGGTGCCGGCGGCATGGCGCGCGCGGCGTGTTGCGCGCTCTCCGAGCTTGGCGTGAGCGAAATCCGCATCCTCAACCGTAACCTCGGGCGCGCCCAAAGTCTGGCGGCGTCCGTCGCGCCGAAGATCAAGGCGAGGCTTGTGCCGATGGGCTTCGACGGTTGGATCGGCGCCGGGAAAGATGTTGCCCTGCTGGTCCATGCGACCAGCGCCGGAATGAGCGGGACGCCGTCCGTCGATCTGCCGCTCGATCCGCTGCCGAAAGATGCGCTGGTTGTCGACGGCGTTTATAACCCGCTCGAAACCGGACTCCTGGCGCGTGCCAGAGCATGCGGACTCAAGACGATCGACGGATTGGGCATGTTGATGCACCAGGCCGTGCCGGCCTTTGCAGCCTTCTATGGCGTCGAGCCTGAGGTCTCGGCTGCACTGCGGAGCATGCTGGAAGAGGCTTTGGAACATGGCCGCTGACCGTCCGATCCTGGTCGGACTCACCGGTTCGATCGGCATGGGCAAGAGCGAAACGGCGAAGATGTTCGTCAGGCTTGGTGTGCCGGTCTACGACGCGGATGCGGCCGTCCACGCGCTCTACGAGCCGGGTGGGGTTGCGGTGGACAGGATCGCCGAGGCCTTCCCGGGTTCGGTCAAGGATGGCCGTGTCGATCGCGGCGAACTCGCACGCCGGGTGACGGCCGACAAAACCGCTTTCGCGCAGCTTGAAGCCATCGTGCATCCTCTGGTGGCCGTGGCCCAGCGCGACTTTATCGACAAGGCACACGCCGAAGGCGCCAACCTCGTCGTTCTGGATATCCCTCTGCTGTTCGAAACCGGCGGGCATGCGCGCGTGGACGCCGTGGTGGTGGTCTCGGCGCCGCCGGAGGTCCAGCGCCGACGCGTTCTGTCGCGGCAGGGCATGACGCAGGACAAGATGGATCGCATTCTCGCGCGGCAGATGCCGGATGCGGAAAAGCGCGCAAAAGCCGATTTTGTGGTTGAAACCGGGGAAGGCCTCGACCACGCTTTCGGGCAGGTGAAGAAGATCGTGGCGGAATTGCGCGCGCGCCGCGCCGGTTCTGCGGAGACGGAATAGTATGCGGGAAATCGTACTCGACACCGAAACCACGGGGTTCGAGCCGTCCGACGGACATCGCATCGTCGAAATCGGCTGTGTCGAGCTGATGGATCATTTTCCGACGGGAAAGACCTTTCAGCGCTATCTCAATCCCGACCGCGACATGCCGCCGGAAGCCGAACGTGTGCACGGCATCACCGGCGCGTTCCTCGCGGACAAGCCCCGCTTCCCGGAAATCGCCGAAGCCTTTCTGCAGTTCCTGGGCGATGCGCCGCTTGTCATCCACAACGCCAGCTTCGATCTGAAATTCGTCAACGCCGAGCTCGACCGGATCGGCGGCGAACGCATCCCGGCGGCCCGCGCCATCGACACGATCGAAATGGCGAAGAGCAAGCTCCCCGGCGTGCGCTATTCGCTCGACGAATTGTGCAAGCGTTTCGGCATCGACCTGTCGGCGCGCGAGAAGCACGGGGCGCTGCTCGACGCCGAACTGACGGCGCAGGTCTATCTCGAACTGATCGGCGGACGGCAGAAGCGCCTTCTGCTGGCGCCCGCGGACGATGCGGCCGCCGCCACGGTCGACGAGAACCGGCCGGCACGGACACGCCCCGCGCCGTTGCCGCCGCTGCTGACGGCGGCCGAGCGCGAAGCCCATGCCTACTTTGTCAGGCGCGAGCTTGGCGAAGGCGCTGTGTGGAACTGGGGTTAAGGGCTTGCCCTACGCGTCCATATGGCCGGGATTGCCGGTGCGCATCTGCTGCATTTCCATCGCCTTTGCGCGATAGAGCGCCGCGAAGTCGATCGGCTCGATCATCAGCGGCGGCATGCCGCCGTCTCGCACGACATCGGCGACGATCCGCCGCGCGAAGGGGAACATGATGTGCGGTGCCTCAATCAGCAGCACCTGCTGGCGCACTTCGTCGGGAATGTTCTGCAGCTGGAACAGGCCGGCGTAAACCAGCTCCAGCAGAAAGGCAGGCTTTTCTTCGTTCTTGGCGGAAATGCGCAGCTTGAGTTCGACCTCGAAATGCTCGCGTTCGACCTGCCGCGCCTGCAGGTCGACGCTCAACTCGATCTGTGGGCGAAAGGTCAAATTCGCCGGCGCGCCCGGATTTTCGAAGGAAAGATCCTTGATGTATTGGCCGACAACCTGGACACGGGGCGCCTGTGCGTCCATGCCATTCTCACTGCCCTCAGCCGGAATATCGCCGCTCATTGTAAACCTTTGGAAAATCGCTTGGGGGCGCTAGCACGGAACGCTCGCCCAAGACAAGCAATTGGACAGTTTCAACCCCGCGGCAACCACGTTTGCCCAAAATCCGCCTTGCCGGGATATTAACTGGACCCCCTTGGCGGGGGGCGGTAGGATGGACGTCTTCCGCGCAACCGCGGAAAAGGTGCCCGACATGGCGAATTTTCAATTGCTCGACATCCTCCTGATTGCCACGGTGGCCGGCATCATCCTGTTCCGCCTTTACATGGTGCTGGGTCGCCGGACGGGCCACGAACGCCCGCCGCAGGAGAACTACCGGTTGTCCGGCAATCCGCCTGCGCGGACCGGCGACGCCCCCGCGAAGGATGACGGCAGGATCCCGGCACGCCCGGCCCTTGCCCAGCGGCCGTCGGATCCGGTGGCCGGCGGACTCGTCGACATCCAGCTCGCCGATCGTGCGTTCGACAAGGATCACTTCCTTTCGGGCGGGCGCGCGGCCTATGAAATGATCGTGACGGCCTTTGCGAACAACGATCGCGCCGCATTGCGCCCGCTCCTCAGCGAGGAAGTCTATGCCGCCTTCGATGCCGCCATACGCGGACGCGAACAGCGCGGCGAGAAGGTCGCGTTCACGTTCGTGGGCTTCAAGGATGTGAAGATCGTCGCGGCGGCCCTCAAGGGACGTATGGCCGAGGTCACACTGACATTCGGCGCGCAGTTTATTTCGGCAACCACGGACGCACACGAAGCGCTCATCGAAGGCGACACCAAGACGGTTCGCGAAGTGATCGACGTCTGGACCTTCTCGCGCGACGTACGGGCGCGCGATCCCAACTGGACGCTGGTCGCGACGTCGGGCGACCTGCCATGAAGCTTGCCTGACCGTGCGCTGGCGTCTTCTCGCGGCGATTTTCCTCGGCCTTCTCGGATTCGCTCTGGCGGCCGGCTGGATTTGGTGGGCCATGCGCCCTCCGACGGCCGGTCCCCTTCGCCTGACGAAGACCACCTTCGCGGCGCTGCCCGGCTGGAACCGGTCTGATCCGCGGGCGGCGCTCTCGGCCTTTTTGCGATCCTGCGCGGCTCTGGCCAAGGAGAATGCGGGCGCGCCCATGGGAGGGGCGGGCTACGCGGGAACCGTCGGCGACTGGCATGCGCCCTGCCAGGCGGCTGAAACACAGAAGGCCTCCGCCAGGGCGTTCTTCCAGCAATGGTTTGTGCCCATCGAAGTCAGCGCCGGTCGTGTCAGGAACGGTCTGTTCACCGGCTATTACGAACCGCAATTGAATGCCAGCCGCACCAGACATGGGCGCTTTCAGATTCCCGTCTATGGCGTACCGGACGATCTGATCAGCGTCGACCTGGGAGCATTCCGGCCAAACCTGCGTGGCGAACACATCGCCGGCCGTGTGCAGGACAACCGCCTCGTGCCCTATGCGACGCGGGCCGAAATCGATGCGGACGGCCTGCCCGGTGCGCATGTCCTCTTTTATGCCGACGATCCCGTCGCGGTGTTCTTCCTGCATATCCAGGGCTCGGGCCGTGTGCGCTTCGATGACGGAACAGAGATGCGCGTGAGTTATGCGGCGCAGAACGGCCAGCCCTATACGCCGATCGGCCGCACCTTGATCGATCGCGGCGCGCTGACGCGTGAAAATGTTTCGCTGCAGAGCATTCGCGCCTGGCTGTTGTCCCATCCCGCGGCGGCAAAGGCGGTCATGGAAACCGACGCCTCGTATGTTTTCTTCAAGGAAGAACCGATTGGCGACGCCAGGCTCGGCGCCAAGGGCGCGGAAGGCGTGCCGCTGACGCCGGGTGCGAGTCTGGCCGTTGACGCGCGTCTGCACGCGCTGGGCGTGCCGTATTACCTGTCCACCACATTGCCCGACGCCAAACCGCTGCGGCGCCTCTTTATCGCCCAGGACATCGGCGGGGCGATCCGCGGCACGGTTCGCGGCGATATCTTCTTCGGCTTCGGCAAGGATGCGGAGACCCTCGCGGGGCAGATGAAGCAGCAAGGACGGCTCTTTGTGCTGCTTCCCAAGACGGTGGCGGCGCGTCTCGCACCGAGAACAGATTATCCGGCGATCGCGTCATGAGTCGCCGGTCGACGACCGATGACGAACGAGCGTTGTTTCGCGCGGTGATTTCCGGTCGGGCCCAGATCAAGAAGACAACGGCTCAGGCGAGCGAAATAAAACCTGTCGCGCCAAAGAAGGCCGTGACGATGCCGGCCCCCAGCGGTGTCGACGGGCGAACCAGCGAACGATTGCGAAGGGGTACCGCCGTGCCGGACGCCAAGCTCGACCTGCATGGGTTGACCGAGCAGGTGGCGCACCAGACGCTTTCATCCTTTCTGCAGGGCGCTCACCGACGCGGCGACCGGCTGGTGCTCGTCGTCACCGGAAAGGGCATGCGCGCACCCGACCCTCATGCTCCGTTCGACATGGAGCTGGCCGGACGGTCGCGCGGCGTGCTCAAGACGATGGTGCCGCGCTGGCTGGGCGAGCCGGCGCTGGCGCGCCTGATCGCCGACACACGCCAGGCGCACCGCCGCCACGGCGGCGAAGGCGCGCTCTACGTTTATCTGCGCAAGGGGAAAGGCTGAGATTCAGATCAGGCCGGCTTTGATCGCCAGCGCCTCGAGCGGGGCTTCCGGCCGCGCACCGTAATGCGAGATGATTTCGGCTGCCGCCAACGCGCCCAGCCGCCCGCTGGCGCCAAGGCCCATTCCGCGAACAAGGCCGCACAGAAAGCCCGCCGCAAAGGCGTCGCCCGCGCCGGTCGTGTCGACCACGCGCGCCACCGGCGCCGCATCGATCACATGGACCTCGCCGCCGCGGGCCACGACGCAGCCCTTCGCCGAACGCGTCAAGGCCGCGATTCCGTTCCACGATTCGATGCGCTGAAGCACTTCGTCGAAGGTCTCGACCTCGAACAGCGCCTTGGCTTCCTCCTCGTTGGCGAAAAGGACGTCGAGGTCGTTGGTCAGGAGTTCAATAAACTCTTCGCGGTATCGGCCGACACAGAACGGATCGGACAGCGTGAACGCGATCTTGGTTCCCGCTTCCCTGGCGATCGCAATGGCCTTGCGCGACGCGGCCTTGGCCGAGTCCGTATCCCACAGATAACCCTCGATGTAGAGCACGTCGGCCGCGGCGATCTCGGCGGCCTTGATGTCGGCGGCGCCAAGCTCGCGGCTGGCGCCCAGATAGGTGCTCATGCTGCGCTGGCCGTCCGGCGCGACGGCGATCAGACAGCAGGCGGTCGACGGCCCGTCGTCGGCCGGCGCGGTCGCATAACGAACACCGATGTCCCTCATGCTTTCGGCGAAAGACTCGCCCAGGCGGTCGGACTTGACCTTGCCGACGAACATTCCGCGGGCGCCGAGCGACGCCAAGCCCGCCATCGTGTTGGCCGCGGAACCGCCCGCCGCTTCGAGCCGTTGGGCAAACGCATTGTAGAGCTGATTGGCGCGAAATTCGTCGATCAGGGTCATCACACCCTTGGCGATCTTGTGGGTCAGAAGGAAGGCGTCGTCGACGGGCGCGATAACGTCTACAATGGCGTTGCCCATCGCGATGACATCGAATTTCCGCGCCATGATTGCCCCAAGCTGTTGAGATTGCGCCAGCAACCGCTGTCTTATAGGGAGGTCTGCCATGTTCGCAAGCCTGCGCAAGGCCGCAAATCTCCTGTTCGACCGGACGTTGTCCGGCGTGGTGATACGGTCGCTGTTCCTCACCATTGTGCTGTTCGTCGTGCTGTTTGTGGCGGTCGAGGTTGGCGTGCACCAACTGCCGACGCTCGGCGCGCCCTGGGTGAACGCTCTCCTCGATTTTCTCGCGCCGGTGCTGCTGATTCTGCTGATATTTTTTCTGGGCGCGCCCGTCGCGGCGTTGTTCGCGTCGCTGTTCCTCGAAGATGTCGCCCGGGCCGTGGAAGCGCGCTATTACCCCGCCGATCCCAGGGCGGCGGGGGCATCCTTCGGCGCCACCTTGCTTGCCGGCCTGCGCCTGGCGGCGATGGTGATCCTGGTCGATCTGGCGCTGCTGCCGGTCGACATCGCGGTGCCCGTCATCGCCGAAATCGCCACCATCCTCGTCAACGGCTGGTTGCTGGGGCGGGAATATTTCGAACTCGTGGCCCTGCGCCACATGTCGCGCAGCGCCGCGGATGCCTTGCGCCGGCGTCATGGGGGCGGCGTGTTCTGGGCCGGCGTCGTCATTTCGGTCCTGACGGTGGTGCCGCTGGTCAATCTGATGGCGCCTTTATTCGGCGCCGCGTTCATGGTTCACATGTTCAAGCGCTATTCGCACGAGGAACGTCCCGTATGATCCGTCCCGTCCTGGTCCTTGGCCTCTGCGCCATGCTTGGCGCCTGCGCCGGCGAACCGCAAAACCCCCAGATAGAGCTGCCGCCGTCGCCGCCATCGGGCGAGCCCGCCGGTCTGGTCGGATTGTCCGCAAGCAATCTGCTCAACGCGTTCGGCACCCCGTCTTTCGTTCGCAAGGAAAACGGGAGCGAGATGTGGCGCTATGACAACGCGAACTGCCGCGCGTTCTTTTTCCTGTATTCGAATGGCGTTTCCCAGGTCGTCCGTCACGTCGAGACCGTTCCGCATGGGACGGACAAGGCTGCGGATCCTACCTGCCTGGATGCTTTGCGCGGCCGCCGCCCGCCGGTTTCCTGACCGGCTTTGCCGGTGCCGCCTTCGTCTTGTCGGGAAACCGGCAAAGGTCGCGCACGGCGCAGTCGGGACACTTCGGCGCGCGCGCCGTGCACACATAGCGGCCGTGCAGGATCAGCCAGTGATGGGCGTGGAGCAGATAGCCGTCGGGAACGGCGCGCAGCAGCGCATCTTCCACATCCCGCGGCGTCTTGCCGGGCGCCAGGCCGGTGCGGTTGGCGACGCGGAAGATATGGGTGTCGACGGCGATCGTCTTTTCGCCGAAGGCGACGTTGAGCACGACATTCGCCGTCTTCCGTCCGACCCCGGCCAGCGTCTCCAGCGCATCTCGGTCATGCGGCACCTCTCCGCCATGGCGTTCGAGAAGCGTCTTCGACAGCGCGATGACGTTCTTCGCCTTGTTGCGGTATAGCCCGATGGTTTTGATGTAATTCGTCAGCCCGGCTTCGCCGAGCGCCACCATCTTGGCCGGGGTGTCGGCGACCTCGAACAGTCTGGCCGTCGCCTTGTTGACCCCCTTGTCCGTCGCCTGCGCCGACAGCACGACGGCCACCAGAAGCGTGTAGGCGTTGATGTAGGCGAGTTCGGTTTTGGGATCGGGCATCGCCGCCTTCAGCCGCGCGAAGAAGGCTTCCGTCTCGGATTTCGTGAAGGGTTTGGCCATGGAAGGTCCACAGGGGCGGAAAAGCCCGCGGAGAATGGCCGGAAATCGCCGCGTCTCCAAGACGGCTTGCCAGCACGCGCGGCCATGGCCATCTTTGGCTCATGAGCGAGGATCGCGACGTCCTGCTGGACCGTGTGTTGCGGCCAAGCCCACCGCTCAGGCCGCGCACGCTGTCGCTCATTGTCGGGCTTTTTGCGCTGGCCAATCTCGTCTTGGCGGCCAGCTTCCTCCTGGACGGCGCCTGGCTCATCCTGCCGTTCATGGTTGCCGGCGTAGCCCTGCTCGCCTGGGCTTTTCGCCGGAATCTGATCGCCGCGGGGCGGGAGGAACACGTCATCCTGACGCCCTCAAGTCTCAGGATCGAGCGCAAGAAGCCCAATGGCCACCGGCAGGACATCGTCCTCAACCCTTATTGGGTACGCCTGGAAATGGACGAGCCGCCCGAACACAACAGCCAGCTGACCTTGTGGAGCCACGGCAAAGGGTTCCGTCTGGGAACATTCCTGGCGCCGTCCGAAAGGGCCTCGTTCGCCCAGGCGCTGCGGTCGGCGCTATGGGCGGCGCGCCACCGCGCTTGAGGCCGCAAGAATCGGGTCGCGGGACGCGGCGCTTTGCGCCATCGTGAGCCCATGACCGAAATCACCGACGCCAACGAGGACACCGCGCAGTGGCGCCGCATGGGCCGCGCCATCCGCTTCCTGAGCGAGCACTATCTCGAACAGCCGCGGCTTGAAGACGCCGCGGATGCCGCCGGCCTGTCGTCGTTCCATTTCCAGCGCGTGTTCACGCGTTACGTCGGCGTCAGCCCGAAATCCTTCGTCGGTCATCTGACGCTGGGCCACGCCAAGTCGGAATTGACGCAAGGCGCCAGCGTTCTGGACGCCGCGCTCGACGCGGGCTTGTCGGGGCCGTCACGGCTGCACGATCTGTGTCTCAAGATCGAAGCGATGACGCCGGGCGACTACGCCAAAGGCGGCAAAGGCGTGGCGATCGACTGCGGATTCCATGCTTCGCCTTTCGGCATTGCGCTGGTGATGGCGACCGGCAAAGGCGTGTGCGGTCTCGGCTTCGGCGACGAAGGCGCGGAAGAAGAGATGCTCGCCGACATGCAGGCGCGCTGGCCCAAGGCGGACTATCGCGAGAACGCCGCCCGCACCGAGAAATTCGCACGGCAGATTTTCGATCCCAAGCGTTACGGTGGTGATCTGCCGTTACATCTGATGGGCACGCCCTGGCAGATGAAGGTCTGGGAAGCGCTGCTGATGATTCCCAGCGGCAAACTCGTCACCTATCACACCATCGCCAAGAAGCTGCGGGCGCCGAAGGCAAGCCGCGCCGTCGGCACGGCGGTCGGGCGCAATCCGATCTCCTGGCTGATCCCCTGCCATCGCGTGCTGGGCAGCAACGGCGCGCTCACCGGCTATCACTGGGGTATCACGCGCAAGCGCGCCATGCTGGCGGTGGAAGCGGCGCGGAAAGATCAGAGGCCGAGCACGTCCGTCATCGTGTAGAGGCCGGGCTTTTTGCCCTGTCCCCACAGCGCCGCGGCCACCGCACCGCGCGCGAAGATCGCGCGATCCTCGGCACTGTGAGACAGCGCGATGCGCTCGCCCGTGCCGGCCAGGATGACTTCGTGCTCGCCCACCACCGTGCCGCCGCGCAGGCTGGCGAAACCGATGGCGCCTTCCGCGCGCGCACCGGTATGGCCGTCGCGGGCCCGGATGGCATGATCCGAAAGCGTGATGCTGCGGCCCTGCGCCGCTGCTTCGCCCAGCAGCAAGGCCGTACCCGAAGGGGCATCGACC
Organism: Alphaproteobacteria bacterium; assembly: GCA_027456965.1. Lineage (GTDB taxonomy): Bacteria > Pseudomonadota > Alphaproteobacteria > Micropepsales > Micropepsaceae > Rhizomicrobium. Next base: position 5,750 of record DAIDUA010000137.1, on the reverse strand, counting down.
TTCTTGTTGTGATGCATCTCGACGATCTCGATATCGAAATCGGGAAGGGCCTTGGCAGCCTGTTTCACCAGCGCGGCGAGCAGTGTGACGCCCAGACTCATATTGCCGGATTTGACGATGACCGTGCGCTTTGCGGCGTCGGCGATCTTTGCGTCGTCTTCGGGCGAACAGCCCGTCGTACCGACGACATGCACCGCGCCCGCCTCCGCCGCCAGCGCCGCCAGCATCACGGAAACGCGCGGTATGGTGAACTCCACCACAGCGTTTGCTTTGGCCATCACGGCGGCCGGATCGTCCGTCAGCAGGACGCCGAGCGGCTTGAGGCCCGCAAGTGCGCCCGCGTCTTGGCCGAAATCGGGATGACCCTTGGCCTCCAACGCGCCCGACAGCACACAGTTTTTGGTTTCCGCGATGACGCGCACCAGCGCCCGGCCCATGCGCCCCGACGCTCCCGCCACCACGATCCGGACATCGCTCATCAAGTCATCCTAGCGGGATACGCGCCCTGGCGCATCCTCACACCTTGGTATCGACTCCGGTCGGAGCGCCGTTTTCCTTGCGTGCCACCGTCACCATGGCGGGGCGCAGCAGACGCTCGCCGATCATGTAGCCGGTCTGGACCACGTTCACGATGGCGCCGGGCGGCTTGCCCTCGCCGGGCACTTCGGCGATGGCTTGGTGGCGGTTGGGATCGAACTTGGAGTCCGAGGTGTCGATCATCTTGACGCCGTATTGTTCCAGCGTGCCCAGCAGCTGGCGCTCCGTCGCCTCGACGCCGTCGATCACGGCTTTCACCTGCGGGTCGGCGGCGTCGCGCAGATCCTTCGGGCAGGCGGCCAAGGCGCGGCCGAAATTGTCGGCGATCTACAGCATGTCGCGGGCGAGGCGGGCGATGGCGTATTGCGAGACCTCCTGCCGCTCGCGCTCGGCGCGGCGGCGGGTGTTCTCGGCGTCGGCCAGGGCGCGCAGCATGCGATCGCGCATCTCGGCAAGTTGCGCCTCCGCATCGTTCTGCGGCTGGGGTGCGGGGGCTTCCGCGGCTTGCTGTTCGTTTTCGTCGACCATGATGCTTCCTTAAACCTGATATCCCTGTCCGAGCAAACGCCCGATCACCTTCGCCGTGTGATCGACCATTGGAATGATGCGTCCGTAATTGAGCCGCGTGGGCCCCAGAACGCCGATGACGCCGATGACCTTTCCCTGTGCATTGGCATAGGGCGCCGCGACGATCGACGAACCGGAAAGGCTGAATAGCCTGTTCTCCGAGCCGATGAAAATACGCACGCCGTCGCCGTCTTTCGCCAGTTCGAGCAGGCGGATCAGATCGTTCTTGCGCTCGATGTCATCGAACAGCGTGCGGATGCGCTCCAGATCGCCTTGCGCTTCCATGGTTTCAAGCAGATGCGAGGTGCCGCGCACGATCAGCACCTTCTCTTCGCTGTCGGCGTGCGTGGCCAGCGTCGCCAGGCCTTCCGCGACGATCTTGGCGGTCAAGGCGTCGAGTTCCGCGCGTTCGCCCTCGAGATCGGCCAGGATTTCCGTGCGCGCTACATCCAGCGTGCGCCCGCGCAAGCGCGCATTCAGATAGTTCGAAGCTTCCGACAGCGCCGAGGCCGGCAAACCGATCGGCGTGTCGATCAGCCGGTTTTCCACCTGTCCGTCGTCCGCGACGATGACCACCAGCGTCTTGCCTGGCGCGACGCTCAGAAACTCCACATGCTTGAGCGCCGAATCCTGTTTGGCGGCCACCACCAGCCCGGCGCAGCGCGACAGGCCCGACAGCAGCGTGGTGGCCTGGGTCAGCACCTCTTCCACGCCATGGCCGGTGCCGCTCATGCGTGCTTCGATGCCGGCGCGTTCGGCAGGGCCCAGCTCACCGATCTGCAACAGCCCGTCGACGAACAACCGCAGGCCCTTTTCCGTGGGAACCCGCCCGGCGCTGGTATGCGGGGCATAGAGCAATCCCATGGTCTCCAGATCCGCCATGACGTTACGGATCGAGGCCGGCGACAGGGCCATAGGCAGACGCTGGGAAAGCGTGCGGGAACCGACCGGCTCGCCGGACGTGATGAAGGCTTCCACCAGGTGGCGGAAAATCTCGCGCTGCCGATCTTCAAGAATGCCGGCGTCGGTCCTGGAAGGAGTCATACCCAAGCCTTTGAACCGGTTATAGTATTCCCAAGACGGCCAACCCCGCTTTGGACAAAGCCAGCCGGAGCCGCTAGGTAACGACGGATGCCACAAACTTCAAGGGAGACTCTATGCGCAATCTATCGCGCGCGGCCGACCAATTGCGCAGCGTGAGCCTGGAACCCGGGGTCGCCAAGCACGCCGAGGGCTCCTGTCTGGTCAAATTCGGCGACACCCACGTCCTGGTGACCGCCAGCCTGGAGGAGACCGCCCCCTCCTTCCTGCGCGGTTCGGGCAAGGGCTGGGTGACGGCGGAGTATGGCATGTTGCCGCGCTCCACCCATGAACGCATGCGCCGGGAAGCGGCCGTCGGCAAACAATCCGGCCGCACCCAGGAGATTCAGCGCCTGATCGGCCGTTCCCTGCGCGCCGTCGTCGACCTGACGGCGCTGGGCGAACGCCAGATCGTGGTCGATTGCGACGTGTTGCAGGCGGATGGCGGCACCCGCCCGGCGTCTGTCACCGGCGGTTTCGTGGCGCTGGCGGGCTGCATCGCCTTCATGAAGAAGACCGGCATGCTGACCAAGCCGGCGATCAAGGACCATGTCGCGGCGGTGTCCTGCGGCATCGTCAAGGGCGAGGCCATGCTCGATCTCGATTATGCCGAGGACTCCACCGCCGAGACGGACGCGAATTTCGTCCTCACCGGCGCCGGCGGACTGGTCGAGCTCCAGGGCACGGCCGAAGGCGCGCCGTTCAGCGACGAACAGTTCGCCCAGATGCTGCGCTTCGCACGCAAGGGCATCGGCGAACTCGTCGCCTCGCAGAAGGCGGTGCTCGGCGCATGAAACTCGCGGGCGGTTCCACATTGCTGGTCGCCAGCCACAATCCCGGCAAGGTGCGCGAGATTGCTGAGCTTCTGGCCGCGCATGGCGTCGGCGTGCACGGTGCCGCGGAATTGGGTCTTGAGGAACCGGAAGAGACCGGCGCGACCTTCGCCGAGAACGCGGCGTTGAAAGCGCGCGCGGCGGCCGCTGCAAGCGGTCTGGTGGCGCTGGCCGACGATTCCGGATTGAGCGTCACAGCCCTCGCCGGTGCGCCAGGCATTTATTCGGCGCGCTGGGCCGGACCGAAAAAGGATTTCGCCGTCGCCATGGCGCGCGTCGAGCGTGAATTGCAGGGGAAGGGCGCGCGCGATCCTTCGGCGAAATTCGTCTGTGCCCTGGCGCTGGCCGCGCCGTCCGGCGAGACGGAGATCTTCGAGGGCGAAGTGCACGGCCGGCTGGTCTTTCCGCCGCGCGGCGACCGGGGCTTCGGTTATGATCCGATCTTCGTCGCCGACGGCCTGCATGAGACCTTCGGCGAAATCGAGCCGACGCGGAAACACGCCATCAGCCATCGCGCCCGCGCTTTCGAAAAATTCGCACGCGCCGTCTTCGCGCCATGAGCGGCTTCGGCCTCTATGTGCATTGGCCGTTCTGCACGGCCAAGTGCCCTTATTGCGATTTCAATTCGCATGTGCGCAACAGCATCGACGAAGACGGATGGACAGAGGCCATTCTGAAGGAGCTCTCCTATGTCGCCGAGTTGCAGAGCGATGACCGTCCGGTCCTGCAGACCATCTTCTTCGGCGGCGGCACGCCGTCCCTGATGAGCGGGCGCGCCGTCGGGCGCGTGATCGACGCCGCGGCGCGGCTGTGGCGCGGCGCCAACGATCTGGAAATCACGATGGAAGCCAACCCGGCGAGCGCCGACGCGGCGCGTTTCGCGGATTATGCCAAGGCGGGTGTCGGCCGGCTGTCGCTCGGCATCCAGGCGCTGAACGATGCCGATCTGAAATTCCTCGGCCGGCTGCACAATGTCGATGAAGCGAAGAGGGCGCTGGCGCTGGCGCAGCGGACCTTCCCGCGCGTGTCGTTCGATCTCATCTATGCACGGCCGGGCCAAAGCATTGCGGCCTGGCGCAACGAGCTTTCCGAAGCCTTGTCGCTCGGCACGGAACATCTGTCGCTCTATCAACTCACCATCGAGCCGGGCACGCCGTTCGCGACGTTGCATCGGCAAGGCGCGCTGCAGATTCCCGAAGACGATCTCGGCGCCGCCTTCTACGAAGCGACGCAGGAGATCGCGGCGGGCGCGGGCCTGCCGGCTTACGAGGTGTCGAACCATGCGCGGCCCGGCTGCGAGTCGCGGCACAATCTTCTCTATTGGCGTTACGGTTCCTATGCGGGCGTTGGGGCGGGCGCGCATGGCAGGCTCGATCTGAATGGCAAACGCTTTGCCACGGCATGCGAACGTCTGCCGGAACGTTGGCGCGAAAAGGTGATGACCGAGGGTCACGGGTTCGCGGACATAAGCGAGGTCGACCGCCGTGACGCCGCGCGCGAACATCTGCTGATGAATCTGCGGCTGCGCGAAGGGATCGACCTCGCCGCCTATGACGCGCGCTGGGATGCGCCGTTGCCGCCGCAGCGCCTTGCCGCGCTCACCGAAGCCGGCCTGCTCAAGCTTGAGCACGATCGGCTGTCCGCGACGCCGCAGGGCATGCTGCTGCTCAACCGCGTCATAGAAGAGCTGACGGTTTAGGAGCCGCTCGCCTGGAAGGTTGTCGGTGCCGGACTGACCACCGAAAACCCATCCGGCTGAAGGGCCAGCACCGCCAGGCCGCGTTCGATCGATCCATCGGGGCGGAAGCGGAAAACGCCGTCGACGCCGGCAAATCCGTTCGGGTTGGTCAGCGCCGCCGGCGTGAAGCGATGATACGGCGCGCCGGGCGCCAGCAGCGCCACCAGCGACACCGCATCGTAGGCGAGCGACGCCAGTTGCGGCGGTTGGGCGCCGAAGGTTTGCTGATACTTCGCGACGAAATCCGCATCCGCGCTGGGTTGCGGCGCCGCGAACCAGCCGCCAGCGAGGAGAGGCTCTCTGGTGTTGGCAGGATCGTCCCAAAGCCCGGTGCCGAGATATTGCACCTTGGTGTGGTCGATGCCGTCATAGGCCAGCGTGGGCGCGATGCTGCGCAGCAGCGCGCCGCCCTGGGCGATGAAGATCGCGTCGCAATTGCTCTTGGCGACGGCGGCAGCCGGATCCATCACATCGCCTGCGCCCGGATTGAAGCGTTCCACATCGACCACATTGGCGCCCGCTGCGGTCACGGCCTCGCGGAAGCTTTGCTCGACCACGTCGCCATAAGGCGTTTGCGGGATCATGGCGGAGAAATTCTTGCGGCCCTGGCTGACGGCATAGGCGACGACCCGCTTCACCTCGCTCTGCGGCTGGAAGCTGAGGAGGTATACGCCGTTGCCCGCCACGGTGCGGTCGGTCGAAAAGGCGATCACCGGCACGCCGCGGTCGCGCGCGAGCGGGGCAACGGCCGCGACCGATGCGGAAAACAGCGGTCCGATGATGATCTCCGCGCCCTGGCCGAGCAGCTTTTGCGCGGCGGCGGTGGAATCCGAGGCCGAGCCCGTGTCGTCGGCGGTCATCAGCAGGATGTCATGGTTGCCCGAATCGTAGAGTGCCATCTCGGCCGCCTTCATCATAGAATTGACCAGCGCGCGGACATTGGCCGACGGGGCGGAGAAGGGCAGGATGACCCCCACGCGCACAGGCGTGGTTCC
>DAIDUA010000136.1 GCA_027456965.1 Alphaproteobacteria bacterium | reverse complement strand
TCGCGGCGCACCGCGCCGGGCGCCTCGGAGCCGGTTATAGCATTGGCGAAGGCGTAAATCTGCGCCACTGCCCGGTTGAAACGCAGCGCCGCCAGATCCTCGGTCACCGCCGCGATGGCGCGGTGGGTGGCCCGGCGCAATTCCAGAGCGGCGCCCTCGGCGGTTCCAATGGCGGCGCCCGGCGGCGGCAGGGCTTCGGCTTCGCTCACCAGACGCCAGACGCGCTGCACGAACTTCCAGCAGGAATCCGCGCCTTCGTCGGTCCATTCGATGTCGCGCTCGGGTGGGGTGTCGGACAGCATGAACCAGCGGATCGTGTCGGCACCGAAGATGTCGATGATGGTTTCGGGCGCCACCACGTTCTTCTTCGACTTCGACATCTTCTCGGACGGGCCGACGGTCACCGCTTCGCCGGTGTTCTTCAGGAATGCCTTGCCGTCGCGCTTCTCGACGTCTTCCGGTGACAGCCATGCGCCGGCCTTGTCCTTGTAGGTCTCGTGGCAGACCATGCCCTGGGTGAAGAGGCCGGCGAAAGGCTCGTTAAGCTTCACATAGCCGGCCTGCTTCATGGCGCGCACGAAAAAGCGCGCATAGAGCAGATGCAGGATGGCATGCTCGATGCCACCGATATACTGGTCGACCGGCAGCCAGTAATCGACGGCCGTACGGTTGACCGGCTCTTCCGCGGTGGTGTCGCAGAAGCGGGCGAAGTACCAGGAGGAATCCACGAAAGTGTCGAGCGTGTCGGTGTCGCGCACCGCTTCGCCGCCGCACTTGGGACAGCTCGTGTGCTTCCAGGTCGGATGGGCGGCGAGCGGATTGCCCTTGACGTTGAAGGTCAGGTCGTCGGGCAGCTTGATCGGCAGGTCCGACGCCTTTGCCGGCGCCACGCCGCAGCTGGCGCAATGGATCATGGGGATCGGGCAGCCCCAGGGGCGCTGGCGTGACACCAGCCAGTCGCGCAGCCGGTAGTTCACCGTGCGCGTGCCGCGGCCGGCGGCTTCCAGGCGTTTGGCGACGTCTTCCTTCGCCTCGTCGACGCTCTTGCCGTCCAGGAACCGCGAATTGGCGAGGCGGCCCGGACCGACATAGGCCTCGTCGCCGACGGCGAAGGTTTTCGGATCGGCGCCTTCGGGGATCACCACCGGCAGCACCGGCAGCTTGTATTTGCGGGCGAATTCCAGGTCGCGCTGGTCATGCGCCGGACAGCCGAAGATGGCGCCGGTGCCGTAGCCCATCAGCACGAAATTGGCGACGACCACCGGCAGCTTCCAGCTCTCGTCGAAGGGATGGGCGGCGGTGAGCCCGGTGTCGTAGCCGAGCTTCTCGGCCTTTTCGATGGCTTCCTCGGCGGTGCCGACGCGCCGGCATTCGGCGACGAAGGCGGCGAGTTTGGCATCCTTCGCCGCCAATTCCTCCGTCAGCGGATGATCAGGCGACAACGCCACGAAGCTGGCGCCGAACAAGGTGTCGGGTCGCGTCGAGAAGACTTCGAGGTCGCGTCCGTCCGACAGCGCGAAGGAGAAGCGCATGCCTTCCGAGCGGCCGATCCAGTTCTTCTGCATCAGCCGGACTTTCTCCGGCCAGCGGTCGAGGGTGTCGAGCGCCGCCAGCAGATCGTCGGAGAAGGCGGTGATCTTGAAGAACCATTGCGACAGCTTGCGCCGCTCGACCGGCGCGCCCGAGCGCCAGCCCTTGCCGTCGATCACCTGCTCGTTGGCGAGCACGGTCTGGTCGACCGGGTCCCAGTTGACGTCGGCTTCGCTCCTGTAGACGAGGCCTTCCCTGTAGAAATCGAGGAACAGCTTCTGCTGGTGGCGGTAATAGGCCGGATCGCAGGTGGCGAATTCGCGGCTCCAGTCGATCGACAGGCCCATCAGCTTGAGCTGGTCGCGCATCGCCGCGATGTTGCCGTAGGTCCAGTCGCGCGGGTTGACGCCTTTTTCGCGCGCGGCGTTCTCCGCCGGCAGGCCGAAGGCGTCCCAGCCCATCGGGTGCAGCACGTTGAAGCCCTGCGCGCGTTTGAAGCGGGCGATGACGTCGCCCATCGTGTAGTTGCGCACATGGCCGATATGGATGCGCCCCGACGGGTAGGGGAACATCTCCAGCACGTAGCATTTGGGGAGGCTGGCATCGGCCGGCGTCAGGAAGGTCGCGGCCTTGTCCCAGGCCTGCTGCCAGCGTTTTTCCGAGTCCTTGGCGTTGTAGCGCGCCATGCGGTGTTCGAATCCTTGAACCGGGGATGTTTTGCGGCAATTGCGCGCGCAATTCCACCCTCCTTGCGGGGGCAGCCGGTGCAGGGAGGATTGCTCCTAGCTTTTGGGGGCCGCCGTCGCCAGCCGCAGCTCGCGGGCGCGCGTCAGGATGGCGTCGGTCAGCTTGTTCGCCGTCTCGGGATTGACCTGGGCGTCAACCCAGCTGCCATCGGCGGATTTGGTCTGGCGGAAGACCGCGACCCGGATTCCGTCGGCGCGCAGATGACGGTCCAGGATATAGACCGTGACCTTCAGACGCTCGTCCTGGGTCTGCGGCGCGGAATACCAGTCTGTGATGATGACGCCGCCGAACGGATCGGCCGAGGCGAGCGGCATGAAGGACAGGGTATCCAGGGTGGCATGCCACAAATAGGAATTGACGCCCAAGGTGCGCTGGCCGCTGTCGCTGGAAATGGCGGTGGAGCCGGAGTCGCTGTCCTGGACGACGTCGCTGCTGGACGAACCGCAGCCCGCCAAAAGCAGGCCGCACGCAATCAGAGGTAAGATTCGCATCGGGTCGCTCTTCAATCCTTCTTGGGCCAGCCGAAACCGGCAACCCCCCGAATTTCAGGCGGCCTCGGCTTATAATGGGCCGAAGGGCAACACGCAACGCACCCAGCCCTTCGTCAGGATCGGCTTTTGTTATAATGGTTTAACATTGAAGGCGGCGATTTGTCCGCTAAAGAGGCCGCAAGGAGCATTGTCCGGCGAAGTGCCGAGCGGGTCGCCAAGCGGAAATGCCGGTCAACGAGTCTTGGGAGTGGGGACATGAAAGCGTATCTGCTGGCCGGAGCGGCTCTGGCCGGGTTTCTTGGCGCGCCCGCCATGGCCTCCGGTCTGGGCGACTGGAACATCAATCCCCTCACCAAAGACTTCGACAATCTGACCCTGACGGTCGGAGGGACGGCGCAAGGAACGGCGTTCACGGCCAACCAGCCCGACGCCGCGGGCGTCGACAAGACCTCGGCCACCGGCGCGCTGGCGGTCACCACCAGTCTGGAACGCGACTACGACAGCGGCCTGACGCTGGAACTCAAAGGCGCGTTCGAGGCCTATCACGACAAGCTCTCGGGCGATCACTACGGCGACGATTTCGTGCAGAAAGTCTACGGCGTGGCGCAGACCGGACTGGGCCGCGTCGAACTGGGCATGACCGATGGCGCCGCCTATGCGCTCGCCGTGACCGGGCCCGTGGTCGACGACGCGACCTCGCTCGACAATCCCAACGCGACCTTCTTCCGCGATCCGACCACCGGACGGGCCTTCACAAATGTCTTCACGCTCAACAGCGCGGTGGAATCGTCGCTCAACTACGCCAAGGTCTCCTATTACACCCCCAGGCTCTTCGGCCTGGAAGTCGCCGCGTCCTACACGCCGTCGGAAGGCAAGGACGTGCTGCCGTTCGTTTCGCGCGGTCCGCAAGTGGCAAACCGGCAGAAGAGCATCTGGGAAGCGGCCATCAGCTACAGCAATTATTTCGGGCCGTTCTCGGTGGGCTTTTATGGCGGCCTGGCCGTGGCGCATGCTGAGGCCAAGACGCCGGGCCATGCCGGACTGACCGACTGGGGCGTCGGCAGTGAGATCGACTACAACATCAACGACGACGTGAAACTCGCGGTGGGCGGCGCCTATCGCCGCAGCAACACCTATGCCTTCGATATCAACGACGCGCAGGCGAACGGCGGCACGGAAAGCGCGCATCTGAGCACGACGCTGACCTACGGGCCGTGGATCGTCGGCGGCGAATACGGCAGCGGCACAGCGAACAGTCCGGTGAGCGGGTCGGTCATCGGCGTGCGCGGCGTCAACGCCTCGGTCGGCTATGTCTTCAACGCCAATCTGCAGGCGACAATCGGCTGGCAGCAATTGCACTACAGCCGCAACGTGGGCGCCTTCTACAACGGCGCGCCGCGCCTCGGCATGGACGCGGTGTTCCTGCATCTGAAGCTGCACGTGTGATCAGACGTTGAGTGCGCCGATCGCAGCAATACCTGAAAAGCCCGACAGCAGCGCGGCGGTCCGCGCCTCGACGCCGCCGAGCGCGTAAACCGGCAGCGATGAGCTGCGCGCGATAAGGTTCGCGCGCGCGGCCGACAGGACCGCGCGGCCGGGATGGCTGGCCGTGGGAAAAACCGGAGACAGGAACACCGCATCCAGCGGCAGGCACATCGCCTTGCCCAGGGCGGCAAAGGAATGCACCGATGCCGTGAGCAGCAGGGACGGACGGCGCGCGCGCCAATCCGCCGCGTCGCATAGCCGCGCTTCCGGCAGATGCACGCCGGCGGTGTGGAGCGGATCGTTGCCGGCGACAAGCACGATCAAGTCGCGTTCGCGGGTAAGCGCCTGCATTGCTCCGGCAAGCGCGCCGCGCCGTGTGTCGTCGCGCGAGCGCACCACCACCAGGCTGCCGCGCGGCAAGGCGCGCGCCGCCGCCAGCGGATCGGGCAGGCGGGCGTCATCGGTGAACAGAGCGAGCGGCGGCAACACGGATCTGGTCTGCACCGCCAGATGGGCCGCCGCCCTTGCCAGCTTCCCGGCCCCCAAGCTATCGCTCATCCCATGAACCCGGAGCACATTGCGCAAAACCTCGGCCTCATCCTGGCGCGCATCGCGGCGGCGCGAAAGGGCGCCGTCAAACCGGCGCCGTTCACCCGGCTGATCGCCGTCAGCAAGATGCACGACACGGCCCATATCCGTCCGGTGCTCGACGCTGGCCATCGCCTGTTCGGCGAAAGCCGCGTGCAGGAAGCGCAGGCCAAATGGGGACCCCTGAAGCGGGAATTTCCCGATATCGAGCTGCACCTGATCGGTTCCCTGCAGACCAACAAGGCGCGCGAGGCGGTCGCCCTGTTCGATGCGATCCATTCCGTCGACCGGCCGAAGCTGGCGCATGTCCTGGAAAGCGAATGCGCACGTGCCGGGCGCTCGCCCGAATTGTTTATCCAAGTCAACACCGGCGAGGAACCGCAGAAGGCCGGCGTGTCGCCCAGGGAAGCTTCCGCCTTCGTCGCCGAGGTGCGCGCACTGGGTCTCAAGCTGCGCGGGCTGATGTGCATTCCGCCCGCCCACGAACCGCCCGCACCGCATTTCGCACTGCTGGCGAAGCTCGCGGATGAAGCGGGCCTGCCTTGTCGCAGCATGGGCATGAGCGACGATTTCGAGACCGCGATCCGTTACGGCGCGACGCATGTGCGCGTCGGCACGGCGATCTTCGGCGAGCGGGATTAATCCAGCGCTAGCTTTGTGGCACGATCTGCATCGGAGTGACGAGGCAGATCGCCTGGCGGTAGGCATAGGCCGCGCGCGTTGCCGTCTCGGCGTCGACGCCTTTGCGCGACAGCGATTTCAGCAAGGCGGAAATGTCGGGGCCGCTGACCGCGCTCGCCGGCGTAACCGTGGCGGGCGTCACCGCCGTTTGCGCCGTATCGTTTGCGGCGTTCGTCTGCGCGCTCGCCACGTTTGCCAGCGGCGAGGCCGACGCGACTTGCGTCGAGTCGCTGCCGGTGAGAAACGCCAGCACCGTGTCGCCGACATTCTTGCCCGTGACGGCCTGGAACGCGGTGTCCGCGACCGAGGCCAGAAAGCCGATCATGCCGCCGTACAGCGTGTCGCCTGCGATCTGTTCTGGCGCGCCGATCTTGTCGCCGGTGATGGCGCGGTAAATCGTCGAGACGACCGGGATGTGCTGCAGCGGATTGACGATGTCGAGCAGGTCGCCAAACGAAAAACCCGAACTGCCGGATTTCTGCGCCGACGCGATCGCCGTCGCAGGTCCCTGCGCCGCAGGATTCACCGCATGGCTGGAGAAGTCGATCGCCGTCATGGGGAACCCACAAGCAAGCGTCTTGCCAAAGGCCGAAGGCGGTATTCCGGGCTACGCGGCGCAGCCCCCCGGCAGATTTTGCCCTGTCAGAGAAGATGTCCGCCCTTTTCGGCCTTGGTGCGCAGATAGGCCCGGTTGTGGTCGTTGCCCGGAAAGGCGTGGGGCACGCGTTCCGCCACCACGATGCCGGCGGCTTCGAGGCCTTTGACCTTCTCCGGATTGTTGGTCAGCAGCCGCACGGATTTGTAACCCAGCAGTTCGAGCATCCTTGCGGCGACGGCATAGAGCCGTTCGTCGTCCTCGAAGCCGAGCCGCTCGTTGGCTTCCATCGTGTCGAAGCCCTGGTCCTGCAGGCGATAGGCGCGCAGCTTGTTGATCAAGCCGATTCCGCGTCCTTCCTGCGCCAGATAGAGCAGCACGCCGCCGCCCGCTTTCGAGATCGCCTCGATGGCGCCGCGCAGCTGCGCACCACAATCGCATTTGAGCGAACTCAGAAGATCGCCGGTGAAACATTCGGAATGCAGCCGGACCAGCGCCGGTCCGGGGGGCGGCGGACGGTCGATGACGATCGCGATGTTCTCCGGCGCGCCGTCACCGGAACGGAAGGCGACAAGTTCCGTGTGTTCGGCGCCCTGCAGCGGCACGCGCGCGCGCGTCACCGGCTTCAGGCTCGCGGCGGCGTCTTTCTCGTAGGACAGAATTTCCTTCACCGCGACGGCCACAGCCTCGCGTTTCACACCAGCCTTGCGCAAGATCGCCGCTGGCAGAAGTCCGGCAAGCTTCGCCAGCTTCACCGACGCGGCGAACGCCACGGGAAGTTTTTCGCGCACGGGGTCAAAGGGGCCTTTCAGGGGCGTGGCGAGATCGGCCGTGGGATCGGCGATGGCGCGGATCACCTCCGCCGTCATGCCGGCGGCGAGCGGCAGCGCGACGACATCCGGCGTGTAAAGACGAATCTTCAAGGTGCAGGCGCGGGCGTGGCTCAGCACCAGAGTGGCGCCCGTGCGGGGAAGGGCCCCCTCGAACGTTTCCGCCGCCAGCATCGTGAACGCGGTGCGTCCCTCCAGACGGATGGGCTGGCCCTGGCGCAACGCATCGGCGGCGCGTGCCACGCGCGCAAGACCCGACCCGGCCGGCGCCGATTTCGGACGTTTTCGGAAAGGCGGAGGGGTGGGCTTGTGCATGCGCCTTCCCAATACACCCGCGTCTCAAAACCGGGTAGAGTCCTGCGCCGCCCCTCGGATGAACCCCTACATGTCCAGCACCAAGCGCGTTCTGCTGGTCGAAGACGACGACATGCTCCGGACCTCGCTGGCCGAGCAACTGAGCCAGGAAGGTGACTATACGGTCGTGGAAGCCGGCGATTGCGCCGGCGCGCGCCGGATGGCGACCGAAGGGCTGTACGAGTTCATGATCCTGGACGTCGGCCTTCCAGACGGCGACGGACGGACGCTTTGCCGCGATTTCCGCGGCCTGGGTGTCACCTGCCCCATCCTGCTGCTCACCGCCGCCGATACCGACCATGACGCCATACAGGGCCTCGATTCCGGCGCCAATGATTATGTCACCAAGCCCTTCCGCTTCGCCGTCCTGATGGCACGCGTCCATGCTCACCTGCGCAGCCACGGCCGCAGCGAAGAGGCGATGTACCGCATCGGGCCCTACACCTTCCGTCCGAGCGCCAAGCTGCTGCTCGACGCCGAGGCGCGGAAAATCCGCCTGACGGAAAAAGAAACCAACATCCTCAAATACCTCTATCGCTGCGGCGACACAGTGCCGCGCGAGACGCTGCTGCACGAAGTTTGGGGGTACAATCCCGCGGTGACCACCCACACGCTGGAGACCCACATCTATCGCTTGCGCCAGAAGATCGAGCTGAACCCCGGCGAAGCCCGCATCCTGGTGACCGAAAGCGGTGGATACCGGTTGATGGCCTAGACCGTTGGAGGATCATGACCGGCGGGAACTCTCCCAGCGACACGCTTCGCGAGGCGCTTGGACTGCATCACGCCGGGCGCCTGGCCGAAGCGGAAGCGGCGTACCGCAAGGTCCTCCTGTCGGAACCGCGCAATTTCGACGTGCTGCATTTCCTGGGCGTGCTGCGCGCGCAGCGCGGCGACATGGTCGAAGCGGCGACGCTGATCGGCCAGGCGCTGGAGATCAATGCCGGCGAGCCCATGGTGCATTTCCATCTGGCGGGGGCGCTGCTGTCGCTGGGGCGGATGGACGACGCGCTGGCGGGCTACGAACGGGTGATTGCGCTGAAGCCCTATTTTCTGGAGGCGCATATCGCCCGGATCGGCATCCTGCTCAATCTGGGTCGCAACCAGGATGCACTGGACGCTTGCGATCATGCGCTGGCGCGCGCGCCGCACATGCCCCGTCTCCTCAACAACCGCGGCAAGGCGCTTCTCGGGCTGCACAGGCCGGAAGAGGCGGTGGATGCCTTCGACCGGGCGATTGCGGAAAAGCCCGACTATGCCGACGCGTACTACAACCGCGGCCATGCGCTTCTGGCGTTGAACCGGAAGGACGACGCGCTGGATGCGTACGACCGCGCAGTCGCGCTCAAGCCGGATCACGCGGAGGCGCTCAACAACCGCGGCAATACGCTGGCGGCGATGGGACGGGGTACGGAGGCGCTGGCCGCTTTCGATCGCGCCCTGTCGCTCGATCCGGTTTTCGCCAAGGCGCTCTACAACCGCGGCTGTCTGCTGCGCAGTCTCGGCCAGTTGGAAGAAGCGCTGGCGGATATCGAAAAAGCCCTGGCGCGTGAACCGGATCTCGGTCATGTGGCGAGCGAGCGCTTCCATATCGCCGCGCTGCTGTGCGACTGGCGCGACCGTGCCGCCAGCGCCGCGGACCTGGCGCGGCGCGTGCGTGCAGGCCAGTTCCTCAATCCCTGGCTGATGTTGAGCGCGCTGGACGATCCCGAGATTCAGTTCCTGACGGCCAGGCGTTTCGCGGAACCGGTCAAGCCAGGCCAAGCAAGCTGGACGCCCCACCAGCGTCTGCGCATCGCTTATCTGTCGCCTGACTTCCACAACCATCCCACCGGCTATCAGACCGTCGAACTGTTCGAGCGCCACGATAGGACGCGATTCGAGACCTTCGGCGTCTGTCTGCGGCCGGGACCCGACAGTCCGGTCCGCCAGCGTCTGAAACGCGCCTTCGAGCATTTCGTCGACGCCGGCGCGCGCTCCGATGAGGAAATCGCCGAACTGCTGGCGACGCTGCAGATCGATATCGCCGTCGACCTTGCGGGCTATGTCGAACAGGGCCGCACGAAGGCTCTGTCGTTCCACACCGTGCCGGTCGCGGTCAATTATTTCGGCTATCCCGGAACGCTGGGTGCGGACTACATCGACTACATCGTCGCCGACCCGCGCCTGATCACGCCCGAAACAGAACGCTCCTTCTCGGAGAAGGTCGTCCGGCTGCCCGACTGCTATTTCCCCGCCGACACGACGGACCGCGACGTCGTACCGACACCATCGCGCGCGGAGGCAGGTCTGCCGGAGAAGGGTTTCGTCTTCTGCGCCTTCAGCAACAGCTACAAACTGACGCCGGAGATGTTCGACATCTGGATGCGGCTGCTGCGCGACGCGGACGGCAGTGTGCTGTGGCTGATCGCCACCAATCCCGCCGCGCGGAAAAACCTGCGCGCCGAAGCCGAAACCCGCGGCATCGCATCCGCGCGGCTGATCTTCGCCGAATGGATGGAGCATGCACCGCACCGCGCCCGCATGGCGCTGGCCGATCTGTTCCTCGACTCGCTGCCCTGCAACGCGCGCGCCACCGCGAGCGATGCCCTGTGGGCCGGCGTTCCGCTGGTGACCTGCATGGGCGAAAGCTTCGCCGCGCGCGTCGTGGGCAGCATGCTGACCGCTATCGGCGCCGAAGAACTGATTGCCCGCGACCTTGCCGCGTATGAAGCCGTCGCCCGCGATCTGGCGCGCTCGCCGGAACGGCTGGCGGCCGTTCGCGACACGATCGTTCGCAACCGGGCCAGCCGTCCCCTGTTCGACATGACGCGGCTTTCCCGCCATCTCGAAGCGGCCTATGAGACGATGTGGGAGTTGTACCGGTCTGGGCGGAAAGCGGAGAGTTTCTCGGTTAAGCCGTCGGCCTGACGCGGCGTTCGGCCAGCCGGGCCGTCGCTAGTTTGTTCCCCTTCCGCCTTCAGGGGTTGGCTCTGCAAATTTTATAGTCTGTGTATAACAGTGGGGACAGCCTATCTGTCCTTCGAACACGAATGCCCCTGGAGGCAACACCATGCGCAACCGGATCGAATCCTTTGTGATCGGCGCGGCCGTCGCCGCCCTCGTCATCCTGCCAGCGAAGGCGGGTGACTCCAACTGGGTCACGGGCCCGCAAAAAAGTTTCGACGTCAGCGCGCTCCGGATAAACGGCGTCGTGGGCAATCTGAAGGTCGATGTCAGGGACGGCGGGCCCGCGATCGTGCAGGTCAACGGACTCAGGGAACGCGTCAACGGGGTGTCCATCCGCACCTCGAACGGCGAGCTCGTCATCGAGGACCACAACGTCAACTCGGTATGGGACTGGCACCGCTGGTTCGATTTCTCGCATCTGGGCGAAAACAAATCGAGCAACCTTGCCATTAACATCGTCCTTGCCAAAGGCACGCGCGTGAAGGTGAACGACCTGATCGGCAACGCCGTCATCGGCAACACCGACGGACCAATGAGTTTTTCGGCCGATGGCAGCACCGAAACGACGATCGGTCGGGTTTCCGAAGCGAATATCTCGCTGTCCGGATCCGGCAAGGTGACGGTCGGCGACGTCACGGGCGCGCTGAAGGCCGACACGGCGGGCAGCGGCGACATCCGCGTCGGCAGCGCGGATTCGGCGAAAGCCGACATCGCGGGCTCCGGCTCGATCACCGTCGGGCGTATCGCGCATGGTGTCGACGTGGATATCGCCGGATCTGGCGATTTCTCGGCGGCCAGCGTGAACGGTCCGACCCATGTGGACATCGCCGGCTCCGGTTCGGCCAACATCGCGAGCGGCACGGCCGATCCGTTGCACGTCGACATCATGGGCTCGGGCAGCTTGGCCTTCGGAGGGATGGCCGTGAATCCAAAGATTAGTGCCTTGGGCTCGGGAAGCGTCAAGATCAAGGCTTATCGCGGCAAACTCGACTCGGACGGCATGGCGGCGATCAAGATCGGCGACTGACGCGGCCCGATTTGTTTAACGCCTGTTAACCCTTGGAGGCCAGAGTCGGCGTTTCCAAGGGTTAACCTATGGCGCGCAAACAATCCGAGCGACGCACGCGCGAGCGCGTCGCGGCCATCGCCGCCGAGGGTGGCGACGACGAACCGCCCGAGCGGCCGGCCAAGCGCAAGCCGCGCAAGCGGACTTGGCCCTATGTCGTGACGCTGGTCGCGGCCTGTGGGGCCATCTTCGTCGCCATCCTCTACTCGCGCTTTCTTTCGGAGCTGCCCGACGTCAACAGCCTGCTGGTGAACGGCCCGTCGCGCGCCATCACCATCCTGGACGACCGTGGCCGGCTGATCGCCCAGCGCGGGCTCACCCAGGGCGTCATGGTGGATGTGACCGCGCTTCCGTCCTACGTGCCCAATGCCTTCATCGCCATCGAAGACCGCCGCTTTCGCGAGAATATCGGCATCGATCCGATCGGGATCATGCGGGCCGCGTTCGAGAACATGATGCAGGGCCATGTCGTCCAGGGCGGCTCGACGCTGACCCAGCAGCTCGCGAAGAACCTGTTCCTTCAGCCCCAGCGCACCTTCGAACGTAAGATCGAGGAGGCGGTCCTCGCCCTCTATCTGGAGTCGCGCTACAGCAAGGACCAGATCCTGACGCTCTATCTCAACAGGGTCTATTTCGGCGCCGGCGTCTACGGCATCGAAGCTGCCGCCGAGCGCTTCTTCGGCAAGCACGCCGCGCAGCTCTCCCTGCCAGAGGCCGCGATGCTGGCGGGCAGTGTCAAGGCGCCGGCGCACTACAATCCGCTCGCCGATCCCGACGCCAGCCAGGCGCGCGCCAATGTCGTGCTCCGCGCCATGCAGGACGGCGGCTACATCGATGCGCGTACCTGCGAAGAAGCCCAGGCCACGCGCTCGCGCATCGTGCGGGGCACGGCGACCCCGGGCTCGGGCTATTTCGCCGACTGGGTGATCTCGCAGATTCCCGGCTATGTCGGCGACGCCAAGGAAGCGCTGATTGTCGACACCAGTTTCGACTTGGATGCGCAGGCGGAGGCCGAGCGCGCGGTCACCGCCGGGCTGGACGAAGACGGCAATTCCTTTGACGCCAGCCAGGCCGCCCTCGTCGCCATGACGCCGGACGGCGCGGTGCGCGCTATGGTCGGCGGCCGCTCCTACGAAGACAGTCCCTACAACCGGGCCACCGACGCGCAGCGCCAGCCCGGATCGGCCTTCAAGCCCTTCGTCTATCTGGCCGCCTTCGAACACGGGCACAGCCCCGACGATCTCATGGACGACGCGCCGGTGGACATCCACGGCTGGAGGCCCGGCGATTTCGAAGGCGAATACCAGGGCGAGATCACGCTGACCAAGGCCTTTGCCGATTCTTCCAACTCGATCGCGGCGCAGTTGACCGCGCAGGTGGGACCGGCCGTCGTCGCGCGAACCGCCAAACGGCTGGGCATCGACACGCCGCTGCTGGCGGTCAGTTCGCTGGCCCTGGGCACCAGCGTGGTGACGCCGCTCGAACTGACGGCCGCCTACGCGCCCTTCGCCAATGGCGGGGACGGCGTGACGCCTTACGGGATAATCCGTATACGTACAAAAAGCGGAAAGGTCCTGTGGCAGCGCAAGGCCCCCGCGCCAGACCAGGTCATGTCACCCGATAATCTTGCGAAGATGACGACGGTGATGGCGCAAGTGGTGGAGACGGGCACCGGCAAGGCGGCGCGACTCGACAACCGGCCTAGCGCCGGCAAGACCGGCACCACGCAGGATTATCGCGATGCCTGGTTCGTTGGCTTCACGGCGGATCTGGTGTGCGGCGTGTGGGTCGGCAACGACGACAATGCGCCGATGAAGCGGGCCACCGGCGGCAAGCTGCCGGCCCATATCTGGAAGACGTTCATGGAGAACGCCGAAGCCGGACTGCCGGTCAGGCCGCTCGCCGGACAAACCATCGCCGCCGCCAGCCAGCCCGCGCAGAAACCCGCCGAAAGCGACGGCCTGCAGCAGCTGCTCGACAAGCTGTTCAGCGGGACCTGACGCGTTTTACCGCGCCCCGTAGCGGTGCAGACCGGCGCCGTGCTGGCGCAGCCAAGCCTGGGGCCGTTTGACGTCGCCCGCCAGTTCGTGCGCCAGCTTCCAGAAACGCGGGCCGTGATTCATCTCGCGCAGATGCGCGACTTCATGCGCCACGACGTAATCGAGGACGAAGGCCGGCGCCAGGATCAGTCGCCAGGAAAACGACAGCGAACGCGTCGACGAGCACGAACCCCAGCGGCTGGCCGTATCGCGCACGGTGATGCGCCTCGGCCGCAAGCCCAGCCTGGCTGCGAACTCCAACGAACGCGCCTCCAAATCGCGCCGCGCCTGGCGCTTGAGGAAATCGAGCATGCGCCGCGCCGCGTGTTCGGTGCGTCCACCGACATGGATGACCGCCTCGTCGCCGTCGATCCACACCGGGGCGCGGACATCTTCGCCGCGCGCGATCAGATGATCGACGCCGCGGAAGGGAATGCGCGCGCCGGGGATCAGCGCCACCCGCTGCGGCACATGGGCGAGCTGGCGGGCGATCCAGTCGGTCTGGCCGCGGGCGAATTCGAGCGCACGGTCGAGTGCCCTTTTCGACGGCGCAACCACGCTGACCTCGCCGCTGGTGGGGTGGACCTTCACGATCAGGCGCCGCGCCCGCGGATTGAGTTTCACGCTCACCTCGACGGCACGGCCTTCTATCTTCAACAGCTCGCGATGGACCACGCGCCGCCGCGCACGCCCTTTTCCGCGGGTTGCCTCATTTCTACGCATAGGCTTCCCTTTTACCGCGTATCTTGCTTCTCTAGTCTCATTATGAAGCAGCACGAAAAACGACCCCGATTCCATCTCGCCTTCCCGGTACGCGACCTCGCCGAGGCGCGCACCTTCTATGGCGAACTGCTCGGCTGTCCCGAAGGGCGTTCGAGCGACGAATGGGTCGACTTCGATTTCTTTGGTCACCAAATCGTGGCGCATTTAAGCCCGAACGGGAACGCACATAAAGAATATAATCGCGTCGACGGCGAGAACGTGCCTGTGCGTCACTTCGGCGTCATCCTCGCTATGGACGAATGGCACAGTCTTGCCGAGAAATTGAGTCGCGCACATGTTGACTTTGTCATCGCACCCGATGTGCGATTCAAGGGACAAGTGGGCGAGCAGGCAACGTTCTTCATCCGCGACCCCAGTGGCAATGCGCTCGAATTCAAAGCGTTCCACGATGAGACAAGGATCTTCGCGCAATGAGTGCACAAAACATCGCGGCTCTCGCCGGCGCTTATTCCCTGGCGATGATCCTCGGCGCGCTGGGCTTTCAATACATTGGCGGTGTTGCGCCCTGCGAGATGTGCCACTGGCAGCGCTGGCCGCTGGACGCGGCAATCCTGATCGGCTTCGGCGGCGCGGCCCTGTTCGCCTTCGGGCTCATCGGCCGGAAGATGATGGTGGCGATGGCGTGGCTGACGCTGATTCTGATCGCCACGACGGGCATCATCGGCGCTTATCAGGCGGGCGTCGAATGGAAGTTCTTGCCCGGGCCGGCGTCATGCACCGGTGACCGTGTCGCCTTCACCAGCTTGGCGGACCTCAGCCATGTCGCGCCCGTCGTGCGCTGCGACGAGGCTTCGTGGCGGCTCTTCGGCATTTCGCTGGCCGGTTACAACGCGATCTTTTCCCTCGGGACGGCGATTCTCGGCGGGCTGCTGCTGGTAAGCCGGAAGCCGTTCTTTCTGACCAGGAGGAGGG
>DAIDUA010000135.1 GCA_027456965.1 Alphaproteobacteria bacterium | reverse complement strand
GCCCTATTTCCGCGAGTGGCTGGAGAAGGACGGCTATCCGTTCTGGTCGCTGTGGGAAAACGTGCGCAGCTGGTGGGGCGCGCGCGGCCTGCCCAACGTTCTGCTGGTGCATTTCGCCAATCTCAAGGCCGACCTCGACGGCGAGATGCGCCGCATCGCGCGTTTTCTCGACATTGCGATCGACGAAGCAAGCTGGCCAGACATCCTCGAGCACTGCACCTTCGCCTATATGAAACGGAAGGCGGAGTTCGTGGCTCCGCTCGGCGGCAAAATCTTCGACGGCGGGGCCGAGACCTTCATCAACAAAGGCACCAACGGGCGCTGGCGCGATCTTCTCACCGCAGAGGATTGCGCCGCCTATGAAAGACGCGCCCTTGCCGAACTCGGCCCCGACTGCGCCCGCTGGCTGGAGGCGGGGGAGATGGCGTAGCGCCTGCCTCGGGAAATGGGCGTGCGGCTGGCCGACGGCCGCACCGTGGGCGAGTCAAAACAAAACCGGCGCCTATACAATGGCACGGGCGTCGGTTTGTCGATTGCCGACAGCGATGAAGCTTACGCCATCGCCTTTTTCAGGTTCTCGTCGACCTTGTCGAGGAAGCCTTCGGTGGTCAGCCAGTGCTGTTCGGGGCCGACCAGCAGCGCCAGGTCCTTGGTCATGAAGCCGGCTTCCACCGTGTCGACACAGACCTTCTCCAGCGTGTCGGCGAACTTGGCCAGCTTGTCGTTGCCGTCGAGCTTGGCGCGATGGGCCAGCCCGCGCGTCCAGGCGAAGATCGAGGCGATGGAATTGGTCGAGGTCGCCTTGCCCTTCTGATGCTCGCGGTAATGGCGCGTGACGGTCCCGTGCGCGGCTTCCGCTTCCACCGTCTTGCCGTCGGGCGTCATCAGCACCGAGGTCATCAGGCCCAGCGAACCGAAGCCCTGCGCCACGGTGTCGGACTGCACGTCGCCGTCGTAGTTCTTGCAGGCCCAGACATAGCCGCCGCTCCACTTCAGCGCGCTCGCCACCATGTCGTCGATCAGACGGTGCTCATAGGTGATGCCGGCCGCCTTGAACTTGCCGGCGAACTCGGCATCGTAGACTTCCTGGAACAGATCCTTGAAGCGCCCGTCATAGGCTTTCAGGATGGTGTTCTTGGTGGAGAGATAGAGCGGGTATTTGCGGCCCAGCGCGTAGTTCATCGAGGCGCGGGCGAAATCGCGGATGGAGTCGTCGAGATTGTACATCGCCATGGCGACGCCGGAGCCGGGCGCCTTGAACACTTCGTGCTCTATTACCTTGCCGTCGTCGCCGACGAATTTGATGGTCAGCGTGCCCTTGCCCGGATAACGGAAATCGGTGGCGCGGTACTGGTCGCCATAGGCGTGACGGCCGATGACGATCGGTTGCGTCCAGCCCGGCACCAGGCGCGGCACGTTCTTGCAGATGATCGGCTCGCGGAAGATGACGCCGCCCAGGATGTTGCGGATGGTACCGTTGGGCGACTTCCACATCTTCTTGAGCTTGAATTCCTCAACCCGCGCTTCGTCGGGGGTGATGGTGGCGCATTTGACGCCGACACCGTGCTTCTTGATGGCTTCCGCCGCGTCGACGGTCACCTGGTCGTTGGTGGCGTCGCGGTGCTCCACGCCGAGGTCGTAATATTCGAGCTTGATGTCCAGATAGGGCAGGATCAGCTTCTTCTTGATGAGATCCCAGATGATGCGGGTCATCTCGTCGCCATCGAGCTCGACGACCGGACCCACGACTTTGATCTTGTCCATGACTTTTCCTCGAAAGATGGGGCGGGAACGGCTATAGCGGGGGCCTCAAATAACCTGCTCCCACCCACCCGTCAAAG